>CAZMSZ010000474.1:0-5360 GCA_964569055.1 uncultured Planctomycetota bacterium | reverse complement strand
CTCAGCGCAGCTCGGCCGGTCCCACGGCCTCGCCGTCGACCCAGCGGTAGAAGCCCTCGCCGCTCTTGCGCCCCAGCTTGCCCGCGCGGACCAGGCGGCGCAGGAGCTGGGGGGGACGGAACGCCTCGCCCAGCTCGCGGTGGAGGTGCTCGGCGATGGCGAGGCGCACGTCGAGGCCCACGTAGTCGGTCGTCTTGAGCGGGCCCATCGGGTGCTTGTAGCCCAGCTCGAGCGCGCGGTCGATCGCCTCGACCCCCGCGACCCCCTGCTCGACCATGCGCATGGCCTCGAGCCCCAGCGCGAGCCCGAGCCGGCTCGAGGCGAACCCCGGGGCGTCCTGCACCACGATCGGGGTCTTCTCGATCGCGGCCACCAGCGCGAGCGCCTGCTCCAGCGCGGCGGGGCTGGTTCGCTCGCCGCGCACCACCTCGACCAGCTTGGAGAGGTGGACCGGGTTGAAGAAGTGCAGCCCGAGCACGCGCTCGGGGCGCGCGGTCGCCTGCGCCAGCTCGGTCACGGGGAGCGAGGAGGTGTTGGTGCCGACCAGCTCGAGGTCGGGGTTGGCGGCCACGACCTCGGCCAGGAGCTGCTTCTTGAGCTCGAGGTGCTCGGGGACCGCCTCGATCACCAGCGACGCGCCGCGCACGGCCGCCGCCAGGTCCGTCTCGCCGCGGAGCCGGCCCAGGGCCGCCGCGCTCGCGTCGGGGGTCAGCTTGCCGCGCGCCACCGCGCCGTCGAGGTTCTTGCGGATCGCCGCCAGCCCGCGCTCGACGGCGGCCGAGTCGAGGTCCCGCAGGCGCACCTCGTAGCCGGCCTGCGCCAGCACCTGCGCGATCCCGTGGCCCATGGTGCCCGCGCCCAGCACCGCCGCGCTCCGTCCGCTCATGTCCGCCTCCTCGCGAGGCCCCCTTATAGCCCCCGCGCTCGGCGTCGGGCGAGCGCCCGGGGAAACGTCGGTGGGGCGGGTTAGGGTGTTCGTGTTTCGTTCGCGCTGGCGCGAGAGGAGGCGAGATGAAGGTCGGCGGGTTGAGCGGGGCGTGGGGCGAGCGGGCGGCCGCGGCCTACGCCGAGGCGGCGGGAGCTCGGGTCGTCGACCGCAACGTGCGCTGCGCGCAGGGCGAGGTGGACCTCGTGCTCGAGCACGGCGGGGGCTACGCCTTCGGCGAGGTGAAGGCGCGCAGGCGCCACGCGCTCGAGACGGGGCTCGGCGCGGTGGGGTGGACCAAGCAGCGGCGGGTGGTGGCGACCGCGCACGAGTGGCTCGCCGCGCGCGGTCTGCACCCCGAGCGCGTCCGGCTGCGGTTCGACGTGTTCGTGGTCACGCTCGGCGACGTCCCGGGCGGGCCGCCGCGCGTGCTCTGGATCCAGGACGCCTACCGGGCGGACTGGCTGTAAGGGCTGTCGCGTACGGCTTTCAGGCCGAAGAACGGCGGGCAAGGGCAGGGGCAAGGGCAAGGGCAAGGAGGCTGCCGCCCGAGGGCGAGCGCCTCCTCCTACCGCCGCCCTTCCTCGCGGGCCTTCTGGAGGATCACGCGGTGGGCCTGCAGGCGCAGGGCGTTGATCCGAATGAAGCCCTTGGAGTCGGTCTGGTCGAAGCCGCCCTCGATGTCCATGGACGAGAGGTCCTGGTCGTAGAGCGAGCTGGGCGAGGTGCGGCCAGTCGGCTTGACGCTGCCCTTGTAGAGGCTGAGGGTGACCGTCCCGTCGATCACCTCCTGGCTCTTCTTGACCGCCGCCGTGAGGAAGTCCATCTCGGGGCTGAACCAGAAGCCGTTGTAGATGATCTCCGCCAGCTTCGGCGAGAGCATGTCGCGCAGGCGCTGGACCTCCTTGTCCATGGCGATCCCCTCGAGGTCGCGCAGCGCGATGTGGAGGATCGTCCCGCCGGGGGTCTCGTAGACGCCGCGCGACTTGATCCCCACGAAGCGGTTCTCGACGATGTCGACCCGGCCGATGCCGTTCTTCCCGCCCAGCTCGTTGAGGAACACGAACAGCGCCAAGGGGTCGGTCTCCTCGCGGCCGGTGCCGAGGTCCTTCACGCGCTGCGGGGTGCCGTCCTTGAACTCGATCTCGATCAGCGTCTCGCGGTCGGGCGCGTCGCGCGGGTCGACCGTGAGCGTGTACATGTCCTTCTCCGGGCGGAAGGCGGGGTCCTCGAGCAGCCCCGACTCGTAGCTCCGGTGCATGAGGTTCTCGTCGCTCGAGTAGGGCTTCTCGAGCGTGACGGGGATCGGGATGTCCTGCTCCTTGGCGAAGCGGATCAGGTCGGAGCGCCCCTTGAACGCGTCGAGGAACTCGCGGTCCTTCCAGGGCGCGATGATCCGGATCTGCGGCGCGAGCGCCTTGTAGGCCAGCTCGAAGCGGACCTGGTCGTTCCCCTTGCCGGTCGCGCCGTGGGCCACGAACTGCGCGCCCTTCTCGAGCGCCACCGCGACCTGGTGCTTGGCGATCAGCGGGCGCGCCAGCGAGGTGCCGAGCAGGTAGCGCCCCTCGTAGACCGCGTTGCCGCGCACGGCCGGGAAGATGTAGTCGGTCACGAACTCGCGCTTGAGGTCGAGCACCACCAGCTCGTCCGCGCCGGTCCGCTCGGCGTTGCGCTTGACCTGCGCGAAGTCGTCGGCCTGGCCGACGTCCGCGACGTAGGCGATGACCGAGTACCCCTTCAGCTTGAGCCACTTCAGGATGACGCTCGTGTCGAGGCCACCCGAGTAGGCGAGGACGACCGTCCCGGACATGCGCCACCTCCCAGGGAAGGCGGCACATCATGGGTTCGCGCCGGAGGAAGTCAACGATCGTCGCGCCGCGGAGGGCGCGGCGACTCGCGCGGCTACTTCTCCATGTGGGTCAGCTTGCCGCCCGAGAAGTTGAGCACGCGCTTGCCGCCCAGGCCGAAGCTGAGCGAGCGCTGCGCCCAGTGGCCGTAGTAGAGCCAGCGGTCCGAGCCCATGATCGCCTCGAGGGGCAGGTTGATCGCCGACTGATCGTGGCCGACCTGCAGGGGCGGGCCGAGCGCCATGTACACCTCGTGCTTGGTCATGCCCACCGCGACGCGCCCCTGCATGACGCTGATCCGGGTGGCCTCGGCCATCTTGTCGAGGCGGAACTCGTGGACCCCTTCCCCCGGCGCGGCCTCGGCCGCGCCCGCGCCGTCGTCGGCGGGGGCGGGCACGCCGGCCGCGGCCGCGGCCTCCGGCGGCGCGGCGGCGGCCTCCTGGAGCACCTCGCCCTTGGCGTCGAGCCCGATCTCTTCGGGCGAGGCGACGAAGTACTTCTCGAGGAACCGCTGGGGCTGCGAGGTGTCGAAGCTCCCCTGGGAGGGGAACATGTGGTGGGGCTGCTTGTTGAGCAGGAGGTCGATCCGCTCCGCGCTGTAGAGCGTGATCTTGGCCTCGGTCCCGGGGCGGAACCCGCCGATCGCGTCGATGTAGTTCGAGGAGTAGACGGTGTCGTCGCGCGCCTTGAGCACCGACCGCGTGTAGCGCACCTGGTCCATGCCCTCGAAGATCACGGGCACCGGCTGCCCCTTGCAGCCGGCCAGCGCGAGGAGCGCGAACGTCGCGGCGAGCGCGGCGCGGGTGGTGACGGTCACGGGGCACCTCCTGACGGCGAAGATTGTAAGGACCGCGGGGCGGTCGACAACGGAGCGCCTACTCGGCGGGGAACAGCACGCCGGGCGCGAGCTTCCAGGCCGGGTCGAGCGCGCGCTTCACCGCGCGCATGGCGTCGAGGCCCTCCTCGCCGTACAGCTCGCGCAACAGCGCCTGCTTGACCGCGTTGCGCCCGGTGCCGTGCTCGGAGAGGGGGCAGCCGCCCAGCCGCGCCACCGCGCGCCCGCAGGCCAGGATCCCCTCGTAGCCGCGCTCCACGTCGACCCGCGCCCGCGGGATCACGTTGGGGTGGACGTTGCCGTCGGAGATGTGCCCCCAGATCGCGACGTCGAGGCCGCGCCCGCCCAGCTCCGCGCGGTAGGCGGCGAGCGCCTCGCCGAACCGCTCGAACGGCACGATCATGTCGGCCGCGACCTTCTGGATCCCGGGGTCGACGTCGCGCTGCGCGTCGCGCACGCGGTGGTTGACGCACATCGGCACCGCCTCGCGCAGCGCCAGCAGCTGCTCGGCGCGCGCGCGGTCGCCGGGGAGCGCCAGCTCGCACTCGTCCTGCGCCTCGAACTCGGCCAACAGCTCGAGCAGCCGGGCGATCGGCGTGTCGCCCAGCTCGCCCAGCGACTCGCCGAGGGCGTAGGCCTCGAGGGCCGCCGCCGCGTCGAGCTCGGCCGGCAGCTCGAGCTGGATCAACAGCAGGAGCTGCGCGTCCTCGGGGAGCGTGACCCCGCAGCGGCGGTCCTCGCCGTCGGCGCGCAGCAGCTCGAGGCAGCGCCGGTCCATGCTCTCGATCGCCCGCACGTCGAGCCCCGCCCGCTCGCCGCTGGCCCACGTCCGGCGCGACGCCTCCCGCAGCCGCTCCACCAGCTCGAGCCCGCGCGCCTCGTCGCGCAGCGGCGCCAGCGCGATCAGGAGCGGCGGCGCCCCCGTGAGCACGCGCAGCTCGACCTCGGTCACGACGCCCAGCGTGCCCTCCGAGCCCACGAACAGGTCGACGAGGTCCATGCCCGGCTCGGCGTGATACCCCGCCGAGCGCTTGGGCACGTCGGGCATGCGGTAGCCGGGCACCGGGACCCGCAGCACCTCGCCCGAGGGGAGCTCGATCTCGAAGCCCTCGCGGCCGTCGCCGCCGCCGAGGGGCCCGGCCAGCACCTCGCCGCGCCGCACCTCGAGCACGTCACCGCTCGCGAGCACCACGCTCAGCGCCTCGACCCAGTCGCGGGTCGTCCCGTACTTCCAGGTCGCCGCGCCGGCCGCGTTGGTGCTGACGGTCCCGCCCACCAGCGCGCCCAGGAACGTGGGCGCCGGCGGGTAGAACGCGCCCTGCTCGCTCAGGACCTGCTGCAGGGTCACCAGCGGCACCCCCGCCCCGACCCGCACCCGGTCGCCCACCAGCGGCCCGATCGCGTCGAGCCCCGCGGTCGCGAGCAGCGCCTCCCCCCGCGGCACGCCGCCCCCCGTGAGCGAGGACTGCGCCCCGATCGCGAGCACGCGCGGCTCGTTGCGGACCACCCACGCGACCTCCCCCTCCGAGGTCGGCCGGTACAGCCGCGGCGTCGTCCCGCCCGGGTAGCGCGAGGCGTCGGTCAGGTAGGTGGCGAGCTCGTCGGGATCCTCGATCGTCCGCGGACGGACGACCAGCTCGCGCGGCGGACGCGCGACGGCGCGGTGGGTCGGCATGCGCGCCACTGTAGCTACCCGGCGCGACGCGCGGTGAGGGAGCGCGGCGAGGAGTCGGAGTCGGGAGCTGTCGCCTTG
>CAZMSZ010000473.1:0-5368 GCA_964569055.1 uncultured Planctomycetota bacterium | reverse complement strand
CCCGTGAGGCCCGAGGACGCCTTCGCGGCGGACGCGCCGCCGCCCGAGGTCCCCGGCTACGGGCTGCTGGGGACGCTGGGCGCGGGCGCCATGGGGACCGTGTGGCGCGCGCGCGCTCACGACGGTCGGCTGGTCGCCGTGAAGGTCCTGACGCGCGCGGCCGAGGGCGAGCGGGCCGGGCGGTTCGCGCGCGAGGTCGAGACGGCCCGCGCGATCGACCACCCTCACGCGGTGCGCGTGCTCGACGCGGGGCGCCTCGCCGACGGGCGTCCGTTCCTGGTCATGGAGCTGGTGGACGGCTCGCCGCTGGGCGAGGTCATGGCGCTGGGGGCGCTCGGCCCGCGCGCGCTGGCCGAGACCCTCGCCAAGGTGGCGCGCGCGCTGGCGGCGGCCCACGCGGCCGGCGTGGTGCACCGCGACGTCAAGCCGAGCAACGTCCTCCTCGACGCCTCGCTCGAGCCACGCCTGGTCGACTTCGGGCTCGCCAGCTTCGTGCACGCTCAGGGCGAGCTGACCCGCACCGGCGCCGCGGTCGGCACGCCGCGCTACATGGCGCCCGAGGTGCTCGCCGGCGGCTCGCGCCACGCTGGCCCCAAGAGCGACGTGTTCGCGCTGGGGCTCATGCTCTACGAGGGGCTCGCCGGGCGTCACCCCTTCGAGGCCCCCGACCTCGAGGGCTTGTGCGAGCAGCTCGCGGTCTGCCGCCCCTCCCCGCCGCCCGGCGAGCCGGCGCTGGTCGAGTGCTGCCTGTGGGCGCTCGAGCGCGAGCCCGAGCGGCGCCCCACCGCGGCCCAGCTCGCGACCGCGCTCGAGGCGGCGGCGGAGCGCGAGGCCGAGACCGCCCCCATCAGCGCGGTGGGCGAGGCGCTCGGCGACTACGTCGTGGAGCGCTTGCTCGACGCGCGCGGCGCGCGGGCGGTGGGGCGTGACCCCAGCGGCGCCCGCCACGCGCTCGAGGTGCTCGCCGCCGACTCCGGCGCCGCCGGCGAGGCGCGGCGCGGCCGGCTGGCCCGCGCCGCGCAGACGCTGGTCGGCGTGGAGCACCCCGCCCTGCTCCGGGTCCACGGCTGGCGCGCCCTCCCCGACGGGCGCGCCTACCTGGCGCACGAGCTCCTGGAGGGCCCGACCCTGGCGACGCGCGCCGCCGAGGCTCCCCTGCCGATCGCGCAGGCGCTGGCGATCGGCGCCGCGCTGGCCGAGGTCCTGGCGCAGCTCCACGCGCGCGGCGTCGTGCACCGCGCGGTCGCCCCCACCAACGTCCACCTCGGCGGCCCCGCCGGTGTGGTGCTGGGGGGCGTAGGGCTGGTGCGCGACGAGGGCGCCGAGCGAGCCACGCGCGCCAGCCAGCTCGTGGGCGAGCCCGGCGCGCTCGCGCCCGAGCAGGCGCTCGGCCGCGCCGAGCAGCAGGGGCCCGCGACCGACGTCTACGGCCTGGGCCTGACGCTCTACGTGGCGCTCACCGGGCGCCCCCCGTTCGAGGCGGCCCACTTCGCGGGCCTGCTGCGGGCGCTCGCCACCCAGGCGCCGCCGCCTCTGCGCGCCGCGCGCCCCGACGCGCCCGCGCCGCTCGAGGCGCTCCTCTCCGAGTGCCTGGCCCGGGCCCCCTCCGACCGCCCGACCGCGGCCGAGGCGGGCGCCGTGCTGTGCGCGCTCGCGGCCGGGCGTCGCCCTCCGCTCACGCCGCGCCAGCGACGCGCCCAAGCGGCGCGGCGCCGCCGCGCGGGCCGCGTCGGGGCCGCGGTGCTGGCGTTCCTCGCGCTGGCCGCCGCCGCGGCCCACGGGCTGCACGGGGTATGGCGCGAGCGCGACGCCGACGCGGCCCGCGCGCTCTCGGCCGGGACGGCCGCGGCCGAGGCCCTCGAGGGCGCGCTCGACGCGCCGAGCGACCCCGCGGCCGCGGTGGCCGGCGTCGTCTCGGCGCAGCAGGCGCTCGCCCGGCTGGGCGCGGCGCGCGGGTGGATCGGCCCGCGGCGAGCGGAGCTCGCGGCGGCCGCGACCCGGCTCGAGGCGGCGCTGGCGCGCGCCGCCCAGCGCGCGGAGCGCGCGCGCGAGGCCGGTCGTCACCTCGCCGAGGCGGCGGCGCGCGCGGCCGCCCACGACCGCGAGGGCGCGCTCCGCGCCACGCGCGCGGCCGTGGCCGCGGACCCCGTCGTGGCGACGCGCGCCCCCGCGCGAGTGGCCGCCGCGCTGAGCGCGAGCGGACGCCCGCCGCGCGAGGCGCTGGCCACGGTCGCGGCGGTGGCCAGCCTGTGCGGCGCGCCGCTGCCCGCCGAGGCGGCGCCGCTCGAGCTGGCGCTGGCGGAGGAGCTGCGCGCAGCGGCCGCCGCCGAGGTCGGCTCGACGCGGGCGGCGGCGCACGAGGCCGAGCTGCTCGCCGCGCTCGCGCGCGCCCTGGCGCTCGACCCCGCCGTGTCCGTCCCGCCCTCGCTCGCGGCGGCGGCGACCGACCTCGCCCGGCGCCGGTTCGCGGCGGGCCGGGGCGCGCTCGCCCTCGAGGCGGCTGCCGTGGCCACGGCCGCCGCGCCCGCTCAGGACGCGCTCGAGCCCGCCGCGCTGGCCGAGCTCGCCCGCGCGGGGGAGCTCGAGCCGTGGGCCCGCGCCCAGCGCGGCTGGCCGCCGCGCTACCTGCGCGCCCGGGCGCTCACGGCCCTGGCGCGCGGCGACCCGGCCGCCTCGACGGCGGCGGCCGACGCGCTCGCGACCGCCCTCGCGGGCGAGCTCCCCGCCGCCGCCGCCGCGCAGCTCGAGGTCGACCGCCTCGAGCTGACTGCGCGCGCCGACCCGAGCGCGGCCCTCGCGGCCGCGCGCGAGCTGCTCCGGGCGGAGCCGTCCTTCCCCGAGGCGTGGCAGCTCGCGCGCATTCTCGCGTGGGCGCACCTGTGGAGCGGCGACGCCCCAGCCGCGGTCGCCGCGGCCGAGCGCTGGGTGCAGGAGCTGCGCCAGCGGCTCGAGCAGGGCTGGACCGGCGAGCTCCCCCCGGGCGCGCGCCCCGCCACCTCCCAGGACCTCGGGCCCGCCTACGCCACCCTGGTCGAGGCGCTCCTCGCGGCGGACCGCGCCGCCGAGGCCCGCGCGCACCTCGATGACGCGCGGATCGCGCCCTTGCTCCAGGAGGCGTCGCAGCGGCTGGAAGCCTTGTACTGGGAGCGCCGCGGCCGCCCACGCCGAGCGCTCCCTCACGCCGAGGCCCACCTCGCGCGCCACCCCGACGACCCAAACGCGCGCGCGCTCGTGGAGCGCTTGCGGGCGGCGGCGGAGCCGAGGTAGCAGGCGGCTCAGCCCGGCGCGCGGTCGCGCCGCGAGAGCTCGGCGCCTCGGGCTCCCCGCGAAACGAGCCTCCCTGCTCCTGCCCTCGCGCTCTGCTGTCGCTGGCCAGTACAGCCGCCGTGGCCAAGGGCAAGGGCAAGGGGCTTCGTCGCTTCACCCAGGCAGCCCTGCGCGAGCCTGCCGAGGAATCCGGCTGGGAATTTCGCTATCGTCGACCGCCCACACGCGAGGGATCGTCCCGAGGAATTTCGTGAGCGGATCCGAGCAGGCCTCCTTCCTCCTCAAGCTGGCGGACATGAACCTCTCGCGGGGCGACGCCGCCGCGGCGTTGACCTGCCTGGAGCGCGCGCTCGAGCGCTCGCCGTCGGACGAGGAGCGGGCGCAGGCCGTCGCCCTGGCCGAGCAGGTGCTCGCGCGCGGGGGCGCCGCGGACGACCCGCTGCTCGCCCGCGCGCGCTACGTCACGGCCCGCGCGCACGGGTTGGTCGAGGCCAGCTCGCCTTCGCCGGCGCCGGGCGTCGCGCCCGTCGGGAGCTGCTCCACCGTCGACGCGGTGCGCTCGCTCCTCGCCACCAGCGACGACCTCGGCGGCGCGGGGACGACCCTCTCGCTGCCGGCGGCCGACGCGATCGGCGCGCTGCTCGGGGCCGACCTCGACGTCCACACCACGGCGCGCCTGGCGCTCGACCTCGTGGCCCGCGCGATCGGCGCCGACCGCGCGCACCTCGTGCTGTCCGGCCCGGGCGAGCAGGCGTTCGGGCCGCGCGGCGGCGAGCCGCGCCCGCCCGAGGTGAGCCGCGGCGTGATCGAGGAGGCGACGCGCAGCGGGCGGGCGGTGGTGGTGGGCGACGCGCTGGCGGACGCGCGCTTCATGGACCGCGACAGCGTGCAGGCCCTGCAGGTCCGCTCCGCCCTCGCCGTCCCGCTCGTGGCGCCGAGCGGGGGGCCCTCGCTCGGCACGCTCTACCTCGAGGCGAACACGCCCGGCCGGTTCGGCGAGCAGGCGCGCCAGCTCGCCGAGACGCTGGCGGCGCTGGTCGAGCCCGCCCTGCGCAACGCCGCCCGCTTCGAGGAGGAGAAGGCGGCGCGGGCCCGCGTCGAGCGCCTGCTGGCCCAGGAGCGCGAGGCCGCACTGCGGGTCGAGGACGGCCCGCGGATCCTGGGCAAGAGCCCGGCGGTCCGGCAGCTCCAGGGGCTGATCGACCGGGTCGCGCCCGGCGACCACACCGTGCTGATCGAGGGGGAGAGCGGCACCGGCAAGGAGCTGGTGGCGCGCGCCCTCCACGCGCGCAGCGCGCGGGCGCACGGGCCCTTCGTGGCCGAGAACATGGGCGCCCTCGCCGAGGGGGTCCGCGAGGCGGAGCTGTTCGGCCACGTGAAGGGGGCCTACACCGGCGCCGACGAGGCCCGCCCCGGGCTGTTCCAGCTCGCCGACGGGGGCACGCTGTTCCTCGACGAGGTGGCCGAGGCGGACGCGGCGCTGCAGGCCAAGCTGCTGCGGGTGCTCGAGCAGCGCGAGGTGCGCCCGGTCGGCGGCGAGGCCTCGGTCAAGGTGGACGTGCGGATCGTGGCCGCCACGCACCGCGACCTCTCGACCGAGGTCCGCGAGGGCCGCTTCCGCGAGGACCTCTACTACCGGCTCACGGTGATCCGCCTCAAGGTCCCTCCGCTGCGCGAGCGCACGGGCGACGTCCCGCTCCTGCTGGAGCACTTCTTGGCCCGCGCCGCGGCCGACCTCGACCGCCCGCCCCCGCCGGTCGCGCCCGAGCTCCTGGCGCGGCTCGCCGGCTACGGGTGGCCCGGCAACGTGCGCGAGCTGCAGAGCTACGCCACGCGCCTGGTGCTCGGCGGGCCCGAGGCCGCCGAGCTGGCCGGGGGCGCCGCGGGCGCCGGCGGCGGCGACGAGCGCCTCGGGATCGACCTACGCCTCGCGAGCGACGCGCTGCTCGAGCTGCGCGAGGCGCGCACCGTGTTCGACAAGGCCTACCTCGGCCTCGCGCTGCAGCGCCACGGCAACAACGTGAGCGCCACGGCCCGCGCGCTCGGGCTCAACCGCAGCTACCTCTCCGAGCTGGTCAGCCGCTACGGGCTGAAGGCGTAG
>CAZMSZ010000472.1:0-5382 GCA_964569055.1 uncultured Planctomycetota bacterium | reverse complement strand
GTTTGAGCACGGCGCCCCCCCGCCCTCCTCCGGGTACACCGATCCAGCCCGCGGACGCGAAGCTTTCCCAGCTTCCCATGCGTCCGACCACCCTTCCTGCTTTCCTGTCTTTCCTGCTCTCCTGTCTTCTCTTCTCTTCTCGGCCCTGGGCCTCCAACGAGAGCGGCCAACCGGAACAAGTCACGAGCCCGGACCACCCGCCAGGTGCGGGCGGCGGGGTAGGCGGCGTGCAGCGAGTCTCGCTCGACGCGACTCAGCCCCGTACGCGTCCGATCACGAATCGCGGCAGGAGGCTGCCGAGCGCGATCAGGAGGCGCATGCGGAGGGGGAAGGCGAACACCCGCTTGCCGCGGCGGATCGCGCGGCGCATGCGGCGGACGGCGTCGTCGGTGCGCAGCAGGAACGGCATGTGGAAGCGGTTCTTGGCGGTGAGCTCCGACTCCACGAAGCCGGGGTTGATCGTGGTGGTGCGGATCCCCCAGCGCTCGAGGTCGTAGGCGAAGCCGTCCATCAGCATCTGCACCGCCCGCTTGGAGGCGGCGTACGCGCTGTGGCCGGGGAGCGCCCTGAAGCCCGCCACCGAGGCGATCGCGACCAGGTGCCCGCGCCCCTGCGTCTTCATGGCGGGCACGAACGGGACCAGCGTGTTGACGACGCCGATCACGTTGATCGCGAACAGGTCCGCCATGGGGCGCGGGTCGCCGCGCTCGAGCTGGTCGGGCATGCCCACCCCGGCGTTGGCGATCACGAGGTCCACCCCGCCCGCCTTGGCGAGGAAGTCCTCCGCCATGCTCTTCATGGCCTCGCCGTCGCGCACGTCGACGGGGTACAGCTCGACCGTGGCGCCCTGTTCGCGGCAGGCGGCCGCCACCGCCTCGAGCTGCGCCTGACGCCGCCCGGTGAGCGCCAGGTGGACCGGCCCCTCCTCCGCCGCGAGCTGGCGCGCCAGCTCCGCGCCCAGGCCGGAGGTCGCGCCGGTGATCACGACCCGCTTCACTGGGGGTCCTCCCAGTAGGCGGTCCGCTCGAGGGCGCGCAGCGACCCCGACCCGGTGGAGTCCTCGTAGCGCACCAGCGGGCGCGCACCCTCCAGCGCCACCCAGTAGCGGAGCGGCGGGGAGCCGTCCTCGCGGGTGACGGTGATCGGGGCGCAGCGGAACGTGCCCGCGGGGACGGTCACGTCCTCGGCCGCGCCGACGGTGACCACGGCCGGAGCGGCCGTCTCGCGCGGGGCCCGGTTCGAGAGCAGGGAGGGGAGCAGCCTCACCTCGTGCCGGGTGCCCGCCTCGAGCGGGAGCGCCCGCACCAGGAACGGGAGCTGATCCTCGAGCCAGGCGTTGCCGACCAGCCGATCGACCCGGTCGCCCTCGCCCTCGAAGTAGGAGTGCGCCACGCGCCGGAGCCAGCCCGCGGCCGTCCGCGTCAGCTCCACGTAGGTGACCCCGTTCCACTCCTGCGAGCCCATGGTCGCCCCGAGCACCACGCGCGGGTCGCGCCGCGAGACGTGCACCACGACCGTCTGCTGGTAGACGTACGGCCGGTGCGTCGACGTGTCGTGGCTGGCGAGCGTCCGGAAGGCGGGCAGACCGCGCGCGTCGTCCGCCGGCCGCACGCCGAAGCGCGGGTCGAACGACTCCTCCACGGCCACCCGCACCAGCTCGTACGCCTGTGGCTCGCCGTAGACCGTGCGGACCGCGTCGTAGCGCGCCACCTCCGCCAGCCCGTCGTCCCACACCGCGTCCTGGGCGAAGCCGGCCGGATCCCAGGGGCGCGACGGCTCGAACGCGCTCAGCCCGCGCGCGGGAGACCACGGCCGCCCCAGGGCCAGGCCCCCGGCCAGCGCCAGGATCCCCAGCGCCAGGCCGACGCCGTTCCAGGTGACGAACAGCCGTCCGCTCGTCTGGCGCTCCGTCAGCGCCGGCGGCGGGGCGGGCGAGGCGGGCTCGCTCACGGCAAGAACTCCAAGAAGCCCTCCAGCGACTTGGCGCGCAGCGGGTGCTGCAGCCTGCGGATCGCGCGGATCTCGATCTGGCGGATCCGCTCCCGCGTGACGTTGAACCGCTTGCCCAGCTCCTCGAGCGTGTAGACCCGCCCGTCGCTGAGCCCGAACCGGAGCATGATCACCTCGCGCTCGCGCGTGGGCAGCGAGTGGAGCACGCTGCGCACCTTCTCGGCCAGGAGCTCGCGCGAGACCCCGTCGGTGGGGCGCGGCGAGCTCTTGTCCTCGAGGAAGTCGCCGAAGTCGCCCTCCCCCCCCTCGTTGTACGGGTTGTCGAGCGAGATCGGCGAGCGGGCGGCCCGCATCACGCGGTCGGCCTCCTCGATCCCGATCCCGAGCTGCCGCGAGAGCTGGGTCAGGTCGGGCGGCTGGCCGGTGCTCTCGTCCACCTCGCGCGTCATGCGGCGGAGCTTGTTCATGACGTCGGTCAGGTAGACCGGGACGCGGATCATCCGCGACTTCTCGGCCAGCGCGCGGGTCACCGCCTGGCGGATCCACCAGGTGGCGTAGGTCGAGAACTTGAAGCCGCGGCGCGGGTCGAACTTCTCGATCGCCCGCAGCAGGCCGCTGTTCCCCTCCTGGATCAGGTCCAAAAAGCCCATCCCGCGGTTGCGGTAGCGCTTGGCGATGCTGACCACCAGCCGCAGGTTGCCGCGGCACAGCGCGACCTTCAGCTCGCGGTAGCGCTGCATCAGCGGATCGCAGCGCTTGCGCACCCGCCGCTGCAGGTCGCCCGGCCGCTCCCAGCACTCCTGCTGCAGCGCCTCGAGCTCGGCCTCGAGCGAGGCGCGGCGCGCCTCGTCCCCGGCGCGGGCCGCCTCGCGCGCCAGGATCCGCAGCGAGAACATGCGCCGGACCATCCGGTCGAGCTGGCGCGCCACGTCGAACGCGACCGCGACGTCGTAGTCGTACTCGGCGACGATCTTGGTGAGCGCGTCGGTGCGCCGGCGGACCTCGGCCTTGGTCCGCAGGATCTCCTCGGCCGCGCCGCCGTCGTCGCGCGGCGTGAGCAGGATCGGGCGCAGCGCGTCGACCTCCTCGAACAGGCGCCGCGCCGTGGCGAGGTCCTGCGCGAGCTGCACCTTGACCGCCTCGCGCACCTTCTTGCCGCCCTCGAGCCGCTCCGCCCCGACCGCGCGCTCGAAGAACAGCTTGCCGCCCGTGGCCCGCTCCAGCAGCTTGACCGCCTCGAGCGCCCCGGGGCGCGTGGCGACCACGAGGTCGCGCAGCTCCTCCTTCGCTTGCCACAGCGCGGTGGTGACCTCCACCTCCTCCTCGCGCGTGAGCAGCGGGATGTCGGACATGTCCGAGAAGTAGAGGTGGACCGGATCGGGCTCGTCGACCTCGGCCCCGACCTCCGCCGCCGGCGGCTCGTCGCCGCCCTCGATCAGCACGCCGCGGTCCTCGAGCGCGTCGATCAGCTCCTCGAGCCGGCTGGTGTCGCTCCACACCTCGAGCACCACCGCCTCGAGCGCCGTGTACGGCACCGTGCCGTTCGACTCGCGGGCCTGCTCGACCAGCCGCTCGATCGTCTCGAGCCACTTCTTGGACGGCCGCCCCCGCCGTCGTCCCCGCTTGCCGCCCTCGCCGTCGGCCCCGGTCCGCCGCGCACCCGCCTTCTTCTTCTTTTGGCCGCGCGCCGGCGCCTCGGGAGCGTCGCCCCGGGCCCCGGTCTTGCGCGCCGCCTTGCCCTTCTTCTTGGCGCCCTTCCCGCTCAGCGGCCCGCGCGCCGCCGCCGCCTTGCCGCGCCGCCCGGTCGGCCGCTCGCTCATGGGGTCTCCCGGGCGGCCCGCCGCCGCCAACCCTCGATCGCGCGCTCCCAGCTGGCAGGCTCGCCCTGGGTCGGGTCGGGGAGGTCGACCCCGGTCACGCGCTCGAGCGCGTGGTGCAGGCCGCGCAGCTCGTGCCACCCCTCGTGGCGCTCGAGGGCGGCCGTGAGCGCGGCCTCGGCCGCGGCGCCGTCGGCCCGCGCGCCGAGCGCCTCGGCCGCCTTCAACCGCACCGACGGCTCGGGGTCCCGCAGGGCGCGCTCGAGCGCGAGGCGCGCCGCCTCCCCCTCACGGTCGGCCAGGCCCTCGACCGCGGCGAGCCGCGCGCCCGGCGCGGCGTCCTCGAGGCCACGCACCAGCAGGCGCGTGGCCTCCGGCTCCGGCCGGCCGCGCAGCGCGCGCAGCACCTCGGGCCGCATCGCCCCGGGCTCATCCTCGAGCAGCTCCGCCAGCAGCTCGAAGGAGACCTCGGCCCCGATGCGGACCAGGCCGAGGTGCGCGGCGCGGACCACCTCCGGCGCCGGATCGCGCAGGGCCGTCTCGAGCACCTCCCGCGCCACCTCGACCGACGCGCCCTCGCCCCTCCCGAACGCCTCGACCGCGAAGCGGCGCACCAGCCGGTCGGGGTCGCGCAGCGCGGCGTCGCGGAGCACGGGCGGGACCGGGTTGGCCTCGCGGAGCACCAGCGCCGCGAAGCGCCGCTCGCGCGCCTCCTCCCGCGGGCTGGGCGTCGGCTCCTCGCTCAGCGCGAGGAAGTGGGCCGCCGCGGCGAGGAGCGCGGGCTCTCGCGCCCAGGCGCGCTCCTTGAGCGCGTACAGCGCGCGCAAGGCCCCGCCGCGCACGTCGCGCTCGGGGTCGGCCAGCGCGGCCAGCAGCGCGCGCTGGTGCGCGGCGACCGCCTCCGGATCGTCGGGCGGGACCTCGTCCTCGCTGGGCGCCCGCGCCCGCCCGCCCACCTCGAACACGACCAGGTGGTAGGTCTCGGTGTCCTCGAGGAAGTGGCGCACGAACAGCGGGAAGCTGGCCGGGTCGCGCAGCTCCACCAGCTCGTCCAACGCCCAGGCGCCGACGACTCCCGGCCGCTCCGCCAGCTCGCGCAGGATCGGCGCGCGCGCCAGCCACAGCACGCCCGCGAGCACAGCCAGCGCCGCCGCAGCCAGCAGCGCGCGCTGCATGAGCCGCTCCCGGCGCGCCAGCGCGTCCGCCCGAGCGCGCAGCGCCGCCGGGCTCGGCTGCGCCGACCGCCCGCCGGCCCGCCGCGGCCGGGCGCCGCGCGCCGGCGCGGGACCGCTGGCGGGTGGCGCAGCCTTGGCCGACGGGGTGACGACGATCACGACCGGAGGCCTCGCGGGCGCCGCAGGAGCGGACCCTTCACGGGAGGAGGGTGCGGGCCCAGTCACGCTCACGGGCGGGAGTATACAGCAGCCCGCAGGGCCCAGCCCCAGGACGCGGCGGGGTTCGCTCGCCCCTCGTGCTCGTGCTCGTGCTCGTGCACGACTCCCGACTCCACCCGTCCTTGCGCCAGGCGACTCGTGCCCGTGCCCGTGCCCGTGCCCGTTCCCGTGCGCGTGGCCCGTTCCCAATTCGCTGCGGCGGAGGAGCGCTGCAAGCGAGA
>CAZMSZ010000471.1:0-5406 GCA_964569055.1 uncultured Planctomycetota bacterium | reverse complement strand
GCTCTGGGTAGCTGCTTCGGGCAAGCCGGCACGCGCACGGGTCGCGAGCACGGCGACGAGCACGAGCACGAGCACCCGACTCGGAGTCCGAGCCCTACGCCGCCTTGCGCGCCGCCGGCGCCAGCGCGGCCACGATTCGCTGGACGAGCGCGTCGGTGAGCGCGCGCTGACCGCGCAGGATCTTGCCGACCGAGCTGGGCGAGGCGTAGCCGAGGCGACGCGCGACCGCGGCGCGGCCGTCGGCGGCGACGGCCGCCTCGAGCAAGGCGAGCACGTCGTGCGCGCGGTCCTCGCGGCTGGTCTCGGGACGAGGCGGTGAGTCGCTGGCCCTCGGCGCGGGCTCGCTCGGCGGGGCGAGCGCGCTCAGGAGCGCCACGCACAGGTCGATCAAGCGCTCGGCGAGGAGCCAGTCCTCGCGGGCGCGGCCGGGGGCGCGCCCTCGGTGCTCGTAGAGCAGGTAGGCCACGCGGGCGGTGAGCTCGCGGCGGTCGATCGGGGCGGACTCGGGCGCTGCGGACATGGAGCCTCCGACCCCCCTCTTCGGTCGGGAGGCGCCCGTCCCTCCAGTCACCGAAGCGTCAGGCGCGCGGGGGCCGGTTGCCCTCGGCCCCGGGCTGGGACACCATGCCGGCCCGCTCCCGCCGCGCGGGCGGGGGCCGCGGGAGGATCCCTTGAGCGAGCTGGTGCTCGAGGTCTACGAGGGGGTGGGGCAGGTCCGCAAGGTCCCGCTCCCCGACGGCGCCTCGCTGTCGTTCGGGCGGACGCAGGCCTGCGACGTGGTGCTGACCGCGGGCGGGGTCTCGCGCCTGCACTTCGTCGTGTCGTGCGCCAGCGGTGTGGCCACGATCGAGAACAAGTCGACCACCAAGGCCGGCACCGCCGTGAACGGCGAGCGGATCGACGGGCCGACCGCGCTCGCGCCCGGAGCCGAGATCACCGCCGGCGAGGCGGTGGTCGTGCTGAACGCGGCCGCGGCCGCGGCCGAGCCGCCCGCCGAGCGCCCGCACCGCCGCAAGGCGCGCCGAGCCGCGTCGGCGGAGGGGCCGGTCGAGGCGAGCGAGCGCGCCCCGCGCGAGCAGGAGGCGGCCCCGCCCGCGGACGAGCGCGGCGCCGACGAGGCCGCCCCCGCCGACGAGGAGGGCGCGGCGCCCGACGAGGCCTCCGAGGAGGAGCCGCAGCCCCGCTCGCTGGCGCAGGAGTTCCTCCTGCAGCGGCGACGCCGCCGCACGGTCCAGCTCGTGGGGTTCGTGATGCTGACCGGCGCGGCCGCGGCCCTGGTGTTCGCCGCCGGGCGATACGTGCTGGAGGTCCGCCGACAGCAGGCCGGGCAGGGCGCCGCCGGCGAGGTCGCCGTGGGAGGCGTCACCCCCGCGGGCGGCGACGCGGCCCTCGACCCCGAGGCCACCGAGCTCGAGCCCGAGACGGAGGGCGAGCCGCCGCCCTTCGCGGCGGAGCCCTCGAGCCCCGCCGCGCGGAAGGCCTGGGCGGAGCTGCGCCGGCTGGGACCCGCCGAGCTCGCGGCCGGGCTCGAGCGCTTCGCCGACGAGCACCCCGCCGACCGGCGCGCGAGCGACGCGCTGTTCGTGGCCGACCGCCTGCGCCGCGCCGAGCGCCACGGCGGCGAGCGGCGACAGGAGGCGGTGGGCGCCGTGCTGCGGGCCGAGGCGACCCGGGCGGCCGACGCCAAGGAGCTCCAGCGCGCGCAGACCCTGCTCGAGCTGCTGGCGCTCCTGCAGCCCGAGCGGGCGCAGGACGAGGCCGCCCAGGCGCTGCGCGCCCGCCTGCGCGAGGAGGCGGCGACGCAGGCCGAGGCGCTCGCCGAGGAGGTCACGGGCGAGGCGCAGCGCCTGGGGCCCGTGCCCGCGCTGGTCTCGCTGCTCGAGGGGCGCGAGCGGCTGCGGGGGCTGGGGGCCGACGACGAGCTCGAGGCCCTGGCCGCGCGGCTGCAGCAGCAGGCGATCCGGGAGCTGCAGGCGCGGGGCGGGCTGCCCGACCTGAGCGGCGAGGCGACCACGGTCGAGAAGCGGGCGGTCGACGCCGCGCTGCGGTTCGACCTGCCGCTCGCCTGGCGCGAGCTCGACCTCCTGCTGACGCTGTCCCTGACCGAGGAGGCGCGCCTGCGCGCGCACTGGCTGCGGGAGCAGGTGCGCGGCCTCGAGGCGCTGTTCGCGGCGCTCCAGGCCGCGACGGAGCTGCCGCCCGAGCAGCGCCCGACCCTCACGGTGCGCGGCGACCTGCGCGCGCGCCTGGCCTCGACCGACGGGGTGCACGTGGTGCTGCAGCCGATCGTGGCGGGCAGCGGCGAGGTGCGCTGGCCGTGGACCCGCGTGCGCGCGGTCCAGGCGCAAGAGCTGTTCGAGCGCCTCGGCGAGCGCGACCTCACCCTGACCTTCGCCAAGGCGTTCCACGCCTTCCGCACCGGCCTGTTCGAGCGCGGCACGGCGGTCCTGCTCCGCTTCGCCGAGGAGGAGCGGCTCAAGCCGCAGGTCTGGTCGTTCTACTCGCTCGCCAGCGGTGAGCCGCTGCCCGAGGGCGGCTTCGTGGTGTTCGAGGGGCGCCTGGTCGCGCCCGCCGAGCGGGACCGGGTGCTCGCCGCGCGCGCGGCCGCCAAGGAGCAGGCCAAGGAGCTCGCCAGCGCCGCGCGCGAGGAGCGGGCGCGCCGCAAGCTGCTGCTCCTGCTCGAGCGCGCGCTGGCGCTGATGGACGAGGGCTACTACCACGCGGGCCGGGCGGCGCTGGCCGAGCTGGCCAAGCGCCACGCGGACGTGCCCGGCGTGGGCGACGTGGCGCGCGCCCGCTTCGAGAGCCCCGTGCTGCGCCGGCGCGACGTGCGCCTCAGCCGGCAGCTCGGCCGCAACGGCCCGCCCGCGAACCGGCTCGACCTCTACATCCTCGGCGACGGGTTCCTGCTCGACGAGCGGCGGCAGGTGCAGTTCGACCGCTACGCCGACAGCGCGGCGCGCTTCCTGCAGCTCCAGGACTTCTACAAGGAGTACGACCAGTACATCAACTACTGGGCCGTGAACCTGGCGAGCAACGAGGAGGGCCTGTCCCGCGACGGCGAGAAGAAGGACACCGCGCTCGGCACGGCGATCCAGGACGGGCGCCACGTCGTGACCGACCGCGGGCGCGTGTTCGCGCTGCTCGAGCGCCACTGGCCCGGCCAGCACGACCGCCAGGCGGTCTGCCTGGGCAACGACTTCGCGACCGTGGCCACCGGCGGCGGCGGGACCGTCGCGGTGTGCAAGACCATGCTCGAGGCCACGCCCCACGAGGTCGGCCACGCGTTCGGCGGGCTCGGCGACGAGTACGACCAGGAGCCCGGGCCGAACCCCGGCCCGCCGCGCCCCTACTCGGGGCCGCCGCGGGTCGTGGCGCCCAACGTGGTCGCGGCGGCCACCGCGGAGGAGGCGCGGGCGGTCGCCCCCTGGAAGGCGTGGCTCGATCCGCAGGGCGGCGGCAACTGGTCCCAGCGCCCGATCGACGCCTTCGAGGGCGCCAACCGCCAGCCCACCGGCTACTGGCGCCCGCAGCGCGCCTGCGTGATGCGCGACGTCGGCTCGCCGTTCTGCGCGCCGTGCATGGAGGTCATGGTGCGCGCGCTGTATCGGCACGTGCGCCCGATCGACCAGGTGTGGCCGGCCGAGAGCGAGCTCCAGGCGGGGCGCGACACGATCACCTTCCGCGTGCTCGTGATGAAGCCGGCCACGCACCCCCTGTTCGTGCACTGGCGCCGCAAGGGCCCGTTCGCGCCCGAGCGCCCCGAGACGGGCGACCCGGAGGAGCAGGACGAGGACGGCGAGGGCACGCGCGAGCGCCAGGGAGGCGGCGCCGAGGAGGCGGAGGTCCCGGTCAAGGACGTGAGCGGCAACCTCGAGGTCGTGCAGGGGCTGCCGGTCCACTTCATCAAGGTCAACCCGCGCGACCTCGAGCCCGGGCGCTACGAGATCTCGGCCGAGGTGTGGGACCCCACCCCCTGGGTGCGCGACGAGCACCGCGACGAGATGCGCCAGACGCAGCGCTGGACGCTGGACGTTCCGGCGCGCTGATCCCGCGGGCGCCGCCGCTCAGGGCGCGTCCACGCCGCGCAGCAGCACCTGGCCCCGACCGCCGACCGCGACCAGCGCGCCGTCGGGCGAGAGGTCGATCGAGCACGGCTCGCCGAAGCCCGCCGGCAGCATGTCGACCCGGCGGTCCGGCGGCGCGCCCAGCTGCTGCTCGGTGCGCGCCGCCAGGAGCGGTTCGGGCTGCACGGGCCAGCTCCAGAGCGCGTGCGGCGTGGCGACCCACAGCCGTCCGGCGCCGAACGCGCAGGCGTTGACCTGTGTGCCGGTGGCCGGCAGCTGCCTGTAGTCGAGCCTCACCAGCGCGACCCGACGCGGCGCCGGCTCGCTCACGTCGAGCAGCGCGATCTGCCCGGCGCGCTGCAGCCCGACCGCGAGGAGCGGCGCGTCGGGATGGAGCGCCGCGCTGGCAGGGGGTGGGAGGGTGGCCCAGCCCTGCTCCTGGCCCGGCGCGCTCGAGCGGAGCGCGCCGCCGCCCCCGGGCGGCCGCAGCGCCTCGAGGAGTCGTCCGCCGTACAGCTCGAACCCGAAGCGGAGCGTCTCGACGTCCTGCTCGGGCGCGGTGGCGGTGGCGGGCAGGGCTTCGAGCCGAAGCCACGTCGGCCGAAAATGCCGGCCCGTGACGACGACCCGCCCGGTCGCCCGCTCGAAGGCCAGCCACTCGAACAGCGCCGTGTCCGCGGGAGGCCGCCAGAGCGGGGTCAGCGCGACGCCGTCGGAGCTCCACAAGCACGAGGGCGTGACCAGGAGGAGCAGCCCTGGGCGCACACGCACCATGGCCATCCCGCCGCCGTCGTCGTGCTCCAGGAGCAGGACCCGAGCCTCCTCTTGCCGCGACGCGAGGGAGTGGATCGCGAGCGCGACGCCGCGCGTGGGGAGCGTCGCCAGCCGCCGGTCGTCGAGGAAGCGGACGGTGACCGGACGGGCCAGGTCACCTTCGGACCACACGCGTCCGGCCCAGCGGCGGCGCACCTCGTGCCCCTCCTCGCTCGCCGCGCGGGGCGAGGAGGTCTGCGCGAGCGAGGCCGTGGGGGCGGCCTCGGGGCCCGGCGCGCGTGTGGCCGCGGGCGTGTCCGCGAGCGGGGGAGCCCGTCCCGGCGCGGCGGCGAGCGCCAGCCCGGCGACCACGACCAGCGCGCCCAGGGCGGCCAGCGCTCCGCGCCGCCCCAGGCGCGAGCCCGCCCCGCGCTCCTCGCCCTCGAGCCAGCGCGCGAGCTCGTCGCGCAGCGCCGCCGCGCTCTGGGGCCGCGCCGCCGGGTCCTTGGCCATGGCCCGCCGGCAGAGCGCGTCGAGGCCGGCCGGCAGGGAGGGTTCGATCGCGCGCGGCCAGTCGGGGTCGCGG
>CAZMSZ010000470.1:0-5420 GCA_964569055.1 uncultured Planctomycetota bacterium | reverse complement strand
GGTTGTCGCACGTGCGACGGGGCCGGCAGGCCCGGGGGTTGTCGCACGTGCGACGCGGGCCAGCCGCCCCGGCGGCTTATCGCACGTGCGACGCGGCCGGGAAGCGGGGCGCCTACCGCACACCGCCCCCCCCGACCCGTCGCACACGCGACGACCCGCCGGGTCGCCTAGCGCTTGGCGCGCGCGGCCTTCTTCGAGGCCGCCTTCTTGCCCGGAGCGGCCCCCTTGGCGGCCTTCGCCGCGGGCGCCTTCTTCGCAGCCTTCTTCTTCCCGCCGCCAGCCGCTCCGTTCGCCGCCTTGCCTCGCGCCGACGTGGCCGCCACGCGGGCCGAGCCCTTGGCGGCCCGCGACGACGTGGCGCCCACGCGCCCCGAGGTCGCGGCCTTGGCCCGCCCCGAGGTCGCGGCCTTGGCCCGCCCCGAGGTCGCGGCCAGCCGGCCCGAGCTGGCGGGGAGACGGCCCGAGGCGCCCGACACGCCGGCCGCGGCGAGGACCTCCTTGGCGTGGCCCTTGACCTTCACCTTGCGCCAGATCTTCTCGATCCGACCCTGCTCGTCGATCAGGAAGGTGGTGCGCTCGATCCCCATGAACTTGCGCCCGTAGAGCTGCTTCTCGGTCCACACCCCGTAGGCCTCGGCCACGGCGTGGTCGGTGTCGGCGAGGAGCGGGAAGTTGAGCTCGTACTTCGCCGTGAACGTCTGGTGCCGATCGATCGGGTCGGGGCTGATCCCGAGCACGGCCACGTTCGACTTGGCGAAGCGAGGGTGGAGATCCCGGAAATCGCAGGCCTCGGTGGTGCAGCCGGGCGTCAAATCCTTGGGATAGAAGTAGACCACCACCTTCCGCCCCTGGAAGCTGCTCAGGCGGACGGTGTTCCCGTCGCCGTCCTGCAGGGTGAACTCGGGCGCCTTGGTGCCGACCTTCATGCGCTCCCTCCTGAGGGTGGCGAATTCTAGCCGCCAGATGCGACCGCGCCAGCGGGGTGCGCCCGCGGGGCTGCCTACCACGCGGCCGAGGCCAGCAGCCCCTCGTCGTCGCAGCGCACGTCGATCACGTCGAGCTCGGCGCACCGCGCCGGGAGGCCCAGCAGCTCCGCCACCGAGGGGCGGGTCCGGCCCTCGTCGCCCGACAGGAGCTCCTTGATGTACGTCCCCGCCTCGGCCTCGACCTCCACCTCGAACGTCGCGGGGCCCACCACGCGCGGCGCGAAGGCGAGCACGCGCCGCAGGCGGACCTTGTCCTTGCGCCGGTGCGCCACCCGCAGGGGCGTGCGTTGCTCCAGGGTCGCGCCCTCGAGCCGCGCCGGCAGGGCGGCGATCGCCTCGGGCGGGGTGGGGCCGGCGAGCGCGCACACGGCGCGGTAGCGCTTGGTCGCCTTGTGCTCCTTGAGCGGGCCGACCAGCGCCTCCGAGGTGGGCCGCAGCCCGCGTGGCAGCTCGACCCGCCCCGCGCCCTCCCGCTCGATCGCCGCCACCAGCGCGGCGAGGTCGACCGTGCGGCGGCGCGGGTCGCGGACCTCGAGCACGAAGGGGCGCCCCGGGCCGAGGCAGCGCACGTCGACGTCCTCGCGCCCCATGCCGTGCAGCGCGTAGCACCCGGGGGGCGCGTCGAGCGCCAGCGCCGCCGGGCGGCCGATCAGGTCCTCGAGGGAGATCGGATACCGCCGCCCCGACCCGCGACAGGCCGGGCAGCCCCGCCCGGCGCAGGCCGGGCAGCGCCAGTCGGTGCGGGTCTGGGGGAGGTCGCGGACCCGCTTGCGGTAGCGACCGTAGAAGCACACCGGCCGGACCACTCGCTTCACGCGCCCGGCGGCCTCGTCGCACACCAGGACCAGCTCGGGGTGGTGGAAGTCGGCGCGCCGGCCCAGGGACTCCCAGGCCAGCGCCAGGCTCAGCCCCACGCGCCGCTTGAGCGCGCTCTTCCAGGCGGTCACGACGTGATCGGGCAGCGCGGCGGCCGCGCTCGGCGTCCGCACCCCCACCAGGAACGTGGTGAACTCCAGGGAGGCGGCGGCGCGGAGGCAGCGCTCGACTAGGCGCGGGGCGAGCGCCTCGGGGTCGGGAAGCACGGGGTGCTCGGCGGCGGATGTCACGCGAGCGTCGAGTGTAACGACGGCCGCGGCCCCGAGAAGCTTGACCAAGCCTCGCGCGCGGGCCCGCCGCCTGGGCGCCGCGAGGCGTCGCGGGCGGACCCGGTGTCTTGCGGGTCCGTCAGCAGGCGTCTATAGCTCAAGGGTCGGGCGAAGAGCGAACGGGAGCGATGGCCGAGCGACGTAAGGGCAGCACGGGGCGGACGCCGCGGCGCGCGCGGGTGAGCGCGGCCGCGGCCGATGCGTGGCGGATCGAGCTCCACACCGAGCGAACGGGTCTCCACCCCGACCGGGCCGGACAGTTCGCCTACCGCTACGAGCGTCTGCGCGTGGAGCGCGTCGGCCGGCGCTGCACGGCGCGCGAGCTGCGGCTGCAGCTCGACTACGACAACGACCTGCGCCTGGTGACCAAGCCCGCGCGCATGATCCGCCAGCGCGGGCGGAGCCTGACCCTCGACGAGGCCGGCGCCCTGTGGGACCGCGTGCACGAGCTGAGCCGCCGGCGCCTGCGCGAGAGCTACCCCTGCCTCGACGACACCGACCCCGCCGAGCTCGACGACGCGCTCGGCCCCGACGGGGTCCCGCTCGCCGTGTCGCTCGGCGAGGAGGGGCCGGCCTGCCTCACGATCCGGGTCGGGCGCGCGGCCGACCGGCTCCACCGGGTCACGATCGATCGCTACCGCGCGCCGGCGGTCGAGGCGGCCCAGCGCGGGCGCGCCCGCCGCGCCCCGCTGACGGCGCTGGTGGCCCTGCTCGACCCGGGCCTGGGCGCGGCGGCCCCGTTCAACTACCGCCGCAGCAACGCCCCCGACGACCTCCTGGCCGAGTACCTCGAGCTGAAGGGGATGGCGTTCCTCAACCTGCGTCAGTTCGAGCGCCGCTGCCTGCAGGCGCTCGGCGCGCAGGGTGACGCGCGCGCGCTGCCGCACCTCACCGGCGCCCTGTTCGTGTCCGACCCCGAGGTGCGGCTGCAGGCGCTCGACGCGCTGGCGAGCCTGGGGAGCGAGGCGGCTGCGGCCGAGATCGAGCTGCTCCGCTACGACGACAACCCCTCGGTGCGCGAGCGCGCCCGCAGCGTCCTCGACCGCCTACGCGGCGAGGTCCCGTTTTAGCGGACGACGTCCAGCGAGGCCCGAAGTGGCGCCTCGTGCCGCTGCCCGTGCCCCTGGCCCCTGCCCGCGCGGAGGCCGTAGCGACGGGTCACGCGCACGGGAACGGGCACGGGCACGAAGGCTGACCTCCGAACGGCAAACCGCCTGGACGCGCCGGCTCACGCCCGCCCCAGCAGCCGGAGCGACAGGTCCGGATACGCGCCGCTGGTGAAGAACGGGAACAGCCGCATGTCCGCCGGCGCCGAAAGCCGCGGGAGCGCGTAGGGGTCGCACCCGGCGCGGACCAGGGCGGCGGGCTCGGTCACGGCGGCCGAGCGGAGGCCGGCCGCGACCACCACCCCGCGCGCCTCGGCGCTCGCCCGTCCGAACGGGAACGAGAAGTGACGCGGCGGCCGACCGAGGGCGCGCGCGGCGTCCTCCACCGAGCCCTCCACCTGCCGCGCCACCTCGGCGGTCGGGCGCGCGCTCAGGTCCACGTGGTCGCGGGTGTGCACCCCGAGCTCGATCCCCGGGTGGACCTCGCGCAGCCGCGCGGCCTCCCTCCAGGTCAGGGTCAGCCGCGGGGGGCGGCTCTCGGGTCGGAGCTGCCGCTCGACCTCGGCCAGGATCCGCCGCCGCTCCGCGTCGCCCGCCGCGAGCAGGTGCCGGTCGAGCGCCAGGAAGGTCGCGCGCACGGCAGGCGCCCGGCGCAGGTCGCGGACCCCCAGCCCGTGCTCGGCGAGGTCGAGCCGGTCGCGGGTGCGGGTGTTGAACGCCGCCCACAGCGCGTCGACGTACTGCGGCTCGCCGCCGCGCGACAGCGCGCCGGTCGCCAGGTAGGCCACCGCCGGCAGCCCATGGCGCGCGAGCACGGGCGCGGCGTGCTCGAGCACGCCGCGGTAGCCGTCGTCGAAGGTGATCACCACCGTCCCCGGCGCCAGCTCGCGGCGCGCGGCGACCCGCTCCACCAGCTCGTCGAGCGCGATCACGCGCCGGTGCCGCGCCAGGAAGCGCATTTGAGCGGCGAACACCGAGGCCGACATGGCGACCCGCGGGTCGACCCAGGGCGCCGCGCGCTCGTCCACCACCGCGTGGTACATCAGGATCATGGCGCCCCCGGCGCTCGTGCGCGCGAACAGCGCGTCGGCGCCCACGAGCTGCAGGCCGGCTTGCGCCGCGCGCAGCGCGGTGCGGCGCGCGCCCGGCCCGCCGTGCTCGACCCCTGGAGAGCGCCAGCTCAACATTCGCTCCTCCTGGGCCGCCCTCGGGGCGGCTCCAC
The DNA here is from genome assembly GCA_964569055.1 of uncultured Planctomycetota bacterium. GTDB lineage: Bacteria > Planctomycetota > J058 > J058 > J058 > JAWLGW01. The sequence continues at coordinate 961 of CAZMSZ010000470.1, read as the reverse complement.
TGCGCCATCGTGGACGCTGTGCGCGGTGCCGCAAGACGTGTGCTCCTCCGCTGCGCGCGGGTGATGATCCGCGCGCCGCACGCCTCCCGCCAGCCGCGGCACGCGCCCGCCAGCGACCGCGGCCGGCCGAGGTGAGGCCGCCCTGGCGCGCCCGCGTCGCTGCGCCGGCGTTTGCACGCGCCTGGCGCGGTTCGAACGCGAGGTGAACGGCATGGGCGAGCGACGGGTCAGCGGCGACCCCGCAGAGCGGAGCGCGACCGATGGGTCGGCCGGGCGGCTCGAGGTCGTGATCGTGAACTACCGGACCGGGCCGCTCGTGATCGAGTGCCTGGCCTCCCTCGCGCCCGAGGTGGACACCGTCCCGGGGACTCGCGTGGTCGTGGTCGACAACGTCTCGGGCGACGGCTCGGCCGAGCAGATCGAGGCGGCGATCCGCGCGCGCGGCTGGGCCCGCTGGGCGCGGCTGCACCGCAGCCCCCGCAACGGGGGCTTCAGCTACGGCAACAACCAGGCGCTGCGGCCGCGGCTCATGAGCCGCACGCTCCCCGACTACGTGCTGCTGCTCAACCCCGACACCACGGCGCGCCCCGGCGCGCTGGCCGGCCTGGTGGCGTTCATGGACCGCCGGCCCGACGCCGGGGTCGCGGGGGCGCGGGTGCTGGACCCCGACGGGAGCGTGCGGCGCTCGGCGTTCCGCTTCCACAGCGCGCTCGGAGAGCTGCTCGCGGGCGCGCGGCTCGGCCCGCTCTCGCGCCTGCTCGAGCCGTGGGTGGTGGCGCCGCCGCCGCGCGACGAGGTGCACCTCACCGACTGGGTGTCGGGCGCCTGCATGATCGTGCGGCGCGAGGCGCTCGAGACCGTCGGCCTGATGGACGAGGGCTACTTCCTCTACTACGAGGAGATGGACCTGTGCCGGCGCGCGCGCGACGCCGCCTGGGCCTGCTACTACGCCCCCGTCGCC
>CAZMSZ010000469.1:0-5440 GCA_964569055.1 uncultured Planctomycetota bacterium | reverse complement strand
GGCGAGCCGCTCGCGAGGGCCAAGAAGTGGGGCGGCCGCCGTCACTACGGGCCGCGCGACTCGGCCTTGAAGCAGGCGGACGGCCTCGTCACGAGCGCGCTCGGCGCGCTGGACGCCGACCCTCAGCGCGCCGCGGAGCTGCTCCGCGAAGCGGGGCGTTGCGCGACTCGGCTCGCGGACGGCGACGCCGCGTCGGTCCTCGAGCTCGCCCGGGCCTGGTACGCCGGCCACGAGGCGCGCGCGTCCAGACCGCAGAGCCGCTGAGCGCGAGCGCTCAGGCGCGCTACGGCGGCTGACGCCACGCGCCGCCCTTGGGCTCGCCCTCCGCGAGAGCTACGCTGCGCGCGAGGTCGCAGTGCTCGAGGTCGACGTCCAGGCGCGCCCAGGCGCGCCGCGCGAGTGCCTGTTCTGCCGCGAGCCGCTCGCTCGCGAGGCCTCGGCCGCGTGCAGCGCGTGCGGCGTGGCGGTCCACGCGACCTGCGCCGAGGAGCTGTCTGGCTGCCCGACCCTCGGCTGCGGAGGCGTGCTGGCAGGTCCGGCCGGCCGGCGCGCGCCGGTGCGGATCGTGCCGCAGCCTCCCCGCGCAGCGCCGCCGCAGCCTGCGCTCCCACCTCCCCTCATCGGCACCCCACCGCCGCGCCGGCCCCCGCCGCGCGCGCCGGTGGCGCTGCGGCCGGCGCTCCTCGCGCTGACGTTGGGGGTGGTGCTCACCGCGGCGATCGGCGTGACCTTGTGGAAGAGGGAGCGCGCGGCCCGCGATCGCGTGCGGGAGGCGGTCGCGCAGCTGGAGGGCCGCGAGCGGGCGGCGCGAGCCGGCGCGCAGCTGGCCTCGCAGCGCTGGCTGCGGGTGCAAGCCCGGCGCGACCGGGTCGCCGGCCTGCGCGCGACCCGGGCCTTGCTCGAGGCCCTCTCCGAGGGGGTGGAGGATCCGGCCGTGAGCGACGCGGTCGCGCGCTGCGCCGCGTTCCTGGCCGCGCACGTCGAGGACCGACCCACTCGCGCTCCCACGCTCCTGCGGCTTCCCAGCCCGTCGCGCTGGTACGAGCCCGAGCCGGTGCGCTGCGCCAATGCGCTGTCCGACGTGGTCGCGCAGCTGCCAGGCAGCTCGGGGCGCGTGCTCGAGGGCTACCTCGATGACGCGGCGAGGTGGGCGACCCGCCTGGCCGGCGGCGACGCCACGCCGCTGCTCGCGCGCGCGCAGGCGCGGCTCGCGGCGGCGACGGGCGTGGGCGAGTAGCGCACCGCACCAGCGGGCCGCGAGCGCGCTGCTGGCGCGTCGACGCCGTGCCTCGGGCGCCCCGGACACCCGCGGCGAGTGACGGGCCCTCAGCGCGCCCCGAGCCGCGCCAGCACGGCGCGCACGGTGCCCGAGCGCCCTTGCGGATCGAGCGCCGCCTCGAGCGCGCGCAGCCCGGTCGCGACCTCGAACGCGGCCTCCCGCCCCTCGGGCGAGAGGTCGTACCACGCCGGCGCGAAGGCCACCCGCCGCGGGTCGCTGGCCCGCCAGGCGCCGGCGACCTCCTCGATCAGCGCCGCCTCGTCGCGCTCCTCGCTCATGCCAGCTCCGCCGCGAGGTCGATCCCCGCGCGCCTCAGGCACTCGAGCAGCAGCTTGCGCGCGCGGGTGAAGTTCTGGAGGAAGGTGTTCTTCTGCATGCCGAGCCGCGCCGCGAGGGTGGCGTCGGGGCCGCCGCCCTCGAGGCGGGCCGCGAGCGCCTCGGCCGGACGCGGCGGGAGCTTCTCGCGGCAGCGCGCCACCTGCTCGCGCAGGAGCGGGTCGGGGAGGCGCGGCTCGTAGCGCTGCGCCGCGTCGATCCCCTCGGCGAGCAGGGCGGGGTCGACGGTGAGCCCGCGCCCCGCCCGGCGGGCCTCGCTCACCGCGAGGTTCCAGCCGATCCGCTGCGCCAGGCGCAGGAGCGCGTTGGCCCGCCCGTCGGGGGCGCAGCGCGGGGCGACCTGCCAGGTGCGCAGCAGGGCCTCCTGCAGCACCGCCTCGACGTCCACCTGCGCCGCGAAGCCGCGCAGGCCGCGGCGGAGCGAGGGCTCCGCCGCGGCCAGCCAGGCCCCGAACGCCTGCGCGTCGCCGGCGGCGATCGCGGGCAGGTGGACGTCGAGGTCCAGGCTCACCGGCCGTCCGCCTCGCCCGCCGGCGCGGTCGGGCCGGAGGGCGGGGCGGCGCCGCCGGGCGCCGCCCCGCCTCCGCCCAACACCCCAACCGACACCCCGACCACCCACAGCGCGATCGCTGCGAGCGCGAGCAGGACGAGCAGCAGCAGCCAGGGCACCGCGCGGCGCGGCCGCCGCTTTCCGCTGCGCATGGCGCTCAGGGCCTTCATGGCCTCGATCTCCGCGAGGGTCGGGTCGATCGCGCGACCGTCGCGGGTCAGCTTGGTGAGCTCCTCGAGCTCCTCGTCGGACGGCAGCTCGACCCACGCGCCGCTCTGCGTGAGGCGGATCTCCTCCCTCACGGACCGCGAGTCCTCGTCGGCGGGCGCCGCGTCGCCCTGGTCGGGCCCATGGGACCGGATCCCGCTCTGCGTGAGGGGCGCGGGCGCGCCCAAGGCGGGCGCGGGGCTCGGGCCCGCCCCACGCGGCGCGGCGCCCTCCTCCCGCTTCACCTCCTCGAACGCCATCCGCGCCCGCTTGGCGCTGCCGCCCATGGCGCGACCGGACGGCTGCGCGCGCGCGACCTGCGGCGCCGCCGCCCGCAGCCCGAGCCCCTCGGCCGAGACCCCGTACGGCAGCTCGTGCGGCTGCTCGACCACCCGCCGGGCCGCCTCGGCCGCCACCGTCACCCGCTCGCTCACGGCGACCCACGAGGTGAGGCGGGTCGCGACCTGGTAGGCGACTCCCGTCGCCGCGAGCTCGGCGTCGAGGACGTGGCGCGGCCCGCCGGCGGTGAGCGCCATCTCGATGTCCTCCACCTTCTCGCGCGCGAACAGGGCCACCACGCCGGCAGGGCCCTCGCCCCGCGCCAGCGCCGGGACGCGCAGCCGCTGCTCGAACGCCCCCTCGGCCGTGCGCCCGCGCAGGACCAGCTCGCCGCCGCCCGCCGCCACCCGCGCCGCGATCAGGGCGGGCGCCTCGGCGTAGAGGTCGGGGAGCTGGCGCGGCGCGAGCTCGCGCAGGCCGGCGCCCTCGAGCACCAGGTCGGTGACCAGCGGCGCGGTGGTGCGGGCGAGCAGCCGGCCCACCGCCCGCTCGGGCTCCTCGCCCAGGCCGAGGATCAGCTCGCAGCCGCGCCCCGCCCGGGCGGCCGCCTGGGTCAGCGAGCGGTTCACCGCGCTCCCCACCCCGACCGTGTGCAGGCGCGCGCCGGGCGGCAGCTCGCGCAGGAGCGTGGCCACGATCTCGGCCTCGAACCCGATGTACCCGTCGGTGACCAGCACCACCTGCCGCTGGGAGTCGGCCCGCAGCGGCCGCAGCGCCTCGAGCACCGCGGTGTGCATCTCGGTCCCGCCGCGCGCCGACAGCTCGTGGACCCACTTCAGGGCGGCGCGCTTGGTCGCCTCGGTGGCGTCCTGCGGCGCGTCCTTCCAGCGGCGCGGGTAGGAGCCGAACTCGATCAGCTCGAGGCGGTCGTGCACGCCGAGCGTCTCGATCATGGCCGCGATCACGCGCTTGGCCTGGTCGAGCGGGCGGCCGCCCATGGAGCCGCTGGTGTCGATCAGGAACGTGAGGTCGCGGCGCACCGGCGTCCACCCGCCGGTGGGCGGGGCCACGGTCAGGAGCGCGAACGCGTCGTCGCCCGCGGCGCCCTCGGGGCGCGCCGCCAGCACGCGCGCGCTGACGCTCGGGAGCGCCACCGGCCAGCGGACCACCACGTCCCGGTCGAGCCGGACCGCGCCGTCGCCACCGAACCGCACGGTGACCCCGTCCTCGCGCGCCCTCGAGGCCTGGCAGGAGTGGCTCGGCGAGCTGACCGGGCCGCTCGGCGCGTCGGCCAGCGTCAGGACCAGGGTCGCCCGCGCGCCGAGCTCCCCCTCGGCCACGGGCACCGCCAGGCGCCCCGCGTCGGCCACGCGGCCGGGCTCGCCCATGTAGCGCGGCCCGACCACGGTGGGGAACCGCCACTCCCAGGCGCCCTCGTCCAGCCAGCGCAGGCGCTGGTCGACGATCACCTCGGCCACGATCGAGGCCCCAGGCGGCACGTTCCCCACCCGCTGCGTGAACAGGCTCGAGCGCTCCTGCTCGAGGAGCGCCGCGGTCCGCCCCTCGACCAGCGCCCGCTCGAACCGCGCGCGCGCCTCCTCCTTGCCCGTCACGCGCCCCACCACGCGCTCGTCCCCGATCACGAAGCTGAAGCCCGACACCGCGCCGTCGCTCGGGAGCGGGAGCAGGTAGCGCACCTCGAGCGGCTCGGCGTAGGGGTTCTCGAACCGCTGCGTCAGCACCACGCGGGCGATCCCCCCGCCGGCCTCGGCGGCGAGGTGGACGGACGTGAGCGGCAGCTCGCGGCCGCAGGTCGAGACCAGGCGGCTGCTGGACGGAAGGCTGGTGGCGGGCTCGAGCGGGGCGGTCATGACCATGGCGCGTTTCCTCCTGCGTGGGTCGGGAGGTCAACGCAGGAGGGCCCGGGTTGGTGACAGAGGATCGTAACCGGAGAGGGAGCAGTGGCTTGAGTGTCCCGCTGCTCGACGGAAGACAACACGGAACATCAACAGGGAATATCAATCGAAATGCCAGAACGGCTGTCGCTCGACGACAGCTCCTCGCCATCAAGGGAGGCTCGGCAGCGCAGCCACGGGAGACGAGGGCAGGCCAGAGAGCCAGGACCACCCACAGGGCGGGTCCCTATTGCGACAGCCATTCTGGCATTGCAATTGATATTCTCTGTTGATATTCCGTGTTGTCTTCTCTCTCCTCTTGCCTCTCCCCTCGCCTGTTGCCGCGGCGCTAATCCAGCGGCTTGCCCTCTTCCCGATACCGGTCCAGCTTCTTGAGCAGCCCGCGGCGGGACAGCCCGAGGACCTTGGCGGCCTGGGTCTTGTTCCCCTCGCACTGCTCGAGCGCGCGCTGGATCGTCAGGCGCTCGAGGTCGCGAATGTTCAGCGTGGGCAGCGCGGCGTCCGTCTCGTCGCCGCGCGCCTCGCCGCCGCCGCCGGGCTCGCGAATGTGCTCGGCGAGGTCGTCGGCGGTGATCCGCTCCACCCCGAGCGCGAGCAGCCGCTTGAGCTCGTTCTCGAGCTCGCGCACGTTGCCCGGCCAGTCGTAGCTGCTCATGGCCTCGAGCGCGTCGGGCTCCACGGCCACCGGCTGCGCGCCCGCCTCCTTGAGCCGGAGCAGCAGCTCGTTGATCAGCTCGGGCAGGTCCTCGAGCCGCTCGCGCAGCGGGGGGAGCTCGACCGGGATCACGTTCAGGCGGTAGTAGAGGTCGCGCCGGAACTCGCCCTTCTCGACCATGCCCACGAGGTCGCGGTTGGTCGCGGCGATCACCCGCA
>CAZMSZ010000468.1:0-5457 GCA_964569055.1 uncultured Planctomycetota bacterium | reverse complement strand
TGCGCGAGCCGCTCCAGGTCGGCGCGGACGCCCGGCGCCTCGGCGTGCTCGGGGCAGAGCTCGAGGAAGCGGCGGTAGTCGGCGATCGCCTCCGCCATGTGGCCGAGCGACTCGTGGGCGGCGCCGCGGTTGTGGTACGGCTCGGGGGCCTCGGGGGCGCGCGCGAGGGCGGCGGTGTAGTCGGCCACCGCGGCGGCGTACTCGCCCAGGAGGTAGCGCGCGTTGCCGCGCTCGTGGTACGCGCGGGCCAGCTCGGGGTCGAGCTCGAGGGCGCTGTCGAACGCGCGCAGCGCCTCGTCGGCGTCGCCACGCGCCAGGCGCGATAGCCCCTCCTCGAGCTGGCCCGCGGCGAGCTGACGGTCGAGCTCACTCGGGGGCCTGCTCGTCGCCGGCGCCTCGTCGCCGCCGCGCTCGTCCGCCGTCGAAGCGTCGTCGTCCGCTCGGGTCGCCGTCGGGTCGGCGACCCGCGGCGTCGGCTCGTCCCCCGCGCCGCCGCCCGCGATCAGCGCCAGCGCGCCTGCGACGACCACCACCAGCGCGAGCGCGGCGCCGGCCAGCAGCGGCGCGCGCGATCCTCCCGGCGCGCGGTCCGCCGCGGGTCGGGAGGATCCCGGCTCGGGCTCGACGTCGTCCTCCTCCTCGCGCGGCGCGCCCGCGCTCACGTCCTCTGCGTCGGGCCGCGGCGCCAGCTCGAGCCGGGCGGCGGGCGCGGCCGGCTGGAGCGCGGCCGCCAGCGCCTGCCCGAACGCCTGGGCGCTGGCGAAGCGCGCGGCGGGCTCCTTGGCGAGGGCCCGCAGGCACACGGCCTCGAGGGCGGGCGGCAGGTCGGGACGCAGGGCGCGCGGGGCGGCGGGCGGCTCGCCCGCGACCCTCGCGCGGAGCTGCTCGGGCGAGGGGTCGACGAACGGCGGCCGCCCCAGGAGCAGCGCGAACAGCACGGTGCCGAGGCCGTAGACGTCGGTCGCCGGGCCCACGAGGTCGGCGCGCCCGAGGACCTGCTCGGGCGCCGCGTAGCCGGCCGTCCCGCTCCAGGGCGCGCCCAGCCCGAGCTCCTTGCTCAGCGCGAAGTCGGTGAGCACCGGCGCGCCCTGCGAGGTCATGAGCACGCTCGCCGGGCACACGTCGCGGTGGAGCAGGCCGGCCGCGTGGACGGCCTGCACGGCGTGCGCGAGCTGCAGCGCGAGCTTGACTGCCACCTCCACGCCGAGCGGCTCGCTGCGCTGCGCCAGGAGGGCGCTCATGCGCTGCGCCTCGAGCGCGCCCAGCGCCAGATACGGCACGCCCTGCGCCTCGCCGACCGCGAGCACCGGCTGCAGGTTGGGGTGCGTGAGCGCCACCAGCCGGCGGGCCTCCTCGGCGAACCGCGCGCGGGCGGCGGGGGGCGCGGCGGCGCCCGCCTGCAGGACCTTGACTAGCACGGGGCGGCCGAGCTCGACGTGGTTGGCGCGGTACAGCGCGTAGCCGGGGCCGCGCTCGACCTCCCCCAGCACCTCGTATGGACCGACCCGCCCCGCCATGACGCTACCGCTGCGAGGGCCGCGGCACGAGGCCCCAGCCGGCTCGCGCCGGCGGCTTGGCGGAGGCGGGCTCGCCCGCCGCCGTGGGCGCCTCGTCCTCGGCAGGGGCCGGCGCGGCGAGCGGATCGGGCTCGCTGGAGGCCGGCGGCGCGGGTCGGGGCTCGGGCGCGGCCGCCACGGCCTCGGGCTCCGCCGGCTCGCCCGTCGCGGGCGTGGCCGCCGGGTCGCCGCGCGGCGCGAGCCGTTCGCCCGGGCGCTCCAGCCACGCGAGCCACGGCTCGACCTTCGGCGGGTGCTTCGCTCCGGTCAGCTCCACCAGCAGCGCGTGCGCTCCCGCCCGGGTGGCCTCGTCGCGCAGGCCGTCGACCAGCGGGCGCAAGGCCTCGCTCCTCCGCGCCCGCACGACCTCCGCGCCCTGCGCCGCCCGGTCGGGCCGGCCGAGGTCGGCCACCGCGCGCCGGAGCAGCACCTCCCCCACCCGCGCCCCGCCGTCCTCGCGCCACCAGGCGCGCCACGCCGCGACCTGCCGCTCGCGCTCGGCCGCCGACCCGTCGGCGTCGAACGGGCGCACCTTGCTGCCGGCCAGGCCGATCAGCGTCCCGATCGCGACCTGCCGCTGCTCGAGCTCGCCATCGAGGAGCTGCTCGAGCACCTCGGGGATCGCCTCGACGGCCACCAGGCGCCCGGCCGTGAGCAGCGCCTGACGCTTGAGGCTGCGCGGCGCGCGCGGGTCGGCCAGCGCCTCGCGCACCGCCGGGATCGCGCCCGGGTGCCCCGACTCCTGCGCGGCGACCAGCCGCTCGTAGCGCGCGCCGAACGCCCGCACCGCCGCCGGGTCGTCGCTGCCGGTCAGCTCCTCGCAGGTCCGCGCGGCCCAGCGCCGGGACGCCTTGTGCTCGCTCGCGAGCAGCTCGGCGAGCGCCGGCGCCAGCCGCGGGCGCTGCTCGGGGAGGAGCGCCTCGAGCGCGCGCCGCGCCAGGTCGAGCCGACGGGCCGCCTCGGCGGGGTCGGCCGCCATGGCGCGCAGGAGCGCTCGCGCCCCGAGCCGCCCGACCCCTTCCAGCGCGACCTGGTCCCAGGCGTCGGCCGCGCCCTCGCCGGTCGCGACCGGCCCGATCGCCTCGATCTCGAGCCGGGCGGGCAACGTGGCGCGGTTCAGCACGAGCAGCGCCAGGGCGGTGTTCTCGATCCCGCCCCAGCTCCCGTCCTTGCTCTGACGCGCCAGGAGCTCGGCCGCGACCTCGCGGTACCACTCACGCTCGCCGAGGCGGTCGACGCCGGCGGTGTCGAGCGCCTTCTCGAGGCTGTAGAGGAAGTAGTAGTAGTGGGCCTGACCGCGGCCGGGGTTGGCGGCCGGGTCGAACCAGTGGAGCAGCCAGGCCAGCCCGTCGCGCAGCGCGTCGGTCGCGCCGCGCGGGCCGGCGCCCGTGCCGCCCGCGCGCAGCGCCTCGCTCGCGACCGCCACCGTCGAGACGCCGGCCGCGGTCATGGAGCCGTAGGCGGACCCGTCGGCCGCGCGGCTCGCCTGCGGATACGCCCAGCCGCGCGCGCGGGGGGCGGCGGCCGTCTCGCCCGCGGCGCCCGGGCGCACGCGGGTGCCGTCCGCCGCCTCGCCCCCGCCCGTCGCGCCCTCCTCGGCGAGGGGCGAGCTGGCGGTGAACACGCTGCGCGCCAGCCCCGAGACGGTCGGGCCGCCGCGCTCCTGGTGCGCGAGCGCCTCCTTCAGCACCGCCTCCCACACCGCGCGCGGGACCTCGACCCCGCTCGCGGCCGCGGAGTGGAGCGCGAGGGCCGCGAACTGGCTGTTCGACCGATCGCCGCGCCCGGCCTCGGCCGTGTAGTCCCACCAGCCGTCCTTGGTCGCGGCGAGCAGCCAGGCCACCGCCTGGGCGATCTGCTCGCGGTGGCGCGGCGCCACGGCCCCGCGGCGGAACCGCGCCACGCTGCGCGTCCCCTCCGCGGGCGCCACGCGCTGGCGCTCCACCGAGCGCGCCTCGAGCGCCATGATCCACAGCGAGACCGAGTAGGTCTCGCGCAGCTCCTGCTGCTCCATCCAGGCGTAGAACGGCGCCACGTCCTCGAGCGGGGTCCCCGAGCGCAGCAGGGCGAAGGTCGGCAGCGCCACGCGGCCGAGCGCCTGCGCCGGCGCGAGGGCCTTGTAGGCGGCGACCCGCCGCTTGGTCGCCTGATACAGCCAGCGCGCGCCGCGCTCGATCGCGGCGTCGACCTCCGCGTGCAGCCCGCGCCCCGCGATGTCCAACAGCTGCCCGGGCGCCACGCGCGCCGTCCAGGGGGGCGCGCCGCCGACCCCGAGCTGGAGGCGCGCCTCGCGCAGCACGCCCTTCTTGAGGTCGAACGCGCTCGCCACCAGGAGCCGGGCGCCGCCAGCGGCCTTCAGCGGGTCGTCCTTCACCGTCGAGGCCAGCTCGAGCGTCCACTGCAGGTTGAGCTTGCCCCCGCGCCGCTTGCGCGCCCACTTCCCCTTGGCCGTGAGCGCCCCACCGTGCACCGCGAACCGCTCGGAGACCTCGCCCTCCTCGCCCGCGCCCTCGGGCAAGGCCAGCGCGAAGTACCACAGGAGGTCGCCCGCGTCGCCGACCGAGAAGGCGGGAATGCGCCCGGCCTCGAAGCTGGCGGGGCCGAGCAGCAGCAGCGGTCGCACGCTCGGCGCGCCGGTCGGCGCGGGCGGCGCCTCGAGGTCGTAGCGCAGCCGCGTCCCGGCCGCGATCTTCCAGCGCGCCGCCTCCTCCTCCGCCGCCGCGGGCGCGGCGAGGAGCGCGACGAGCGCGAGCAGCGGCGACGTCCGGCGCACGACCCCTCCGCGAGGAGTTTAGCGAGGTCGAGCCCGCACATGTAGCGGGCCCGGGCCGGCGGGCGTCGCCCTGTCCCGGACGCCCCGGCTCACCGAGAGCGCGCCGCCAGGCACAATGAGCGGGTGACCGAGCGCGCGAAGACCCTCTCGCTCCGACTCCCGGCCGGCACCACCCGGCTGGTGGTGCTCGGCGACCCCCACGGCGACCTGATCGCGCTGGACGAGGTGCTCGAGCGCGAGGCCGGGCCCACCACCGCCTTCGTCTCGGCGGGCGACAACATCGGCTACGCCGACGGCGCGACCTCCTCCTATTTCTGCGCGGTGCTGGCGGAGCGGAACATCCCGAGCGTCCTCGGCAACCATGAGGCGTGGAGCGCCGAGGAGGGGCGGCTGTTCCTGGGCGCGTCGGGCCTCCCCAACGAGCTGACCCCCGAGGCGACGGCCTGGATCCGCGCCCTCCCCGACCGGATCGCGATCGAGGCGGAGGCCGCGCCGCGCCTGCGGCTGCGGGTGGTCCACTGCCTGCCGGGCTGGGCCTACGTGAACCGCGACAACGCCGAGCGGCTGGCCGACATCGAGGACGCCGACGTCACGTTCTGCGGCCACTCCCACCGCCCCTCGATCTACACGCTCCGGCGCGGCCGCAAGCCGACCGCGCGCCGGCTCGACCCACGCGCCACGGACCCGCTCCTGATCCGCCGCGAGGCGGGCGCTCGCTACGTGGTCGACACTGGCTCGCTCGCGCGCCCGACCGGCCGCCGCGGCATGTGCCCCGAGCGCGCCACCTACGCGGTGCTCGACCTCGCGGCCAACACGCTCGAGCTGCGCTCGCTCGACAAGACCCCGGCGATCGAGGCGCTGATGCGCCGAATGAGCGAACGCGAGGAGGGGCCGGGCGAGGCGTAGCGCAGCCGGCTCGGGGTTCCGACCCCGACTCCGATTCCGACTCCGACTCCGACTCCGACTCCGACTCCGACTCCGACTCCGACTCCGACTCCGATTCCGACTCCGATTCCGAGTCCGATTCCGACTCCGATTCCGATTCCGAGTCCGACTCCGAGTCCGACTCCGAGTCCGACTCCGATTCCGACTCCGGCTCCGCGCGCCTCCCGAACGGTCCCCCACAAC
>CAZMSZ010000467.1:0-5497 GCA_964569055.1 uncultured Planctomycetota bacterium | reverse complement strand
GGGGGGTGGGAGCGGAACAGGCCGGCCAGCAGGCTGCCCGAGCCGTCGCGGATCCCGAACGCGCGCAGCGACTCGGGGAGCTGCGAGCCGGTCTGCGAGGCGCGCAGGCGCTGCAGGGCGGCCACCATGCGCTCGGTCCCGGCGAGCTTGGCGCCGCCGGCGTCGGCGCGGTATTCGCGCCAGCGGCTGAACCACATCACGATGACCGTGGCGAGGACCGCGAGGACCATCTCCGCCACGATCGTGGTGATCCAGTAGCCGGGGCCGGGGCCGTAGCGCCGGTCGCCGTTGCCGCGCAGCGCGGCGTCCACCACCGAGCCGATCACGCGCGAGAAGAACAGCACGAACGTGTTGAGCACGCCTTGGAGCAAGGTCATGGTCACCATGTCACCGTTCGCCACGTGGCTGACCTCGTGGGCGAGGACGCCCTCCACCTCGTCGCGGCGCATCCCGCGGAGCAGGCCCGTGCTGACGGCGACGAGCGCCGCGTTCCGCCGGGCGCCGGTGGCGAAGGCGTTGAGCTCGGGCGCGTCGTAGATCGCCACCTCGGGCGTGCCGATCCCGACCTCGCGCGCCATCTGCTCCACGGTCCGCAGCAGCCAGGCCTCGGTCTCGTCGCGCGGCACGTCGATCACGCGCGCGCCGGTCGACGACTTGGCGATCCACTTGGAGAGCGCGAGCGAGATGAACGCGCCGCCGAACCCGAAGATGGCCGCGAACACGAGCAGCGGCGCGTAGCCGTCGCGCGGCAGCAGCCCGCTGGCCGTGAGGACGCCCATCACGAGCGAGAACACCAGCAGGATCGCGAGGTTGGTCAGGACGAACAGGACGACGCGCTTGAACATGGGGCGGGGCACCTCCGGGTGGGTCCGTGTGCTGCTCCATCATGCTCCAGACCGGCGGTCGTTGCCTAGGGATCGGGCGCTGCTCCGGGAGGCTGTCGCAGCGACGTCGAGCCTCATGGCCGTGCCCGTGCTCGTGTCGCGTGCGCAGCGCGTCCCGCTGCGACGTGTCGCGCGGCGGCTCGGTCGGTCGCGACGCCGGCCGCCTCGCTACCGACTGCGGGCGTACAGGCGCCAGGCGCCGGACTCGGCCACGACCCGCCACCTGCTCCCCTCGGCCAGCTCGAACTCGGGCACGGGCCGCGCGAGGCGTTCGGGGGTGAGCCGCAGGAGGAGGTGGGTCCAGTCGCGCCCTTCCGGCTCGTGGTCGGGTCGGTAGCGCACGAGCTGAGGGGGGTGCCGGGCGAACGTCGGCTCGACGAGCACGTCGTGGTCGCGCTGCGCGAGCACGGCGAAGTGGTCGTAGGCCCGCGTCTGGGCGTGGAACTTCGGCTCGAGGTCGTACGCGTGGCCGTACACCACGGCCCCGTCGGGGAGGTGGGCCGCCAGCGCCATGACGTCCGCGCCGTCCTGCCCGCAGCGCCACAGCCGATGCGCGACCACGGCGACCTGCGCGAACGCGAGCAGCGGGACCAGCGCCACCGCTGCGCGCCGCCGGCGCGAGGAGGGCGCGGGGTCGAGCGCCAACAGCAGCAGCAGCGGCACGAGCACGCCCAGCCGCTGGGCGACGAACGACACGCCCAGGACCCGCATGGGGCCCAGCGCGAACAGCGCCGCCGCCGCGGCCGCCGGCGCCCACCGCGCGGGGTCGCGCGAGAGCCGGCGCACCCCGAGCCCGACCGCGACCACCCCGGCCACCCCGAAGGCGAGCGCGACCGTGTCGTCGCCCAGCAGCACGGCCGGGAGCTGCAGCGCGCGGGCGGGGCCACCGCCCCACACGAAGGGGAGGGGCGCGATCGGCTCCTCGCGGCGCGCCAGCCAGGTCAGCGCCAGGGGCGCGGCCAAGGCGAGCGTCAGCCCGGCGCGCAGCCGCGCCCGCCAGGTCGCTCCGGCGCCCCATGCGGCCGCGCCGCCGATCGCCACGGCCACCGCCCAGGCGAGGGCGTGCGCCAAGAAGCACACCACCGACAGCGCCGCGAGCGCGAGCGCGCCGCGGCGTGTGGGCCGCGCGGCCTGCTCCCCCGCCTCGGCGACCATCACCAGCGCCAGCGGGAGCGCCAGGATGTAGTTGAGGAAGCCCATGGCGAAGGGGAACCCGAGCGCGAGCGGGAACCCGAGCAGCGCCAGGAGCGGGTCGCCGCCGCGGCGGCGGAGGAGGTGTCGGAGCGCGAGCGGGAGGCCGAGCGCCGCGAGGGTGACCAGGCAGCGGACGGCGGCCTCGACCCCGAGCGGCGCCGCCAGCGCGCGGCCGAGCAGGTAGTACGCGAGGTAGGGCGTGCCCCAGTCGAGCTCGAACCGGTCGGCGAAGCGCCAGCTCGGGTCCTGCATCCGCTCCCACAGGGCGAGCTGCGCCGAATGCTGCGGCAGGTCCACCAGCGGCAGCGCCGCCGGGGTCCAGATCGCGACCACCACCAGCGCGGCGCAGGCCGAGAACGCCAGGTGCTCGAAGACGGCGCCGCTCGCCCGAGGGACCGCCCCCGCGTCCTCGAGGGTCGGCTCGCTCAACGCGGCGCCGCTCCCGGCAGCGCGGCGAAGATCCGCCGCAGCATGGCGCGCGTGATCGCGTACAGCGGCGGGACGCCCTCCCACGGCGCGAGCCCCTCACTCAGCGTGTGCTCGGGCTCGAGCGGCACGTCGCTGGTGTAATAGGCGAAGCGCGCCTGCACGGTGGGCTCGACCACCCCGGTCTCGATCGCCGAGATCAGCTGGCGCGCGAAGAACGAGCCCTCCATCTCGAGGCCGACGCACTTCCAGATGCGGCGGTAGAAGTGCAGCAGCGTGCGGTCCTGCAGCAGCGTGCCCGCCACCGTCAGCACCGGCCCGCAGTGGACGTCGCGCTCCGGCAGCAGCTCGCGCAGCAGCTCCTCGGGCAGGTCTCGATTCGGGAGCGGGTACAGCTCGTCGTTGGTCTGGAGCAGCGTGGCGGCGGGCAAGAGGATGTCGCCGCGCTCCCCCGTCAGGCCGCCCGCCTTCCCGAGCACGTTCACCGAGCGGACGCGCCGAGCGAACACGAACAGCAGGTTGGCCAGGATCTCCTCGGCCTGCTGCCCGAACGCGTAGTCCACGTTGACCAGCAGCGCCGGCCCGCCGGCGCGGCGCGCCCCCACGGCGGCGTCGCTCAGCGCGGGGTCGAGGCGGCGCAGGTCGAACAGGTCGACCTCGATCCCGGTGAAGGCGGTGGACGAGAGGTGATGCTGCCCGTTGGCCAGCGACTCCTGCGCCCACTGCTCGCGGGCGCCCGGGACGTCCGCCAGGTAGTGGCGCGCGAGCACGTAGAGCAGGTCGCTCGGGTCGCGCCAGCCCTGGCCCCAGGGCCGCTCGGCGGAGGGTGTCCCCGTGAGGTCGGGGCGGTGGGTCCGGCCCCAGGCCAGGATCTCCTCGCGCCGCCGCGCGAGGTACGGCGAGAGGCAGTTGGCGACCGAGTGCGTGTTCGAGCTGACGATGTGGACCTCGAGCGCGGGGTCCTCGAGGTCCACCAGCTGCGCGGCGCGGGCGCGGATCTGCGCGGCCCAGGTCTCCGACGCGCGCGAGTTGTACTCGTCGACCTGCGTGTCGCACTCGAGCGCCACGTCCTCGTGGTGGAGGAGGATGTCGCGCAGCCGCACCCAGTAGTCGTCCGGCCAGATCCGGCGCAGCCCCTCCCGCTCCTCGGGCGCGAGCGGCAGGCGCTCGAGCAGCGCCGCCGCGGCGGCCGGGTCGGGGCGCTCGACCAGGTCCTTGAGCAGCCGCAGCGTCTGCGAGGAGCGGATCCGGCGGCGCAGCTTCTTGGCCTCGATCGCGTACGTGCACAGGCAGGTGAGGAGGTCGGTCACGTCCGAGATCCCGTCGCGCAGCAGCACGATCGTCTTGGCGGGCATGGGCTGCCAGGCGGAGCGCCGCCGCGCCTGGGTGCGGACCTCGTCGAACTTCGTCTCCGGGTCCTCGTACAGCTCGGGGAGGGTCCCGGTCAGGTAGTAGAACGACGTGCGCGTCACCCCCTCGGGGAGGCGAGCCACCGCGTAGGCCAGCGCCCCCACGTCGATCCGCTCGTCGTGCAGGTGCGGGTGGAGCGCCGGCTGCAGCTCGCGGTAGGCGGGGAGCAGGTCGGACAGCAGGAACTCGCGCCGGTCGAGCAGGGTCAGCACGCGCGCGAACAGGCGGCGGTAGCCGAGGAAGATCCCCTGCTTGACCTTGAGGGTCAGGGCGAGGGCCTGCGCGAACACCGGCTCCTCGTCCACGAGCCGGAGGAAGTCCTTGCCCGGGATCGCCCAGGCCACGACCTCGTCGCGCGCGCGCGCGCCGACCCCGCGCGGCTGCTCGAACAGCGCGGCGCGCTCGCCGAAGTAGTGCCCGGCCGTCACGATCGAGAGCACGACCGGCGGCTCGCGCGCGTCCACGAACTCGACCACGCCCTCCTCGAGCAAGAACACGTCGCGCGAGCGCTCGCCGGGGCGCACGACCTGCTCGCCGGGCCGGTAGCGCCGCTCGTCCATGCGCTCCACCAGCGCCGCGCGGCGCGCGCGCGAGAGGAACTGGAACGGCATCACCTGCTCGAGCAGGCGAGCGGCGCGCTCGGTCGTCATGGGTGCTCGCTCCTCGGCCCTGCGACGCCTCGGCGAGGCGCCGGCCAGCGCGAGCGTACCCGAAAAGCGAGCCCGCCGCCTTGGCTCCAAGCCTCGCCGGCGTGCGTCGATCCGCTAGAATCGGCGCGCCCACCCACCGGGATCTGCTCGTGCAAGCGTTCACCTCCGCCCTGCTCACCCTCGCGACCGACCTGTCCCTCAAGGAGCGGGCGATCTACCTCCTCGCCGAGTGGAGCTACCTCGGCGTGTTCCTGTTCCTGATCGCCTGCGGGCTGGGCTTTCCCTGCCCCGAGGAGGTGGCGCTGATCGGCGGCGGCTACGCCGTCTACAAGGCCGGCGGCGGCTGGTTGGCCTGCCTCGGCATGGTGGGCGTGGCCATGGCCGGCGTGCTGGTCGGCGACGTCATGCTGTATTACATCGGTCGGCGGGTCGGGGAGCACCCCGAGAAGGTGCCGTTCATCGGGCGTCACCTCACGCCGAACCGGATGGCGGAGGCGCGCAAGCTGTTCGCCCGGCACGGCGCCAAGGCCGTGTTCTTCGGCCGGTTCCTGTTCGGGATCCGCGCCGTGACGTTCTTCGTCTCGGGCAGCATGCGGGTGCCGCTGAGCACGTTCGTCCTCATGGACGGCCTGGGCGCGCTGCTGTCGGTGCCGATCAGCGTGGTGCTGGCCTGGTACTTCGGGAGCCACCTCGAGCTGGCGTTCCTCTGGATCGGCCGGGTCGATCGGGTGCTGCTGGTGCTGGTCTCGATCGGGCTGGTGGCCGCCGGGATCTCGATCTGGCGGCGCATGCGCGCGGCGCCCGGGGAGGTGCTGCCGGGCGGCGCGGCCGGGCTGGCGGCCGCGGCGGTCGCCAGCGGCGAGCGCACCGCGCCCGCGCCGAGCGTCGCGCACGAGCGCGAGGCCACGGCCCGCGAGCCGTCGGGCGGCTGAG
>CAZMSZ010000466.1:0-5542 GCA_964569055.1 uncultured Planctomycetota bacterium | reverse complement strand
CTCGGTCCTCCTCGGCCGGGCGGGTGTCGATCACGACGTACACGACCACGCCGATCAGGGCTCGCGCGGCCGCGGCGAGCGGACGGGCCGAGCGCTACCTTGCCAGGCTCGTGGCGCGCGGTCTGCCTCGATCGAGCGCGCGCGGCCCCTCGGTTGCGCGTCCCTCTCGCGGAGCTGAAGGAGGGACGCACATGGCCGGTTCCCACACGACCGCCAGACCGCACGCCGGGCGGGCCACGGCTGGCGCGACGCCGGAGATCGCGCCGCCGTCGCGCGGGCGCGGGCACGTGCCGCCGAGCCGGGCGGACGCGCTGCTGGGGCAGGGGCTGGGGCTGTTCAGCGTCGGGCTCGGGCTGGCCGAGCTGCTCGCGCCGCGGCAGGTGGCGCGGCTGATCGGGGTCGGCGAGCGGCCGCTCCTGCTGCGGGCGCTCGGGCTGCGCGAGCTGGCCAGCGGCGTCGCGATCCTGCTGGGCGGGCAGCGGCCGGCCGTGGGGCTGTGGAGCCGCGTGGCGGGGGACGCCCTCGACCTGACGCTGCTCGGGTTCGCGTTCGGGGAGCGGGGGGCCGACCGGCGCCGGGTCGCGGCGGCCTACACGGCCGTGAGCGGCGTGACCGCGCTGGACGCGCTGGCCGCGTCGCGGGTGACGCGCCGGAGCGCCGGGGTGGACCGGTTCCGGGTCGTGAAGAGCATCGCGATCAACCGCTCGCCGCAGGAGTGCTACGACGCCTGGCGCCGGTTCGAGGACCTGCCGCGCTTCATGCGGCACCTCGAGTCGGTCACCGTGTTGGACGAGCGGCGCTCGCGCTGGGTCGCGCGCGGGCCCGCGGGCAGCACCGTGCGCTGGGAGGCGGAGCTGGTGGAGGACGAGCCGGGGCGCCTGATCGCCTGGCGGTCTCGCGGCGGCGACGTCGAGACGAGCGGGCGGGTCGAGCTCTCGCCGCGCCCCAACGAGCGGGGCACGTACCTGCGGGTCACGCTCGACTACGCCCCGCCCGCGGGCGCGGTCGGGGCGGCCGCGGCCAAGCTGCTGGTGGAGTCGCCCGAGCAGCAGCTGCAGGAGGACCTGCGCCGGTTCAAGCAGATCCTCGAGACCGGCGAGGTCGTGACGACCGAGGGGCAGCCGGCCGGGCGGCGCGACCTCGTCCACCGCGCGCTCGCCAAGCTGTTCACCGGAGGTGTCTCGTGAAGGCGGTCTGCTGGTACGGCCCGCACGACGTGCGCGTCGAGCAGGTGGAGGACCCCAGGATCCTCAACGGGCGCGACGCGATCGTGAAGGTCAGCTCGACCGCGATCTGCGGCTCGGACCTCCACCTCTACAACGGCTTCGTCCCGACCATGGCGGCCGGCGACATCCTCGGCCACGAGTTCATGGGCGAGGTGGTGGAGGTCGGGCCGGAGGTGAACGACCTCGCCGTCGGCGACCGGGTGGTGGTGCCGTTCCCGATCGCCTGCGGCAGCTGCTTCGCCTGCCAGGACGGGCTGTTCTCGGTGTGCGAGAACAGCAACCCCAACGCGTGGATGGCCGAGAAGATGTGGGGCCACGCCACCTGCGGGATCTTCGGCTACTCGCACCTCACCGGCGGCTTCGCCGGCGGTCAGGCCGAGTACGTGCGCGTGCCGTTCGCGGACGTGGGCCCGCTCAAGATCTCGAGCGGCTTGAGCGACGAGCAGGCGCTGCTCCTCGCCGACGTGTTCCCCACCGGCTACATGGCGGCCGAGGCCTGCGAGATCGAGCCGGGCGACACGATCGCGGTGTGGGGCTGCGGGCCGGTCGGGCAGTTCGCGATCCGCAGCGCCTTCATGCTGGGCGCCGAGCGGGTGATCGCGATCGACCGCTTCCCCGAGCGGCTGCGCATGGCGCGCGAGGGCGGGGCCGAGACGCTCGACTACGAGCAGGTCGACGTCGACGAGGCCCTGGCCGAGATGACCGGCGGCCTGGGGCCCGACCACTGCATCGACGCGGTCGGCATGGAGGCCCACACCCCGGGGTTCGAGGGGCTGTACGACCGGGTCAAGCAGATGCTCATGCTGCAGACCGACCGGCCCGCCGCGCTGCGCGAGGCCCTGCTCGCCTGCCGCAGCGGCGGCACCGTCTCGGTGCCCGGCGTGTACGGCGGCTGGGTGGACAAGCTCCCGCTCGGCTCGCTCATGAACCGCTCGCTCACGCTCAAGACCGGGCAGACCCACGTGCACCGCTACCTGCGCCCGCTGCTGCAGCGGATCGAGGAGGGGGCGATCGACCCCTCGTTCGTGTTCACGCACCGCGTGCGGCTCGACGACGCGCCCGAGGCCTACGACACGTTCCTCAAGAAGCAGGACGAGTGCATCAAGGTGGTCATGCGGCCGTAGCCGTCACGAGCCCGCTCCCGCTGCCAGCTCGCGCAGGAAGCCCAGCGTGGAGCGGGCGTGCAGGCGGGCCTGCAGCCGGCGATACAGCCAGCGCGGCATGCGCGGGTCGAGGTGGCGCACCGCCACCAGCAGGCGCGTCCCCTCGGGGCGGACGCGCTGCTCGAAGCCGAAGCTGCCGCCCGCGCGGGCCAGCATGCCGCCCAGGATCGGGCGGGAGCGCTCGCCCTCGCGCTCGCTCGCCGGGCCGAGCGCGATCGCGATCGGCAGGTGGAGCGGCTCGATCCCGATCACCAGGCCCGGGCCGACGTGGCGCGGGGTGACCAGCCCGACCGTGAGCCGCGGGACCCAGGCGAAGTACAGCCGCTCGAGGCGCGCGAGGTCGAGGGGCGGGTGACCTCGGGGCAGGTCGACCCACTCGAGGTTGTCGACCGTCCCGTCCGCGTGCTCGACCAGGGTCGAGCGCGGACGCCGCGGCTGCCAGCCGGCCTGAAGCTCGGGGCGCGCGCCGGGCCCGCGCGCGTCGTCGCGCGCGGGCGCGGGCGCGGGGACGCTCACCGGCGCCGCCCGCGGCCGGCGTCCTGGAGCTGACGCGCCCGGCTCACGAACTCGCGGATCAGGCGGGGGAGGCTGCGCTCGAGGATGAACTGCACCGCGAACCCCGGCACCGCGAACCCGGGGTCGAGGGCGTTCTCGTAGCGGAAGCGCGCCCCGCCCAGGTGGACCACCGCCCCCTCGGCCGCGCGGAACGCGCCGCTCACGCGCACCCAGCGCACCTCGCTCGGGTCGCGCGTCACCTCGAGCACGTATTCGAAGTCCATGCCGGCCACGCCCGCGGTGAAGCGGGCGAGCGCGCGCCGCTCGTCGTCTCGCTCGAGCAGGTCGACCTGCCGCACGCCCTTCACGAACTCGGGGTAGCGGGTCACGTCCCACACCACGTCGAGCAGGCGCCGGGCGTCGATGTCCGCCGCCTCGAACTCGCGAACGGCCTTGTACACGGGCACGACCTTAGCGCACGCCGCGGGCCGAGGAAACGCTGCAGGGGCTGGCCGTCTCCGCGGCCGGGACTACATTGGCGCCATGAGCGAAGTGCGCGCGACGACGTGTTGCCTGTGCGAGCAGGTGTGCGGGCTGTTGGCCGAGGTCGACGAGGCGGGCGAGGTGGTGGGGCTGCGCGGCGACCCCGACGACCCGCTCTCGCGCGGGCACGTCTGCCCCAAGGGCGCGGTGCTCGCCGACCTCCACACCGACCCCGATCGGGTCCGCCAGCCGCTCGAGCGGGTGGGCGAGCGGTTCGAGCCGATCGGCTGGGACGAGGCGCTCGAGCGGGCCGCGGCCGGGCTCGACGCCGCGCGGCGCGCGGGCGGGGACGACGCGGTCGCCTTCTACTACGGCAACCCGACGGCGCACAGCTACGGCGCGATCCTGTACCTGCTCGCGCTGCGCGCCGCGCTGGGCACGCGCAACGTCTACTCGGCCAACTCGGTCGACGCGCTGCCGCGCCTGCTCACCTCGCTGCGGCTGTACGGCTCGCAGGCGGTGCTGCCGATCCCCGACGTCGACCGCACGCAGCTGCTGCTGATCTTCGGCGGCAACCCGGTGGTCTCGGGCGGGAGCCTCATGACGGCCCCCGGCTTCCGCCGGCGCGCGCGCGCGCTCCGCGCCCGGGGCGGGCGGCTGGTCGTGATCGACCCGCGCCGCAGCGAGACCGCCGCGCTCGCCGACGAGCACCTGTTCGTGCGGCCCGGGACAGACGCCTACCTGTTGCTCGGGCTGCTGCACGTGCTGTTCGCCGAGGGGCGCGTCCGTCCGGGCGCGCTGCGCCCGCTCCTGGCGCCGGGCGCGCTGGAGGAGCTCGCCCGGCTCGTCGCGCCCTGGCCTCCCGAGCGGACCGCGGCCGCGACCGGGGTCGCGCCCGAGCGGGTCCGCGCGCTGGCGCGCGCGTTCGCGGACAGCCCCTCGGCCGTGGCCTACGGGCGGGTCGGCACCACGCTCCAGGAGTTCGGCGCGCTCACCTCGTGGCTGATCGACCTCCTCAACGTGGTCACGGGCAACCTCGACCGCCCCGGCGGGGCCATGTTCCCGACGCCGGCCGCCGACCTGGCGGGGCTGGCGGCGGCGCTGGGGCAGACCGGCAGCTTCGGGCGCTACCGGAGCCGCGTCAGCCGGCTGCCCGAGTTCGCGGGCGAGCTGCCGGCGGCGGCGCTGGCCGAGGAGATCGAGACGCCGGGCCCCGGTCGGATCCGCGCCCTGGTCCTGCACGCGGGCAACCCCGTGCTCAGCAACCCCGACGGGCGGCGCCTCGAGCGCGCCCTGGCCGGGCTCGACTTCGTGGTGGCGATCGACCCCTACGTCAACGAGACCACCCGCCACGCCCACCTGATCCTGCCCCCGACCGTCGGCCTCGAGCGCGACCACTACCCGCTCCTGTTCGGCGCGCTCTCGGTCCACAACACGGCCCGCTACGCCGAGCCGCTCGTCGCGCCGCCGCCCGGCGTCCGCCCCGAGTGGCAGATCGCGCTCGAGCTCACCCGCCGGCTGCTCGCGCGGCGCGGGCGGCGTGGACGGCTGGCGGGCGGCCTGCTCGGGGCGCTCCTCGCGGGCGGGCCGACCCGGGCGCTCGACCTCGTGCTGCGCCTCGGCCCCCACGGGCTGCGCCGCGGGCGCGCCGGCCTGAGCCTGGCCCGGCTGCGCGCCAACCCGCACGGGGTCGACCTCGGCCCGCTCGAGCCGCGCCTCGCCAAGCTGCTGCGCACGCCGGGGCGCCGGATCGCGCTCCTCCCCCCCGACTTCGTGGCGGACCTCGCCCGGCTGGAGCGGCGGCTGGCCGCCGGGCGCGACGAGGGCCTGCTGTTGATCGGCCGGCGGGACCTGCGCAGCAACAACTCGTGGATGCACAACCTGCCGCGCCTGGTCAGCGGGCCCGAGCGGTGCACGCTCAAGATCCACCCCGACGACGCCGCCGCGCGCGGCCTCGAGGCCGGCGCCCGGGCGCGGCTCACCGGCCCCGCCGGCGAGGTGGAGGTCACCGTCGAGCCGAGCGACGAGCTCATGAAGGGGGTGGTCAGCCTCCCGCACGGCTGGGGACACGACCGCGCCGGCACGCGGCTGAGCGTGGCGGCGACCCGGCCGGGCGCGAGCGTGAACGACCTGATCCCCGCCAGCCGGATCGACGCCCTCTCGGGCTGCGCCGCC
>CAZMSZ010000465.1:0-5555 GCA_964569055.1 uncultured Planctomycetota bacterium | reverse complement strand
CCCGTGCAGCCGCGCCGCCGCGGCGGCGCGCAACTTCAGCGACAGCCGGGGGGACTCTGGGGGGCGGAGCCCCCCAGAAACCAAGCAGTGGTGCGCGCGGCGCTGGCCTGATAGACCAGGGGGGCCCGCGGCGACGCACAGGCTGCGCGACGCTCGGCGAGGAGGAAGGCGCATGAAGCTCAACCTGACCCGCACCCTCGGCGCGCTCTCGCTCGGAGCGCTGGCGCTGGTCGGCTGCCAGAGCAGCGGGGCCGCCAAGGACGAGGAGGCGGCCGCCGCCACCGCGGAGCCGACCTGCAGCGGTCGCGAGGGCGACAAGGACGAGGGCGAGCAGGACGGCGCCGGCGGGCACTGACGCCCGGGTGGGCGCGTCCCGCTGCCTGGGAGTCGGGGTCGGCCTGCGCCACGCGCTGTTCGACGCCACGCTCGCCACCGAGCGCCGCCTCGACTGGCTCGAGGTGATCTCGGAGGGCTTCCTGACCCAGGGCGGGCGCGCGCGCTGGGTGCTCGAGCAGGCGCGCGCACGCTGGCCGATCGTGCCGCACGGCGTGTCGCTGGACGTGGGCGGCCTCGACCCGCTCGACGAGGGCTACCTCGAGCGGCTGGCCGAGCTGACCCAGCGCCTGGACGCGCCGTTCTTCTCGGACCACCTGTGCTTCAGCCGCCACCGCGGGGTCTACCTCCACGACCTGCTCCCGCTCCCGTTCAGCCCCGAGGCCGCCGCCCACGCCGCCGCCCGGATCCGCGCCGCGGCCGCGCGCGTCGGGCGGCCGTTCCTGCTCGAGAACCCGAGCTACTACGCGGTCATGCCGGGCTCGACGCTCGACGAGGCGAGCTTCCTGCGGCGTGTGCTCGAGGAGGCCGACTGCGGGCTGCTCCTCGACGTGAACAACGTGTGGGTCAACGCGCACAACCACGGCTACGACCCGCGCGCGTTCATCGAGGCCCTCCCGCTCGAGCGCGTGGGTCAGATCCATCTCGCGGGGCACCGGCGCGAGCACACCGCGCTGATCGACGACCACGGCGGGCCCGTGCCCGATCCGGTGTGGGCGCTGTACCGGTTCACGCTCGAGCGGACGGGCCCCATCAGCACCCTGGTCGAGTGGGACCAGCGGATCGTGGGGCTCGACCCGCTCCTCGACGAGGCCGACCGCGCGCGCGCGATCCTGCAGGAGCACGGGGGGTGACGACGAGCCCGTCCCTCGAGGCGTTCTTCGCGGCCATGGGGCGCTTCCTCGGCGAGCACCCCCACGACCCGGGGCCGCTCCTCGCCGCCTTTCCGGGCTGGGAGCCGGATCCCGAGCGCCTCGCGATCTACGGCCGGTTCGCCCAGGGGGCCGTGCAGGGCGCGCTCGACGCGCTGTTCCCCGCCTGCCGCGCCTCGCTCCCGGCCGAGCGCTGGGCAGCGCTCGCGCGCACCTGGCACGCGCGCCGACCCGCGACCCACTGGGAGCTCGACCGGATCGGCCACGGCTTCGCCGAGCTCCTGGCCGAAGCCGCCGACCTGCCGCCCTGGCTCGCGCCCCTCGCCCACCTGGAGTGGGCCAAGGTCGTCGTCTACTCGAGCCGACTCGAGCTGCCGTCCACCCCACCCGCCGTCCTGCAGCCGAACCCGACGCTGCAAGCCCTCGCCCACCCGTGGCGGCTGTGCGCCTACGCGCTCGCCTGTCGCGCGGCCCCCCCGCCAGCGGGTCCCGAGCCGGGCGAGGAGATCGCCCTGGTGTGGCGCTGCCCCACCACTCGCCTGGCCCGCTCCCGCCCCGCCGACGCCCGCGCCCTCCTCGCCCTCAAGCTCGCCAGCGAAGGGATCGCCCCCGAGCGCGCGGCCGCCGAGGCCGCCGTCCCGCTCGCCGAGGTCCGTGCCGCGATCGCGGACGCCGCGGAGGCGGGGCTGGTGCTCGGCCCGAGCGTTTAGCGGCTCCGAGAGCCTGTCGCGTACGAGGTCCGGCGAGGACGAACCGCAGCGAGCGACCACCCGGAACGACGAGGCGTCGGAGCTG
Source organism: uncultured Planctomycetota bacterium (assembly GCA_964569055.1). Lineage (GTDB taxonomy): Bacteria > Planctomycetota > J058 > J058 > J058 > JAWLGW01. The sequence continues at coordinate 3,555 of CAZMSZ010000465.1, read as the reverse complement.
CCGCACGAGCCGCAGCCTCCTCGACTGAAAGTGAACCGCCAAGAGCGCCAAGAGCGCCAAGGAGGAGCTGCCGCTCGCGCGCCAGCGCCTTGGCGCAGCTGCCGGTCCCAGGGGGATCGCCGGCAACCCCACTCTTCCTTGGCGCTCTTGGCGCTCTTGGCGGTTCACTTTTCAGGCCGGGGAGCTGCCCCGTCGGCGACAGCTCTTCCTGGCGGTCGGCGTGGCGCACGGTCGGCTAACAGGTGCCCCGCAACGCCCAACCGTGCAATGAGTTGTCGCCGCTGGGCCGGGGTTCTATCATTCGGTCCGTGAGCGACAACCCCGACTTCAAGCTCAAGATCGGCGGGAGCGCCGCCAGCGACGAGATCGTGTCCGCGGTGATCCAGATCACCGTCGACGACGCCGTCAACGCCGCCTCGGTCGCCACGATCAAGCTGCAGGACGAGGACTGCAAGATCACCGACCTCGACAAGTTCAAGTGCGGCGCGCCGATCCAGATCGACCTCGGCTACGTCGGCGCCACCAAGACGGTGTTCAAGGGGGAGATCACGGGCCTGCGGGCGAGCTTTCCGCGCCGCGGCAACCAGGTGCTCCTGGTGATCGCGCAGGACAAGTTCCACCGCCTGCGCCGCAACCGCCGCCAGAAGACCTACCTCAACATGAAGGACTCGGCGGCCGTGGAGCAGGTCGCGAGCGGGGCGGGCCTGTCGGCCGAGGTCGAGGCCACCCCGATCACGCAGGACTCGATCCTGCAGTGGAACCAGACCGACGCCGACTTCGTGCTCGAGCGCGCCTCGCTGTTCGCCTACGAGGCGTTCGTCGACGACGCCAAGCTCGTGTTCCGCAAGCCGAAGCTGGGGGAGGCCGAGGTCGCCACGATCGAGTGGCACCAGAAGCTGCGCCACTTCGCCACGAGCATCTCGCTGCACGAGCAGCACAAGAAGGTCACCGTCCGGGCCTGGGACATGCTGAACAAGGCCGCGCTCGAGGCCTCCGCCGAGGAGGGCAAGGAGCGCAACCTCATGGGCGGCACGATCCCCGGCTCGAAGGCGGTGGCGTCCGTGGACGGCGCGCCGGACATGGCGCACACCACCCCGGCCGCGACGGCGGACGAGGTGACCGCCTACGCCGAGGCGCAGTTCACCAAGCAGGCCGAGCGGTTCCTGCTCGGCGAGGGGACCTGCGACGGCAACCCCGACATTCGCCGCGGAACCGTGCTCAAGATCGACGCGATCGGGCCCATGCTCTCGGGCAAGTACTACGTCCACCGCGCGATCCACACCCTCCTGACCGGCAGCGGCTACACGACCACGTTCCGGGTCTACCGGCCGAGCCTGCTCACTCCCTCCGACCCTCCGCCGAGCTACGAGCGGCAGGAGAGCCAGAGCCAGCCCGGCGAGGCGCCCCCGCCCGATCCGTTGTCCTTCGAGGTCGCGGCCCCGAGCGGCGCTCCTCTGGGCGGCGCGCCGTTCGTCCTGGTCGACCCCGACGGCAACCGCCAGTCCGGCACGCTCTCCAACGACGGCCGGGTCGAGGTCGAGTTCGAGGAGCAGTAGCCCCCGCTCCGCAGTTTGGCGCAGCCCCTGCGGAATCCCGCGCGCGGCCGGCCCGTGCGGGCCGCGCAGGCCGCCGCGCTCGACCCGGCACGCGCCCTGCGTTCCGCCTCGGCGGAGGACGCATGGACCCCCGCCTCGCGCTGCTCGTCTCGACCCTGCTGCTGCTGACCGGGTGCGAGAACACCGAGGAGCACCAGCTCGAGCTGCCCGTGGCGCGCGAGACGCCGGTCGGCGAGGAGCGCGTGCCGGCGCAGGCGGAGCGCGAGCGCAGCGTCCCCGCGAGCGCGCCGCTCGAGCGCCCGAGCGCGCCGACCGGGGCGCCGCGGCTGGGCACGAACCTGGCCCGGGTCACCGACTGGAGCCCGGAGTGGGCGTTCGTCGACGCGTTCCGCGCCTCGCGCCCCTGGATCTCGGGCGCCCACAAGACCTGGGACGACGGGCGCCCGCTCGACCTCGACGAGCACGGCTGGGTGCGCTCGCTCCTGCCGGGGCAGCGCGCGCGCACGCTGCTGCTGTGGGGCGAGAAGGCCCACGCGCCGGCCGGCCGCTACGTGGTGCGCTACCAGGGCAAGGGCGAGCTCGAGTACCGCCACGGCGCGCGCGTGGTCGAGTCGCGCCCCGGCCGCGACGTGCTCGAGCTTCCGGAGGGCTCGGGCGGGATCGAGCTCGACATCATCGCCACCGACCCCGCCGACCCGATCCGGTTCATCCGCGTGCTCATGCCGGGCGCGGACGAGGCGCGCCCCGACGCGTTCCACCCCGCGTTCCTGGAGCGGCTCGCGCCCTACGGCGTGCTCCGGTTCATGGACTGGGCCCGCACCAACGACGTGGCCCCGGTGGAGTGGTCCGAGCGGCCGCGGATCGACGACGCCCGCTGGACGACCAAGGGGGTGCCGCTCGAGGTGCAGGTCGCGCTCGCCAACCGGCTCGGCAAGCACGCCTGGTTCACGCTCCCCCACACCGCCAGCGACGACTACGTCCGCCAGTTCGCCGCCTACGTGCGCGAGCACCTCGACCCCAAGCTGAAGGCCTACGTCGAGTACTCCAACGAGGTCTGGAACGGCCGGTTCCCGCAGGCGGACTGGGCGCGCGAGCAGGGGACGCGCCTCGGCCTGGCCAAGGACCCCAACGAGGCGCGCCACCGCTTCTACGCCCGGCGCGCCCGCCAGGTGTTCGCGCTGTTCGAGGAGACCTTCGGCGGGACCGAGCGGCTGGTGCGCGTGGTGTCGAGCCAGGCCGCCAACCAGTGGGTGACCCGCACGATCCTCGGCCACGAGGACCTCGCCGCCCACGCCGACGCGCTGGCGATCGCGCCCTACTTCGGGGCCAGCCTGGGCGCGCCCAAGCGCCAGGCCGAGGTGGCCGCGCTCTCGGTCGAGGAGCTCCTCGCGCGACTCGACCGAGAGGAGCTGCCCAAGGCGGCCGAGCGCATGCGCGCCCAGGCCGAGCTGGCGCGCGCGCAAGGGCTCGAGCTGATCAGCTACGAGGGCGGCCAGCACCTCGTGGCCCAGGGCAAGGGCAAGAAGGACCCCCGGCTCAACGCGCTGTTCGACGCGGTCAACCGCCACCCCGGCATGCGCGCGCTCTACCGCAAGTACCTCGACGAGTGGGCGCGCCACGGCGGGCTGTTCGTGCACTACGTCAACTGCACCTCCAGCGGCCCCTCGGGCCGGTGGGGCGCCCTCGAGCACCTCGACCAGCCGCGCGAGGAGGCGCCCAAGTACGACGCGCTGCTGGAATGGAGCGAGCGTCAGCCCGCCCCGACGCGGCGGTGATACCGCCCCAGCTCGCGGATCGACTTGCGGACGCAGCCGGCGTCGTGCGCGAGCTCGGGCCAACGCGCGACCGCGGCGTCGACCTGCTCGAGCGCCGCGCGCGCCTCGGCACGCCCGATCCCGTGCCGCTCCGCCAGCGCCAGGCAGTCCTCGCCGTCTGGGACGCCGGCCCCTCCGACCGTCATGGTGTGCTCGCCCCCCGGGCCGTGCGCGAAGCACAGGTC
>CAZMSZ010000464.1:3623-5567 GCA_964569055.1 uncultured Planctomycetota bacterium | reverse complement strand
AGGCGTCGGTCTGAGAATCGAGGATGTCCTGGATGTCGTTGTTGAGCTTGTCGCGCTCCGACAAAAGTTCGTCGAGCTCGTGCTTGCCGAGCACCGAGCGCAGCGTGGTCTGGGCGAGCTGGCTGGTGGCGAGGATGTAGTCCTCGACCTGGTTGATCGCCCGCTCCGCGTCCACGATCCGGAAGTAGATCACCGCGTTGACCCGCACCGAGACGTTGTCGCGCGAGATCACGTCCTGGGCCGGCACGTCGCGCACCAGGGTGCGCAGGTCGACCTGCACCAGGCGCTGCACCCCGGGCACCAGGAGCACCAGGCCGGGGCCGCGCACGCCGGTGAAGCGGCCGAGGGTGAACACCACCCCGCGCTCGTACTCGCGGAGGATGTGGATCGTCATGGCGGCGAGCGTGACCACCACCACGGCGGCGAGCGCGATCAGGGCGAGGGAGAACGGGTTCATGGGGAGCTCCTGGCGGAGGGGGAGGTCCGGGGCGCGGCCACGCGGAGCGTGAGGCCGTCCACCTCGCGCACCTCGACCGGGTCACCGGGCGCGAGCCAGCGGGGGCCTCGGGCGCGCCAGCGCTCGCCGTGCACCCCGACCCAGCCCGCGGCGTCCTTCCACTCGAGCACCGTGGCGCGCGCGCCGATCAGGCCCTCGGCCCCGGTCGCGCTCGGTGTGCGCCGCGAGCGCCATAGGTGGCGTCCCACCCAGGCCAGGAACGCCCCGCTGACGAGCGCGGCCAGGGCGAGGGCCCAGGGGGCCACGCGCAGGCCTGGCACGTGGCGGAACAAGAGCAGGGCGCCGGCGATCAGCGCGCCGACCCCGGCCACCCCGAGCAGGCCGAAGCTGGGCGCGAACGCCTCGGCCACCATCAGCCCCAGCCCGAGCAGGAGCAGCGCCAGGCCGGCCCAGTCGGCCGAGAGCAGGTCCAGGCCGTACAGGCCGAGCAGCAGCGCGACCGCGCCGAGCACGCCCGGCCCGAACGAGCCCGGGGCCGCGACCTCGGCGGCCAGGCCGAGCACGCCGAGCACGACCAGCAGGACCGCGAGGTTGGGGTCGGTGATCGCCTGGAGGAAGCGGGTTCCCCAGGGCACGCGCAGGCGCTCGATCGCGAGCCCGCCCGTGTCGAGGCGCACGGCGCGCCCGTCGAGCGAGACCACGCGCCCGTCCACCGCCGCGAGCAGCGCCTCGAGGTCGGACGCGACCACGTCGACCACCCCGCGGGCGAGCGCCTCGCGCGCGGTGAGGCTCGCCCCTTCGCGCACCGCCTGCTCGGCCCACTCGGCGTCGCGCCCGCGCAGCTCGGCCAGGCTGCGCAGGGCCGCGGCCGCGTCCTCCACCGCCTTGGACGCGCCGGCGTCCCCCTCGCCCCCCACCAGCGGGATCGGGGTGGCCGCGCCGAGGTTGGTCCCGGGCGCCATGGCCGCCACGTGCGCCGCGTAGACCAGGAACGTCCCGGCGCTGGCCGCCCGCGCCCCGGCCGGCGCGACGTGCACGACGACCGGGACCGGCGCGCCGACCAGCGCCCCCACGATCGCGCGGGTGCTCGAGCCCAGGCCTCCGGGGGTGTCGAGGCGCAGCACCAGGAGACGGGCTCGTCGCGCCTGCGCCCGCGCGAGCGCGTGCTCGACCAGCTCCACCGCCCCCGGGCCGATCGCGCCGTCGAGCTCGGCCACCAGCGCCACGGGACGCGCGCCCGAGGCGGCGCGCGCAGGAGCCTCGGCGAGCGTGAGCAGGGCCGCCCCCAACCCGAGCACCAGCGACGAGGCTCCCAGCCGGAGACGCGGCGACACGAGGCCCTCCGCCCCGATCGGAAGCAACGCGAGGGCCTGATGGGGCGTGACTTGCGCGGCCAGATCCGTAAACTACCCGACCTCGACGGCGGCGCCTGGCGCCCTGGAGGTCGGTGTGATCGATCGTCTCCGCTCCTTGGCGACCCCGCTGGT
>CAZMSZ010000464.1:411-3523 GCA_964569055.1 uncultured Planctomycetota bacterium | reverse complement strand
GCGTTCGAGGCGGTCAACACCCTGTTCATGAACCTCATGGGCTACACCGAGCAGGGGGCCAGCTTCCTGTTCGGCAACCTCGCCAAGGGCAACCACGTCCCCGCCGTCACCCCGGCCGAGGGGCAGTATCCGCCGCACGCGCTCAAGTTCACGCCGACCGGCGGCTGGGTCCATGCGGGGGCGTTCTTCGCGTTCGGGGTCCTCCCCACGATCATCTTCTTCTCGTCGCTGATGGCGGTGCTGTACCACGTCGGCGTGATGCAGGCGGTCGTGAAGGCGGTCGCCTGGGTCATGCAGCGCACCATGGGGACCTCGGGCTCGGAGACGCTCTCCGCCTCGGGGAACATCTTCGTGGGACAGACCGAGGCGCCGCTGCTGGTGCGACCCTTCGTCAAGGGCATGACCGAGAGCGAGCTGATGGCGGTCATGACCGGCGGCTTCGCGACCGTCGCCGGTGGTGTGATGGCGGCCTACGTCGGCATGCTGCAGTCGAGCTTCCACGACATCGCCGGCCACCTGCTCGCGGCCTCGGTCATGAGCGCGCCCGCGGCTCTGGTGTGCGCGAAGCTGATGATCCCCGAGCCCGACCCGACCAAGTCGGAGACGTACGGCCAGCTCAAGACCCACCTGCCGACGGTGGACGCCAACGTGATCGACGCCGCCTCCCGCGGCGCGGCCGACGGGCTGACCCTGGCGCTCAACGTCGGCGCCATGCTGCTCGCGTTCATCGCCCTGATCGCCATGCTCAACGGGATCGTGGGCTGGGGGGCGGGGCTGCTCGGCTATGAGGGGGTCACGATCCAGGGCATGCTCGGCGTGCTGCTCGCGCCGCTGGCCTGGATCATGGGCGTGCCCTGGCACGACGCCTCGGCCGTCGGCCAGCTGATCGGCACCAAGACGGTCGCCAACGAGTTCGTGGCCTACCTCGGCCTCTCCGACATGCTCGCCAATGACACGCTCAAGAGCCCCCGCTCGGTGGTGATCGCGACCTACGCCCTGTGCGGCTTCGCCAACTTCTCCTCGATCGCGATCCAGATCGGCGGGATCGGCGGGATCGCGCCTGAGCGCAAGGCCGACCTCGCCCGGCTCGGCCTGCGCGCCATGATCGCCGGGTCGATCGCCTGCTTCATGACCGCCACCGTGGCCGGCCTCCTGATCTAGCAGCGAGGAGCCCGCATGCCCCGCGCCCCCGTCGCCCTCCTCGCCGCCCTCCTGCTCGCCGGCTGCCCGGCCGCCCCGCAGGGCGGCGCGGCTCCCTCGACCGTGGCCCAGATCAAGGCGCGGGGCAAGCTGATCGTCGCGACCGACGCCGGCTACGTGCCGTTCGAGGTGATCGAGCCCGACGGCACGATCACGGGCTTCGACGTGGAGCTGGTCAAGGCGGTCGCGGCCGACCTCGGCGTCGGGTACGAGCTCCGCAACACGGCCTGGGACGGGATCGTCGGCGAGCTCAAGACCGGCAAGGTCGACGCGATCTTCTCGGGCATGTCGATCACCGAGGACCGCAAGAAGGCGGTCGCCTTCTCCGAGCCCTACTTCTGGATCGGGCAGGTGGTGGTCAAGCGCAAGGGGGACGCGCGGATCCAGAGCTACCGCGACCTCGACGCCGAGGGCATGACGGTCGCGCTCCAGCAGGGGACGACGGGCGAGTTCGCGGTCGAGCGCATGCTGCCCAAGGCGACGCGGCTGCGGTTCCCCAAGACCGACGCGGCCTGCCTGGCCGTGATCCAGGAGAAGGCGGACGCGGTGGTGTTCGACCACCCGTACCTCATGCAGTACGTGGCGGAGAAGGCGCCCGAGCGGCTCGAGGGGATCTGGGAGCCCTTCACCAAGGAGCCGATCGGGGCGGCCGTCCGTCAGGACAGCCTCGACCTCAAGCAGGCGATCGACGCCACCCTGGCGCGGCTCGAGGCGAGCGGCGAGCTGGCGCGGCTCAAGCAGCGCTTCTTCGGCGAGGCGGCCGAGGTCGGCCTCGACGCCACCGCCGCCGGAGCGAGCGGCGAGACCGCGCCGGCCGCGGGCGGCCAGTAGCCTGCGGTGAGGCGCGCCACGCGCCGCAACCTGATCCGCGGGCTCGTCTACGCCGCCCTCCTGGGCGCGCTGTGCGTGGTGGTGTGGGGCGGCGCCTCGGGGCTGCGCTACCGGTGGGACTGGGGCGGCTTCTTCAGCCGCTGGTTCCCGCTGCTCCTGCAGGGCCTCGCGCTGACGCTGAAGGTGGCCGCCCTCAGCCTGTGCCTCGCGCTCCCGCTCGGGGTGGCCGTCGGCCTGTGTCGGGTCGCGCGCGACCCCGTCGCGCGCTGGGTCGGCACGGCCTACGTGGAGGTGGTGCGCGGCACGCCGCTGCTCGTGCAGGTCATGCTGTGGTACTTCGTGCTGGCCAAGGCGTTCGAGGAGCTGCTGGCGCAGGTCGGGCTGTCGGTGACGTTCGGCAGCTTCGGGGCCGCCGTCGCCGCGCTCTCCTGCTTCACCGCCAGCTACATCGCCGAGATCGTGCGCGCCGGGATCCAGAGCATCGACCCCGGGCAGCTCGAGGCCGCGCGCTCGCTCGGCCTGAGCCACTTCCAGGCCCTGCGCACGGTGATCCTGCCCCAGGCGATCCGCCGCGTGCTGCCGCCGCTGGCCTCGGAGTTCGTGGCCCTGGTCAAGGACAGCTCGCTGGCCTCGGTGGTCGGCCTGGAGGAGCTGACCAAGCGGGCGCAGGACGTGCAGGGGCGCGCCTTCCTCACGTTCGAGGTGTGGATCGTGGCGGCGCTGCTGTACCTCGCGATCAACCTGCTCCTCTCGCTGGCGGTGCGGCTCTTGGAGCGCAAGCTGGGCGTGGCGCACCGGCGCGAGGAGATCCGCTAGTGGGCGAGGTGCTGGTCGAGGCGCGCGGGCTGACCAAGACCTTCGCCGGCGACGTGCGCGCGCTCTGTGGCTTCGACCTGACCGTGCGCGAGGGCGAGATCGTGTGCCTGATCGGCCCCTCGGGCTCGGGCAAGTCGACCGCGCTCCGCTCGCTCAACGGCCTGGAGCACCCCGAGGCCGGCAGCCTGCGCGTGCTCGGGGTGGACGTGCTCGACCCCGAGACCGACATGGACGCCCTGCGGGCCGAGGTCGGCATGGTGTTCCA
>CAZMSZ010000464.1:0-401 GCA_964569055.1 uncultured Planctomycetota bacterium | reverse complement strand
TTCAACCTGTTCCCGCACCTCTCGGTGCTCGAGAACCTGACCCTCGCCCCGCGCCTGGTCCGCGGGGTCGAGCCCGCCGCCGCCGAGGAGAAGGCGCGCGCCCTGCTCGCGCGGGTGGGGATCGCCGACAAGGCCGACGCGTGCCCCGACAAGCTCTCGGGCGGCCAGAAGCAGCGGGTCGCGATCGCGCGGGCGCTCGCCATGACCCCGCGGCTGATGCTGTTCGACGAGCCGACCTCGGCCCTCGACCCCGAGATGGTCGGCGAGGTGCTCGACGTCATGCGCTCGCTCGCCCACGAGACGACCATGCTGGTGGTGACCCACGAGATGGGCTTCGCCCGCGAGGTCGCCTCCCGCGTGGTGTTCATGGACCAGGGCGCGGTGCTCGAGGACGCCCCGCC
>CAZMSZ010000463.1:0-5574 GCA_964569055.1 uncultured Planctomycetota bacterium | reverse complement strand
CCGAGCGCTCCCTGAGCGCCTGCTCCACGTCGAGCGGGCGTGGCAAGGTCGCCACCGCGCCCAGCAGCAGCAGGCCCGACGCGAGCAGGTGCAGCGCGAACACGGTGCTCGGCGCGAGCCCCAGCGTCTCCAGCGCGCGCAGCACGAGGTCGGAGCCGCTGAGGCGCGGGTCGGCCAGGATCGGGATCAGGGCGGTGAGCGGGTTCAGCGCCAGGCCGAGCGAGGCCGCGGCGGCGAACAGCGGCGCGAGGGCCGCCAGGCCGCCGACCCCGGCCCGACCGAGCTCGAGCCCCACGCCCGCCAGCGCGGGGAGCAGGATCGTGGCGGCCAGCAGCGCGAACAGCACGCGGGCGCCGCCGCGCGGGGCCTCGTGCGCGTCCTCTTGCTCGGCGCCGCCGTCGGGCCGCTCGCCGGGCGCGTCGGCGGGCCGGTCCAGCTCGGCCAAGAAGGCCTCGTCCTCTCGCGCCTGCTGGCCGGCAGCCAACCGGAGACCGAGGGCGGCCAGCGCGGAGGCGCTGAGGGCGAGCGCTCCCAGGGCCGCCGCCGCGGAGCCGCCGCCGCCGCCGCCCCACACCACGAGGGGGCCCATGCCGAGGGTCACGAGCAGCGCGTAGCCGGGCGCGCGGGTGGGGGTGCTCTCGAGCGCGCGCGGCGGCCACAGCCCCGCCACGACGGCGGCGGGCGTCGCCTCGAGGCGCTGCCCTGGCGTCCGGCGGAACCCCGTCCGCCCGGCCACCGCCAGCGCGGTGAGCGCCGCGAACAGGGTGGTGCTCACGGCGCGCCAGGGGAGCTCGGCCCGCACCGCGACCGACGCGAGCAGCAGCCCGGCGAAGGCGAGCGCGGGCAGGGCCAACAGGCGCGGCAGGCGAGCGGGCGCGGCGCCCGCCTCCCCGCGCAGCGCCTCGACGCAGTCCGCCAGGAGCGGGAGCGCGAGCAGCGCGTGCAGGGTCACGCCCAGCGCCCACACCGGGACGCGCCCCACCCCGATCACCTGCGCGTCACCCCACACCAGGAGCGCGGCGAGCGGGTGGAGCGCGCCGAGCGGGGCGAGCACGTCGAGGAGGGTGGTGACCCGTTCGCCGTGCGAGACCGCGAGCGGCACCAGGAACATGGCCGCGTAGATCGGGATCAGCGAGGCGACGGCCGAGATCGCGACGGTGGCCTGGAGCGCGAGCTGCGCCTGGCTGGCCTGGGGCTTGAGCCAGCCCGGGCCCGCGCGCGCCTCGCGCTCGCGCGCGCCGAGCCCCAGCGCCAGCGAGGCGAGGGAGACGTCGACCGTCAGGAGCAGGAGCAAGAAGGGCGGCACGAAGCTCAGCTCCCCGCCGCCCAGCGCGTAGGCCAGGGCGAGCGCCGGGAGGACGGCGGCCTTCACGATCAGCCCGGCCGCGACGGAGGCCAGCAGCTTGCCCAGGGCGAGGCGCCACGGGCCGAGCGGCGAGACGACCAGCCCCTCGAGCGTGTTGCGGTCGCGCTCGAGCGAGAAGGCCATGGCGGCCGGCACCGCCACCGCCAGCGGGAAGAACGCGAGGAGCGCGGCGATCCCGAGGAACAGCGGGCGCGCGGCGAACCGCCACGGGCCCGGCGCCGAGGCGAGCGCCCACGCGAACACCAGGACGGGGGCTCCCAGCAGCAGGGCGCCCATGAGGCGCCCGCCGGCGCCGCCGGGGCTGCGGGCGAAGGAGAGCAGGTCCTTGAAGGCGATCGGGTCGACCCAGCGATCCCAGCGGGCCGGGGCGCGCGCGGCGGGCCGTTCGGGTGCGCTCACGCCACCTGCCCCCGGGTCACGTCGAGGAACAGCGCCTCGAGCGTCTGCGCCTCGACCTCGAAGCTGTAGACCCGCGCCTCCGCGGCCACCAGCCGGCGATGCAGCTCGGCCACGCGCTCGGGCGAGGCCGACAGGCGCAGGCGCAGCTCCGCGCCCTCCACCTCGGGCGGCGTCAGCGTCCACTCCGGGTCGGCCACCAGCGGCGCGAGGGCCGCCGCCGCGCGGGCCGCGTCCTCGGGGGTGACCAGCCGCACCCGCACGCGCCGCTCGCCGCCCAGGCGCTCGCGCACCTCTTGGATCGACCCGGCGTAGGCGAGCCGCCCGCCCTCGATCACGACCACCCGGCTGCACACCTGCTCCAGCTCGCTGAGGATGTGCGACGAGATCAGGATCGTCTTGCCCTGGGCGCGCAGCACCCCGAGCAGCGCGCGCAGGTCGATGCGGGCCTGCGGGTCGAGCCCCGAGGCGGGCTCGTCGAGCAGCAGGACCGGAGGGTCGTGCAGCAGCGTGCGCGCGAGGTACAGGCGCTGGCGCACTCCCTTGGACAGCCCCTCGCAGCGGTCGCGCCGCTTGGCCCCGAGGTCGACCAGCTCGAGGACGGCGTCGAGCTGCGCGCGCCGCGCGCGGCCGCTGAAGCCGTAGACCCGCGCGAACACGTCGAGGTACTGCTCGACCGTCAGCTCGTCGTACAGGCCGAACAGCTCGGGCATGTAGCCGATCGCCGCGCGCACCGCGCCCACCTGCTCGACCACGTCGAGCCCCGCGATCCGAGCCCAGCCCGCGTCGGGGCGCAGCAGCGAGGCCAGGATCCGGATCGTGGTCGTCTTGCCGGCGCCGTTGGGGCCGATCAACCCGAGCACGTCCCCGGGCTCGGCCGCGAGGTCGACGCCGGCGAGCGCCAGGCGTCGGCCGTAGCGGCGGGCGAGGCCCTGCGCCTCGATCACGGCCCCTCCAGCGGGAGCACCGTGATGCGCAGCCCTCGCGCGGGGAGCGGCTCGCGCGGGTCGTCCTCGGTGATCGGGCGCACCTCGGCGGGCAGGGCGGTCGCGTCGCTCAGCGCGAGCACGAACGCGGTCGGCGCGCCGAGGCGCACGGCGCCGGGCAGGTGAGCGTGCGCGTCGGCCAGGCTGCTCGCCGCCGCCACCAGCAGCTCTCGGCGGGCCGCGTCCTCGTCACGGAAGGGGTCGAGCGTCAGCGGCGGCGCGACCCCGTCGGGGAGCGGCGGGACGGGGCGGCCGTCCTGCTCGAGCCAGCGGGCGCCGCGGCGGTCGGGGTCGAGCGCGAGGGGCGACCAGCGCGCGCCGGCGTCGCCGAGGCGCACCCCGACCGCTCCCAGGAGCGGGGTCTCGCAGCGGAGCCGCCAGGCGGGGCCTTCGCGCGTGAGCGCGGCCGGGAGGCGCGGCGCGTCGTCGGCCACGAACCCCACGCGCGCCGCCTCGCCGGCGGAGAGCGGGAGGGGGCCGAAGCGCGCGGCCCGCCCGTCGAGGAACGACAGCGCGGCGGGGGGCGCGCGGAAGTGGAGCGCCTGCTGGAGCCCGCGGCGCCGCAGCAGCGGGACCCAGCCCGGGTCGAGCTCGAGCTCGACCGGCCCCGAGGCGTCCGCCAGGACGCCGAGCTCGACCTGCGCGACGACGGGCCCCTCGCCGCGCTGCACGGCGAGCTCGAGCGCGCGGACCTCCCCCCGTCGTCCCGCGCGCAGGAGCGCGCCCGTCGCGAACACCGCCGCGGCCAGGGCGAGCGAGGCGCCGGCCGGCAGGAGGAGCCCGCCCCACGGGCCGCGACGCCGCGACCAGCGCGCGGCGACGGGTCCGAGCAGGAGCAGGTGCAGCAGCAGCACGAGCGCGACCGCGCCGACCGCCAGCGGGCCCGCGGGGGCCCGCGCCTCGAGCACCTCCTGGCCGAGGGCCTCGAGGCCGGGCGCGAGGTGGTCGAGCCCCGGGGCGGGGCCCTCGGCGCGCTCGCCCAGGGCAGACCCAATGAACGCGCCCAGGCGCGGGGCGCCCCGCAGCGCCGGCAGGTCGGGGTCGACGGTCAACAGCAGGCTCGCCCCCGCGCCGAGGCGCCGCTCGGCGAGCACGCCGTGCCGGCCCGTGTGGTGAAGCCAGCGAGCTCCGGGCGCCAGGCGACCCTCGAGCGCGGGCAGCTCGCTCGCCGCGACGTCGCCCTCGGCGCGCTCGAGCAGCGCGTCGAGCTCCGCTCGCGGCACGGCCGTCGGCGCGAGCGCCGCGAGCGGGAGGAGCGCACCGAGGAGCTCGGCCGGGGGAGGTGGGGCGCCGGCGCGGGGCAGGAGCAGCAGCCGTCCGCCGGCGCGGACGAACTGAGCGATCGCGGCCAGGGCGGCCGGGTCGCGCACCAGCTCGTGCAGGCCGGGGTCGCGGTCGTCGAGCGGGAGGACGAGCGCGGTCACGCCTCGCAGGACGCGGGCGCCGTAGCCGCGCAGCCGCTCGGGCGAGGGGCGCGCCAGGCAGCGCCGGCCCGGGATCGCGCTCGCGATCGCCAGCGCGTCGGGGTCGGCGATCACGATCCAGCGCTCGTCGTCGGTGACCGCCTCCCAGCTCGCCGGCTCGACGGTGCGCAGCAGCGCGCCGCCCGCGTGCTCGATCCGCACCGTGTAGGCCTGCCCGGGCAGGACCGGCACCTCGAGCTGCACCCGCGCCGAGGCGCCGGGCTCGAGCGCGAAGGGAGCCACGCAGGGCGCCAGGCCGCGCAGGGTGACGCTCACGCGGCCGCGCAGGGGCGGCTCGCCGGGAGCGGCCCGCAGGACGACCTCGAGGGGGGTCCAGCTCCCCCCCACGCGGCCGTCGATCCCGAGCCGCGCCTCGGCCTCGAGGGCCGCGGCCGGCGCGCTCGCGAGGACGCCGACGGCGAGGGCGGCGGCGCGGAGCACGCGAGGGAGCTGCCTCGCGACGGGCCTGCTCAGGGGAGCAGCTTCAACGCCTTCCAACCGTCCCCGACCTCGAGCAACACGGACAGGGGCATCGAGCGCTCCTCGCCGTCGAGGCGATACACGATCCGCCCGTCCCGCACCTGCCGCGGTCCCCCCTGCTCCTTGGTGACGATCTCCGCCTCGACGCGCAGGAACTCGCCCCGGTGCGCTTCCTTGTGCTCCCTGCGGAGCTTGAGCCAGGCGGCGTTCCGGGCGCGCTTGGCGTACGTGTAGTACTGGTCGGCCTTGTCGCCGGCGAGCGCGTCGGCGTCCTCCTTGTCGACCCAGCTGGCGAGGAACACGTCCCCGATCCCCCAGCGGATCGCCTCGAACAGGAGCCGACCGAGCCCCTCGGGAGTCTTGCGCAGCTCGGCGATCTGCTCGGGCGTGTACTCGGGCTTCACCTGCGGCGGGACCTCCGCGGTCGCGCTCGAGCTACTGGCCTCGCCTTCATCCTCGGCGGCCTCGCCCTCGGTCGCGGCGGTCTCACCCTCGGCCTCACCCTCGGCCGCGGCGGTCTCGCCCTCGGTCGGAGCGGCCTCGGCCTCACCCTCGGCCGCGGCGTTCTCGCCCTCGGCCATGGCGGTCTCGCCTTCAGCCGGAGCCTCGCCCTCGGTCGCGGCGGTCTCGCCTTCGGCCGTGGCGGTCTCGCCGTCGGTCGCGGCGGGCTCGCCTTCGGCCATGGCGGTCTCGCCCTCGGTGCTCGCGGCCTCGGCGGCGGCCGCGGCCTCGGCGGCGCGACGCTCCTCTTCCTCGCGGGCGAGGCGCTCGGCCTCCTCGCGGGCGCGCTGCTCCTCGGCCTCGCGAGCGAGGCGCTCGGCCTCCTCACGGGCGCGCTGCTCCTCGGCCTCGCGAGCGAGGCGCTCGGCCTCCTCACGGGCGC
>CAZMSZ010000462.1:0-5575 GCA_964569055.1 uncultured Planctomycetota bacterium | reverse complement strand
CGTGCAGCGGCCGCGCGGGCGGCGCGGCCCCGGGCGGCCACAGCGGCCGCCCGCTGGCGAGGAGCGCCCAGGCGCCGCCGCCCGCCGCGGCCTCGCAGCGGGCCAGGGCGGCGCCAGCGTCCAGCGTCGCCACCACGACCAACCTCGTGCCCGGCCGCGCCACGGCCGCCCGCAGCACGGGTCCTCGGGGGCCCGGCTCGATCAGGAGCGCCGCGTCGGCGCCGGCGAGCGCCTCGCGCGCGAGGGGCGGGAGGGGGCTCGGGGCCAGGAGCGGTGGACCGGCATAGCGGTCGTAGGCGACGAGCGGCAGCCCGACGCCCTCGCGGCGGGCCTCGAGCGCCAACACGGCCTCGTCGGCCGCGAGGCGCGCGAGGTGACGGTCGAGGCGCCGGAAGCTCTGCGCGCGCGCCTCGCGCGAAGTGCGCCCGTCGGCGACTCGCGCCAGCTCGTCGAGCGCAGCGACCGCGCCCGCCAGCTCGCGCGCCTTCCCCGCGAGGTCCGCCAGGTCCGCCGCGGCGTCGACGAGCGCGTCGCCGCGCCGCGCGCGCTCCTCCTCGGCGCGCGTCGCCTCGAGCGCGCGCTCGAGCGCGAAGGTGATCGCCCCGACCAACGCCAGCAGCAGCGCGACGGCGAACGCGTTCCCCAGGCGCGCGGGCCGGCGCACGTCAGGGCCCCAGCAGGGCGCGCGCCTGCTCGACGTCGGCGGAGCCGGGCGCCGCGGCGGCGGCCAGCGCGAGCAGCGCGCGCGCCTCGTCGCGCGCGCCGCGGCGGCGCGCGCACTCCGCCGCCAAGAGCGCGAGCCGCGCGCGCTCCGCCGGGTCGGCGCTCTCCTCCGCAGCCGCGCGCAAGGCCGCGCCCGCGGCCGCGAGCAGCCTCGCCTCCTCGGTGCAGCCCGCGACGAATCGGTCGAGGAGCGCGTTCAGGGCCGGCGCTTGCGCGCGCAACGCCGCGACCTCCTCGGCACGTCCGGTCGGGTCGCCCCAGCGCAGGCGGGCGCGCAGGAGCGCCAGGCGGAGCTCCTCCCGAGTGGCGGGCTCGCGGGCGCGCGCCGCCTCGAGGGCGACGGCGCGCTCCTCGAGCAGGCGCCGCTCGAGCGCGGCGAGCTCGGCCGCCGCGCGCGAGGCGCGCAGGCGCGCGCCCACCGAGCCGGCGGGCTCGCCCGGATCGGCCGCTGCGGAGCTCCGCGCGACGCGCGCGGCCTCGAGCTCGGCCAGCGCGGCGTCGATCGTGCGCACCGGCTCCGCGTCGCGAGCCCGCCGCGTGGCGCGCGCCGCCAGGGCCGCGAGCTGCTCGCGCGCCTCCGCCAGGTCGCGGGGGGCGTAGCCCTCGTCGGGGCCGTCGGCGAGGGCGTGCGCGCGCGCCGCGTGGGCCGCGCGCAGCAGCAGCTCGCCCGCGAGCGCCGCTGCCTGCGGCGGGTCGAGCGCGCGCGCCACCGCGGCCGCGACCTCGCAGCGCCGCTGCTCGGCGCTGGCGCGCGGGCCCACGCTGGCCGCCGCGCTCCGGACCGCCGCGACCTCCGCCGGCGAGAGCGCGGCGGGGACGAGGTCGCGCCGGAAGGCCGCCCCGCAGCCGCCGCACCCCACGACCGCCTGCGGGCTGGTCGCGCGCCGCCGCCCCTCGGCGTCGAGGCTCCAGCCGCACCCGTCCGCGTCCACCCCGCCGGCGAGGTTCCAGCTCGAAGCGGGCGGCCCCAGCACACCGCCGTCGAGCGGGCAGCGTAACTCGTCCGCGTGAGCGCGATTGGCGCCGGCGAAGGACCCCAGCAGGGCGACGTACAGGCACGCCCAGGACGGGGACCGCCGTCCACGATGGCCCCTTGCATCACCCGCGGAGATGCCGGACACTTGCGCCTCACACGGCGGTTCGCCTCGTTGGCAGCGCCGTTCCTAGACCTTACGCAAGGGGGAGAGGTAAGACCATGCGCAAGCTGACCAGCACCGCCGCCATCCTGGCGCTCACCGGACTTCTGATGGGCTGCCCGCCGCCGAAGGACGGGGGCGCCGCCACTGACACGCCCGCGACCGACGGCGCGGCCACCGACGCCGCGACCGACGGCGGTGACGCCGCCGCCACCGACGAGAAGAGCGAGACCGGGATGGACATCTCGCACGTCAAGGTGGGGCAGAAGTACACCTACGAGATGACCAACGGCATGAAGATGATCTACGAGATCACCGAGATCAAGCCGGGCGTCGAGATCAAGTACAAGACGACCACCATCATGAACGTGGCCGGCACCGAGACCAAGACGCCCGGCGAGGGCGCCTACCCGCTCGCGGCGGCGGCCCCGGCCGACACCACGGCGACCCCCGCGGCGGCGCCCGAGCCCGTCGCGACCGAGACCATCGAGGTCAGCGGCGTGAAGTTCGAGTGCAAGGTCTACGAGAACGCCGGGACCAAGTCCTGGACCTCGATGACGTTCGCCCCCGGCGGCGTCAAGACCATGCAGGGCGAGAACGTCGTCAGCGTGCTCAAGTCGATCGAGTAATCGACCCACGCTGGCCGGCCGCCTCGGCGGTCGACCCTGACGGACGACGGACGGCGAGTGCGCGAGCGCTCGCCGTCCGTTACGTTCCGGAGCGTGACTCCCAACGGCGCGCCCGCCTTGATCCTCGCCGCCCTCGTCGCCCTGGCCGCGGCCGGCTGCCCGGGCGGCCGCGCGGAGGCCGAGCGGGCGGCGGCCACGGCGCCCGCGGTGGTCGGCTCGGTTCATCGCTTCCGCTTGGCGGCCGGCGCGGAGCAGACGTTGACCGTGCTGGGGCTCGAGCCCGCGGGGGTGCGCTACGAGGTGCGCACGACCGTCGCGGGCGCCCCGGTCGGCGAGCCGCTCGTGCTGCGCTTCGCCAGCCGCCCCGCTCCTGCGCTCCCCGAGGGCGAGGACGTCACACTCGACGTGGGCGAGCGCGCGCTCCCTTGCCGGGTCGAGGCGCGCGCGGGTCGGCGCGTGTTCTGGGCGCGCGGGCCGGAGGGGGTGGCCTTCCCGGGGGTGATCCGCGTCGAGGAGCCGGGCGGCGAGCCGTCCTTCGAGCTGATCGCGATCGAGAGCCCGGCTACCGCGCCTCCGGCTCGCTGACCTGCCCCGCCTGCTGCGCGGCCTCGGCCTCGCGCGCCTCGCGCCGAGCGCGCAGCGCGTCGAGCGGCCAGCCGATCAGCACGCCGGCGCCGCCGTAGAACCCGGCGTAGACCATGGGCTTGACCGCGAGCCGCCAGATCCCCTGCAGCTCCTGCTGGCCCTTGCCGATCACGTAGGCCAGGCCGGCGTCGATCCCCCGCTCCACCGCGCGCAAGGCGGCGACGAGCGGCTGCAGCGCGTCGGGCAGCAGGAGCTCGGCCACCCACAGGATCAGCGGCAGCAAGAACAGCGTCAGCCCGACCCGCCGGCGCCAGCGCGTGCGGGCCGCCTTCTCGCGCCGGCGCGCCCACACGAACAGCTTGACCGCGCCGACCAGCAGCGCGAGCCGCACGGCCGCGCCCAGCAGGAGCTCGAGCATCAGGAGGCTCCGGGCGCGGTCGCCTTCGGCGGGATCTTGCTCATGGCGCGCTCGGCCAGGGCCGTGATCGTGAGCGAGGGGTTCACCCCGGGGTTGGCCGAGACGGCCGAGCCGTCGATCACGTACAGCCCGTCGTAGCCGAACACGCGGTGGTCCGCGTCGATCACGCCCTCGGCCGCGCTCCGGCCCATGCAGCAGCCGCCGAGCACGTGGGCCGTGGTCGGGATCCCGAGCAGGGTCTCGGTCGCCATGGACTGCGGCACGCCATCGACCTTGGCCGCCACGCGCCAGGCGAGGTCGGTCGCCTCGGGGATCGAGGCCGCGGGCGCCGGCCCCTCGGCGAGCGCGGTGGTGAGGCCGCGGGCGAAGCCGGTGAACGGCGAGCGCCCGCGCCGCAGGCTGAGGTGGCCGTCCAGGGTGCGCATGTAGAGCAGGATCAGCGTGTTCTTGGCCCAGTCGGGCACGAGGTAGGCGCGCAGGGTGCGGATCGGATGACGGAGCACCTCACCGAGCATGGCGAGCAGGCGCACCGGGAGCGAGCCGCCCGCGACGT
The DNA here is from genome assembly GCA_964569055.1 of uncultured Planctomycetota bacterium. GTDB lineage: Bacteria > Planctomycetota > J058 > J058 > J058 > JAWLGW01. The sequence goes on along the minus strand of CAZMSZ010000462.1, from coordinate 1,531 downwards.
GAGGCAGGCCCATCAACCGGAAGAAGCCCGAGCCGGCCGGGTAGCGCACGGGCTCGAGGTGCGAGTGCTCGTCGGTGTGCAGGATCGAGGTGATCGCGATCCCGCGCGAGAGGTCGCGGTCGCGGCGAGCGCTGACCACGCCGATCAGGGCCTCGGAGTTGGTGCGCACGAACTCCCCCAGCCGCGGCGAGAGGTCGGGCAGGTCGCCGCGCTCGCGCAGCCGCAGGAGCAGGTCGACCGTGCCCATGACGCCGCCCGCGAACACCACGTTCCTGGCGCGGTACACGCGCCGCCGGCGCCGGCGCTCGACGACGTCGACCCGATAGCCGCCGCCCGGCTCGGGGCGGACCCGCACGACCTCCGACTCGGGCCGCACCAGCGCGCCCGCCCGCTCGGCGAACCACAGGTAGTTCTTGTCGAGCGTGTTCTTGGCGCCGACCCGGCAGCCGAGCATGCAGCCGCCGCACGCGGTGCAGCCAGTGCGCGCCGGGCCCGCGCCGCCGAAGTAGGGGTCGGGGACCGTCTCGCCCGGCCGGCCGAAGTAGACCGCCACCCGCGTCGGCCCGAACGCCTCGGCGCGGCCCACCTCGCTCGCGACCTCGCCGAGCACCTGATCGGCGTACGTCCGCTGGGGGTTCTCGGTGGCGCCCAGCATGCGCTGCGCCGTCTCGTAGTGCGGCGCGAGCTCCGCCTCCCAGTCGGCGAGGTCCCCCCAGGAGGCGGCGCGGAAGAACTCGCCCTTGGGGACCGGGAGCGTGTTGGCGTACACGAGCGACCCGCCGCCCACCCCGACGCCCGAGAGCACCGTGACGTGGGGGAGGAAGGTCATTTTGAACAGGCCGCGCCAGCCGATCCGCGGCAGCCACAGCCAGCGGCGCAGGTCCCAGTTGGTGCGCGGGAAGTCGCGAGGGGCGAAGCGGCGGCCCTTCTCGAGCACGCACACCCGGTAGCCCTTCTCGGCGAGGCGCAGCGCCGAGACGCTCCCGCCGAACCCCGACCCGACGATCACGTAGTCCCAGGCGCTCACGCGCTCATCGTAGGCGGCCGGAGCCTTCGCCTCCAGCGGGGACGACGCGCTCGCGCACGAGCAAGGTGGCGAGCGGGTCGGCGTGGACGACCGCCCACTCCGGCCGCGCTGCGAGCGCGACGGTCAGCGGCGCGCCCTTGGGGAGCAGCGCCCAGCGAAAGCCCCGCGCCGCCAGGATCGCCTCCCAGCCGTCGCGACGATCGAGCAGGGTCCGGGCCTCGGCCAGGCGCTCGGGGCCGTAGTGGTCGTTGAACCCGTTCACGTACGCCAGGCGCTCGGGGTAGAGCGCGTAGGCGACCACCCCGCCCCAGGCGTAGGCGTTGAGGCAGGGGCCCTCGAACCGGGAGAGGTCCTGCTGCACCTCCGCCAGCGCCGCGACGGGGAGCCGCGCCGGGTCGAACCGCACCGGCGGCGCGACGCCCGCCGCCTGGGCGAGCGCGAGCGCCGCCGCGACGAGCGCGGCCGTGGCCGCGCCGCCGCGCGCCGCGTCCGGCTCGTCCACCC
>CAZMSZ010000461.1:0-5598 GCA_964569055.1 uncultured Planctomycetota bacterium | reverse complement strand
AAGCCGACTACCCCGACAGCCGGCGCAGCGCGGTGTCGAAGCCTTCGCGCGGGACGAAGTCGAGCACGTCGAGGCGGGCGGTGCGCGCGTCGGCGCGCAGGATCAGGCGGTAGTGGATCCCGACCCGCGCCGACAGGAGGCCGTCCTTGTCGCGCAGGCGCTTGACCCCGCGCCAGGCGGTCGGCTCGCCCGCGGCGAGCGCGCCGATCAGGCGGAGGGCGTGCTGGGCCACGCGGGTCGGCACGCGATGCAGCGCCTGCTCGGCTGCGGCGGCGAGGGCGGGCGGCAGGACGCCGCGGGTCGCCTCCTCGGGCAGCGGGAGCTCGCCAGGGTCGGGCGCCTCGTCGCCGCGGGTCGCCGGCTCGCGCGTGGGCGCGGACTCGGGCCGCTCCTCGAGCGCGCGCCGCGCATCGTCGAGCTCGCGCCGGAGCTGGCGTCGCTCGCGGTTGCGGTCGGCGACCTCCTGCTTGAGCTCGTCGACCTTGGCCCGCAGCCGCTCGAGCTCGGCGCGCTCCGTCGCGTCGACCTTGCCGGTGGGGCGCGCCTCCGGCGCGCCGGCCGCTCGCTCGGGGCGCGCGCTCGCCTGCCGCTCCGCCTCCTGCGCGCGCTGGTGCGCGGCCTGCAGCTCCTTGCGCAGGCGCTGCGCCTCGGCGAGCAGCTCCTCGCGCTCGCGCGCCTCGGTGCCCGCCTCCGCCTCGCGGCGCTCGCGCGTGGCGAGGGCGTCGTCGTAGGCGCGTCCGGCCGAGTCGTCGGGCGACAGGCCGAGCAGGTCGCGGGCGCGCTCGATCTCGTCGAGCAGCGTCTCGGAGTCGAGCACCCGCGCGGGGTCGATCGCGCCGCGCGCCACCAGGATCCCGAGCGCCGGGAAGGCTTCGAGCAGCGCGTAGGCGAGGTCGATCGCGCCGTGCCCCTCGGGCGCGCGCAGCGCCTCGAGCGCGGCGGCGTCGAGCCGCCCCACCGTCTCGGCGGTGGGCGCGCGCAGCTCGAGCTCGAGCTCGAGGTCGCCGATCGCCTCGCTCCCGCCCTCCGCCTCGACCTTGGCGCGCTGTCGCGCGACGACGTCCGTCGCGCCGACCCGCAGCGCGTCGTCGATCACCTCCAGGCGATACTCCCACGCGGACGACTCCCCAGGCAGGTCGGTCCGCTCGGCGAGCACGTCGAGCCCCTGCTCGGCGCGGTCCCACTGCTCGAGCAGCGCCTGGCGGCGGATCGCCGTGATCAAGTGGAGGGTGGGGAGCTTGGCGAGGTCGAGCCGCGCCAGCTCGGCGGGGCCGAGGCGGTGCACGTCTTCGGGACGGAGGTAGCGCCCGGGGTCGGCGAGGTACTCGGCCAGCGTCACGCCCGGGACCGGTGAGGCCTCGGCGTTGCGCGCGCGGTCCTTCCCCTCGCAGCACTTCTTGTACTTCTTCTTGCTCCCGCACGGGCAGGGGTCGTTGCGCCCGACCTTCTCGGTCGCGCGGCGCACCGTGAACCCCGCCGCGACGGCGCGCACGGGCGGCTCGGCGGGGAGCGCCGCGAGCACCTCCATGTCGAGGCTCAACCGGCCAAGCAGGCGCTCGCGCATGTGCGCCGGGCCGCGCCCGCGGCAGGCCGCCTCGCGCCAGTCGCCGGCCAGCTCCTCCAGGCCCGGGTCCTGCAAGGCCTCCGCGGCCAGCCCCACCATGTAGGCCAGCTCCGGCTCGTAGTCGAGCCGGGCGTGCATGCGCAGCTCGGCCAACAGCTCGCGCGGCGCGGTCGCGCCCCCGGCCGCCACCCGCTCGGCCGCGAGCAGAGCCGACACCAGCCGCCACTCCGCGTCCTGGTGCGCCATGCGGGCCGCGGCCGTGAGCACGTCGACCGTGGCCGCGCCGCAGCGGCCGGCCAACAGGGCGAGATGGGTGAGGTCGTGGGTCAGCGCGAGCGCGCGGCGGACCTGCGCGGGGTCGAGCGGGAAGCCCACGGCCGCGCCGGCCAGGAGGAGCGCGACCGCGCCCGGGTCGTGCGCGCCGAGGAGCGCCGCGACCGCCTCGCCGAACGCCGCCTGACCCGCGTCGGCTGCGCGCCGCGACAGGGCCTCGATCCCCGGGCGCGCGTGCGGGGTCGCCCGCGCCTCGTCCGCCAATGCCGCGACGACCTCGCTCATGGCGCGAGCTTCGCCGACGTCCCGCGGTCCTACCAGCCCGGGAGCGCGGCCTACTACGTGCAGGCCTGGGCCAGCGCCTGCCGCAGCCCCGACCCGCGCCGCGGCGCGCGCGCGATCGCCGCGGCCAGCACCTCGCGCCGGCCCACCACGACGGCGCCGCGCCGGGCGCGGGTGAGCGCGGTGTAGAGGAGCGCGCGCGTCACCAGCGGGATCGGCCGGTCGGGGAGGACCAGCGCGACCTCGTCGTACTCGGAGCCCTGCGCGCGATGGACCGTGAGCGCCCAGGCGAGGGTGAGGCGTCCGGCCAGCGCCCCCGGCGGGAACGCGGCGTAGCCGCCGCCGGGGCGCTCGAACACGGCGACCGGCCGCGGCGCGCGGTCGTGGGGCGCGGCGGCGAGGAGCAGCCGGCCGACGTCCCCGTTGAGGAGCCCGAGCGCGTGGTCGTTGGCGGTGATCAGGAGGGGGTCGCCCACCGCGAAGCCGTGGGTCGAGGGCAGCGCCAGCCGCGCCAGGTGGCGAGCGTGGAGCGCGCCGTTGAGGGACTCCACCCCGCGCGGCCCGCCGTGGAGCGCGGCCAGGAGCTGGCGCCGGGCGCCGGCGGCGAACAGCGCGCGGAGGGTCGGCTCGTGCTCGGTCGCCAGGGTCCCGTCGGGCTCGAGCCGATAGGTCGCCTTCAGGGCGGCCGGGTCGAGCTCGGCGCCGAGCGCCTCGGACCAGCGGTCGACGAACGCGCCCAGGGTGGCCTCCGCGTCGTCCGCGTCCTCCCCGAGGAGCAGCGCCTCGACCCCCTGGCCCGTCACCTCGGCGGCGCGCGCGCGCTCGCGCAGGCGGGCCGGCCCGGGCGGCCCGTCCAGTAACGCCGCGGCGTCCCCGCGCCGGAGCGCGTCCGCCACGCCCAGCAGCTGCGCCGCGTCGTCGCCGCCCGCCCGGAACACGGCCGTCAGCGCGCACACCGCCGCCTCGAGCCGCGGCACGCGGGGCCCGTCCGCGCGGGTCAGCTCCGCCAGCACCGCGCCGACCCCCACCGCCGGGAGCTGCTCGGGGTCACCCAGCCCGACCAGGAGCGCGTCGGGCCGCAGGGCGGCGAGCAGCGCGTCCGCCAGCTCGAGGTCGAGCATGCTCAGCTCGTCGACGATCACCAGGCGCTGCGCGAGGGGCCGGGTCGGCCCGTGGCGGAACCCGCCGCGCCGGTGGGCGCGCGCGCCGAGCAGCCGGTGGAGGGTGGTCGGCGTGGGCGGCGCCGCCACCAGGCGCGCGTCGGGCGCGCTCGCCGCCCCGCCGGTGAGCTCCAGGGGCGCCAGGACCTGCGCCAGCGCCTCGCCCATGCGCCGGGCGGCCTTGGCGGTGGGCGCCGCCAGCGCGACCTCCTCGGGCGCGAGCGCGAGGCGCAGCGCGAGGCGCAGCAGCGCCGCCACGGTGGCGGTCTTCCCCGAGCCGGGCGGGCCGACGATCAGGCTCACGCCGCTCGGCCCGCCGCCGGCCCCGCCGCGGAACGGGGTCGCGAGCGCGCGCTCCTGCGCGGGGCTGAGCGCGAACGCGCCGACCTGGCGGACCTCGGCGAGGGCGCCTTCGAGGCGCTCGGCGTCGCAGGGCGGATGCGCGCGCGTGAGCCGGGCCGCGAGGCGGACCGCGAGCCGCCGCTCGCGCGCCCAGGCGGCCTGTGAGGCGACCCACGCGCCCTCGCGCACGAACGGCCGCAGGAGGCCCGGCCCGCTCGCGGCCGGCGCGTCCCCCACCAGCGCGTCCAATGCGCCGCTCGCCAGGAGCACCCGCGCGCGCGCGGCGAGCGCCGCGGCCTCGGCCGCCGCGGGCCCCGGCTCTCGCCCCTCGAGCGGAGCCAGCGACGCGTCGAGGGCCGTGGCGACCTCCTCCAGGAGGCCCGGCTGCTCCCAACCCACGCGCGCGCTCCCCTGCTGCTCGCCCGCCAGCACGGCGAGCACGAGCAGGATCGTGGCCAGGCGGTCGGGCGGGTGCAGGCCCGGGGCCAGCGCCGCCACCTCGCGCGCGAGCTGCAGCAGCTCGGGCTCGAGCCCCAGCTCGGGCAGCCGCGCCGCGACCGGCGCCAGCGCGGCCTCGAAGGCCGCCTCCCCGGGCGCGAGCTCGCCGCAGGCGCGCCGCGCGGCCCCCGCCGCCGACAGCCCGGGCCGCCTCACGCCCCCACCTCCTGCAAGAACCGCTCGGCCCGCGCGAACGCGGCCGGGTCGACGCGCGTGACGCGCAGCCCGTGCGCCGGGCCGCCGCCGGGGGCGCCGGTCGCGCGCACGAACACGTAGCCCAGCCGCACGTCGAGCGCCGCGAGGTCCTCGGGCCGGCGCGCGCCCGCCAGCCGGGCGACCACGTACGAGTACGCCGCGCGCTGGATCGCGTAGTCCTGCGCCACCCGCGCCTCGAGCGCGGCGGGCGCGTAGTCCTCGAGCGCGTCGCTCTTCCAGTCGAGGCCGAGCAGCAGGGGCGGCCCGCCGGGCGGCGTCCAGCGCACCAGCGCGTCGAGCGCGCCGACCAGCGCCCCGCGCTCGAGCCGCGGGCCCTCGCCCGACCCGTCCAGGCCCGCGGCCCCGCCCCCCGGCGCCGCGCCCGGCAGCGGCACGCGGAAGTCGACCTCGCGCCGACAGGTCGCCCGCCACAGCCCCGGGAGGCGCAGGCCGCCGAGGTCGAGCTCGCGGGTCAGCGTGCGGTAGACGAGGTCGCGCACGACCTCGAGCTGCGCCGCCGCCAGCCCGTAGCGCGCGCCCTCCGCCTCGAGCAGCGCGCGCACCTCGGGGAGCGCGCCCCAGCTCGCCGCGCCCTCGGCGGCGCCCACCCTCGCGAGGTCGACCTGCTCCAGGATCGCGTGCACGAGGTTGCCCACCTCGCGCCCCCCGGGGAGGAGGTCGGTGCCGAGCGCGGGCGCGCCCTCCTCGCCGGGCGCGGCCTCGAGCGGCTCCGCCGCCAGCGCCGCGCTCGCGACCTCTGCCCGCTTGAGGCTGGAGTACGAGACCACCCGCCGCGCGCGGTGGCGCGCCACGAGCGCGCGCCGAGCGTCGAGCGCGCGCGCGTCCGCCGCGAGCGCCTCGGCCAGCGCGGGCGAGGGGCGCCAGGTCGCGAGGGCCGCGAGGTCGCCAGAGCCGGTCGCCGCGCCGGCTCGGGGATCGCGGCGCACGCGCTCGTGCGCGAAGCGCGCCGCGAGCGCGGGGTCGTGCTCGCGCGCGCCGACGAGCGTTCGCAGGCGCAGGTTGAGCGGCTCGTAGAACGAGCCCGCCAGACGCGGATAGCTCCAGCGCCCCTCCCGCGCGTCCCACGGCACGTAGGGGAGCACCACCCGCGCGACCGCCCTGGTGATCGCGGTGTAGAGCAGGAACGTGTCCTGCTCGCGCTGCGTGGCCGCGTGCAGCGCGCTCGCCTCGGCGTCCAGCGGGCCGACGTGCAGGATCCGCCGCCCGCTCGGGTCGTGATACACCGCCGCGCGCGGCGGCGCCTGCGGGTCCTCGTAGCGCGGC
>CAZMSZ010000460.1:0-5608 GCA_964569055.1 uncultured Planctomycetota bacterium | reverse complement strand
CCTCGAGGCGGACGGGGACCTCGACGTCGTGTCGGGAGACGATGTCGGCGCTTGGGCCGCTCTCAACGACGGGCTGGGAGGCCTGGAGGCGCCGTACCGGGTCACGCGCGAGGATGTGTACGACTGGCGCGGGCTCGTCGGGGTCGCGCCGCTCACGGGCGACGGACGCCCCGACCTGATCGTGCTCCAGGATTCGGACCTGCGGATCCTGCGCCGCTGGAACTGACTGACCCTGAAATCGGCCCCCCCGCCCACGCGTGCTAAGCTCCGGGCCGCGACGCGGTCGGCGCGCTGGAGGGGGCCTTGGAGCCGGACGAGATCCTCGTCATCGGGGCGAGGGAGCACAACCTCAAGGGCATCACGGTGGCCGTGCCCAAGAAGCGGCTGGTGGTGTTCACCGGCCCCTCGGGGTCGGGCAAGTCCTCGCTCGCGATCGACACGATCTACGCCGAGGGGCGCCGGCGGTTCGTGGAGAGCCTGTCCGCCTACGCGCGGCAGTTCCTGGGGCAGAAGGAGAAGCCCAAGTTCGACAAGATCCAGGGGCTCTCGCCCAGCATCGCGGTCGAGCAGAAGGCGGCCTCGGTCAACCCGCGCTCGACGGTGGGCACGATCACCGAGATCCACGACTACCTGCGCGTCTTGTTCGCGCGGCTCGGCACGCAACACTGCCCCTCCTGCGACCGGAAGGTCGAGGCCCAGAGCGCTCAGCAGATCGTGCGCAAGCTGGCCGCGCTCCCGGCGGGCGCCAAGGCCCTCCTGCTCGCGCCGCGGATCGAGAACCGCAAGGGCGAGTTCCGCGAGGAGCTGGGCGCGCTGCGGCGCGAGGGCCTGGTGCGCGTGCGGGTCAACGGCGAGGTCCTGGCCCTCGACGGGCTGGAGAAGCTCGACAAGCGCAAGAAGAACACGCTCGAGGCGGTGGTCGACCGGCTCGTGATCAAGCGCGGCCAGGAGGCGCGCCTGACCGACTCGGTCGAGGCGGCCCTCCGCCTGGGCGGCGGGCGGCTGGTGCTGTCGCTCGTCGACGACGGCCACGAGACGATCTACTCCGAGCGGCTCGCCTGCGAGGCCTGCGGGATCTCGTTCCCCGACCTGACGCCGCAGTCGTTCTCGTTCAACTCGCCCCAGGGGCTGTGCAGCGCCTGCAACGGCCTGGGCCACACCCTCGAGATGGACCCGGCCCGCGTCGTCCCCGACCCGAGCAAGAGCATCCGCGCGGGCGCGGTGGTCGTGTGGCCCAAGGACGCCTTCGAGGAGGCCACGAGCTGGACCGCGCAGCTCGTGGTGGCGCTGGCGCGCGAGTGCAAGATCGACCTCGACCGGCCGTGGTCCGAGCTGACCAAGAAGCAGCAGGAGGTCGTGCTGTACGGCCTCGGCAGCAAGCGGATCCCGGTCTCCTGGGGCGGCTCGCGCACCTACCGCGCCCGCTGGGAGGGCGTGCTGCCGCAGATGAAGCGGCGGCTGCTCGAGACCCACTCCGAGGAGCGGCAGAGCTACTACTCGCAGTTCCACGCCTACCGCCCCTGCACGAGCTGCGGCGGCTCGCGCCTGCGGGCCGAGAGCATGGCGGTCCGGGTGGGCGGCGAGAACATCGCGTCGGTGTGCGACTGCTCGGTCGCCGACACGGCGCGCTGGGTCGACTCGCTGACGGGCGCCTTCGACGCCGAGCAGCGCCAGATCGCGGGCGAGCTGCTCAAGGAGATCCGCAACCGGCTGCGCTTCTTGGAGGACGTCGGGCTCGACTACCTCTCGCTCAGCCGCCCGGGGCCCTCGCTCTCGGGCGGGGAGGGGCAGCGGATCCAGCTCGCCTCGCAGATCGGGAGCGAGCTGTCGGGCGTGATCTACGTGCTCGACGAGCCCTCGATCGGGCTGCACGCCCGCGACGCCAGCAAGCTGATCACGACCCTCGAGCACCTGCGCGACAAGGGGAACACGATCGTGGTGGTCGAGCACGACCGCGAGACGATCGAGCGCGCCGACTGGATCCTCGACTTCGGCCCGGGCGCGGGGCGCGACGGGGGCGAGGTGACCGCGGCCGGGACCCCCGCCGAGCTCGAGCGCGACCCGCGCTCGCTCACGGGCAAGTACCTGTCGGGCGCGCTCGAGATCCCCGTGCCGGCGCGGCGCCGCCCGGTCGACCCCAAGCGGGCGATCACGATCCGCGGCGCGCGCGAGAACAACCTGCGCGGGGTCGACGCCGCCTTCCCGCTGGGTGTCATGACCTGCGTCACCGGCGTGTCGGGCGCGGGCAAGTCGACGCTCGTCAACCAGATCCTGCTCCCGGGGCTGCAGCGCCACCTCCACGGCGAGACGACCCACGTGGGCGAGCACGGCGGGATCGAGGGGCTGGCGGCGATCGACAAGGTGATCGCGATCGACCAGCAGCCGATCGGCCGCACGCCGCGCTCCAACCCGGCGACCTACGTCAAGCTGTTCGACCTGATCCGCGACTTCTTCGCCAGCCTGCCCGAGGCCCGCGCGTTCGGGTTCGAGAAGGGGCGGTTCTCGTTCAACGTCAAGGGCGGCCGCTGCGAGGGGTGCGAGGGCTCGGGCGTCAAGCAGATCGAGATGCACTTCCTGGCGGACGTGTTCGTGACCTGCTCGGAGTGCGGGGGGCGCCGCTTCAACGAGGCCACGCTGCGGGTCACCTACCAGGGCAAGACGATCGCCGACGTGCTCGACATGACGGTGGCCGAGGCCTGCGACGTGTTCCGCAACCACCCCAAGATCCTGCGCCTGCTCCAGACGCTGGAGGACGTGGGCCTGGGCTACGTGGCGCTCGGGCAGCCCTCGCCCACGCTGTCGGGCGGCGAGGCGCAGCGGGTCAAGCTGGCGCGCGAGCTGGGCAAGCGCTCCACCGGCCGCACGTTCTACGTGCTGGACGAGCCCTCGACGGGGCTCCACTTCGACGACATCAAGAAGCTGCTCGGCGTGCTCGAGCGGCTGGTCGACGCGGGCAACACCGTGGTCGTGATCGAGCACAACCTCGACATCGTGAAGACGGCCGACTGGGTGCTCGACCTCGGCCCCGAGGGCGGCGACGGCGGCGGGGAGCTGCTGGTGGCCGGGACGCCCGAGCACGTGGCGAGCGAGCCGCGCTCGCACACCGGGCGGTTCCTGGCGCCGCTGCTCGGGGTGCCCGTCGCCGAGGCGCCGGGGCCGAAGCCCGGCAGGAACGGCAAGGCTCGCAAGGCCCCCAAGCGCGCCGCCGGCGCCAAGAAGGCGCGCCGGCGCGGCGCCTCGGCGGGGACCCGGCGGTGAGCGGCTCGGAGCCGAGCCTGTTCCGGCCCGGCTCCGAGCGCGTCGACCATCGCCTCGAGGGCGAGGTCGCCCACGAGGTGTTCCGCAGCGCCGACGGCGCGTTCTCGGTGGTGCGCCTCACCACGAGCGAGGGCGAGACCGTCACGGTGGCGGGCCCGCTCCCCGCGACCTCGCCCGGCGAGGAGCTGACCATCGAGGGCGAGTGGACCAACGACCCGCGCCACGGCCTGCAGTTCCGCGCCAAGCAGGCCTGGGTCCGCCCGCCGTCCACACGCCGCGCCCTCGAGCGCTACCTCGGCTCGGGCGCCGTGAGCGGCGTGGGGCGCGAGCTGGCGCAGCGGATCCTGGAGCGGTTCGGCGACGAGGCGCTGAAGGTGCTCGACGAGGAGCCGCACCGGCTGCTCGAGGTGCGCGGGATCGGCGCCAAGAAGCTGGCCGCGATTCAGGCGAGCTGGGCGGCGCAGCAGGCGAGCCGCGACGTGATGCTGTTCTTGCGCGGGCACGGCCTCGGTCCGGCCCTGGCGCAGCGCGTGTTCGAGCGGTTCGGCGCGGCCACGCGCCAGGCGGTCGAGGAGGACCCCTACCGGCTGGCGCGCGAGGTGGAGGGCGTCGGCTTCCGCACGGCCGACCGCGTGGCCCGCGCCCTGGGGATCGGCGCCGACGACCCGCGCCGGCTGCGGGCCGGCCTGCTGCACGTGGCCGACGAGACGCTCGCGCAGGGCCACACCGCGCTGCCGAGCGAGCGCCTGCTCGAGGAGGCGGCCCGCCAGCTCGGCGCCGCACCCGAGCAGCTCGCGCCGGCCCTGCTCGAGGCGCGCGAGCGGGGCGCCCTCGAGCGCGCCCCGCTCCCCGGGCCCGAGGGGGAGCTCGACCTGATCTACCTGCCCGGCGTGCTGCGGGCCGAGCGCGGCGCCGCGCACCTCGTGGCCGGCATGCTCGACCCGCGCCTGCCGCGCCGGCTCCCCACCTTCGACGTGGACCGCGCGCTGACCTGGCTGGCGGCCGAGCGCGGCCTCGAGCCGAGCGCCGCCCAGGCCGAGGCGCTGCGGGTCGCCCTGGCGGCGCCGCTCACGGTGATCACCGGCGGCCCCGGCGTCGGCAAGACCACGGTGGTGCGCGCCCTGGTCGAGCTGCTGCGGGCCAAGCGCGCCAAGTTCGCGCTGTGCGCCCCCACGGGCCGCGCCGCCAAGCGCCTGGAGGAGGCGACCGGGGCCGAGGCGGCCACGGTGCACCGCCTGCTCGAGTGGGACCCGCGCGGCGGCGGCTTCGGCCGCGGCGCGCAGGACCCGCTCGAGGTCGACGTGCTGGTGCTCGACGAGGCCTCCATGGTCGACGTTCGCCTGCTCCACGCGGTGCTCCGCGCGTTGCCGGTCGGCGCGGCGCTGATCCTGATCGGCGACGTGGACCAGCTCCCCTCGGTCGGCCCGGGCGCGGTCCTGGCCGACCTGATCGAGAGCGGCGCGGCGCAGGTGGTCCGCTTGACCGAGGTGTTCCGCCAGGCGGCCGCCTCGCGGATCGTGACCGCGGCCCACGCGATCAACGAGGGGATCGTCCCCGAGCTGACCGGGGACGCGGAGGGGAGCGACTTCTTCTTCGTCTCGGCGCGCGACCCCGAGGCCGCCCGGAGCGTGATCGTGCGCCTGGTGCGCGAGCGGATCCCGGCGCGGTTCGGGCTCGATCCGCTCAAGGACGTGCAGGTGCTGGCCCCCATGCACCGCGGGGCCTGCGGGACCGAGGCGCTGAACCGCGCGCTCAAGGAGGCGCTCCTCGGCGCGGCGCCGACCGAGGAGGGCCGCGGGCGCCTCGACCTCGGCGACAAGGTCATGCAGCTCAAGAACGACTACGAGCACGAGGTGTTCAACGGCGACGTGGGGCGCGTGACCCACGCCGACCCCGACGGGACGGTGGTGGTCGACTTCGACGGCCGCGAGGTGGTCTACGCCCGCGGCGACCGCTCCCGCCTGGCGCTCGCCTACTGCGCCACGATCCACAAGGCGCAAGGCTCGGAGTACCCCGCGGTGGTGATCCCGGTCCTGACCGAGCACTTCGTGATGCTCGAGCGCAACCTCCTCTACACCGGCCTGACCCGCGCGCGAAAGCTGGCCGTGCTGGTCGGCCAGCGCCGCGCCCTCGAGCTCGCGGTGCAGAACGACCGCCCGCGCCAGCGGGTCAGCCACCTCGGCACCCGCGTCCGCCTTGCGCTGGCCGCGGGGCCGGACGGGTGCGTGGATTGACGGGATCGGAGTCCCCGACTCCGACTCCGACTCCGATTCCGATTCCGCATCCGAATCCGATTCCGAATCCGAATCCGAATCCGAGTCCGAGTCCGAGTCCGAGTCCGACTCGGATT
>CAZMSZ010000459.1:0-5612 GCA_964569055.1 uncultured Planctomycetota bacterium | reverse complement strand
TTGCGGAAGGCGTGGCGCCTCGCCCGAGCCCCGCCCTCAATCTCCTTGCGGAAGGAGTGGCGCCTCGACCAAGCCCGCCTCAATCTCCTTGCGGAGGGCGTGGCGCCTCGCCCGAGCCCCGCCCTCAATCTTCTTGCGGAAGGCGTGGCGCCTCGCCCGAGCCCCGCCCTCAATCTTCTTGCGGAAGGCGTGGCGCCTCGCCCGAGCCCCGCCCTCAATCTTCTTGCGGAAGGCGTGGCGCCTCGCCCGAGCCCCGCCCTCAATCTCTTTGCGGAAGGCGTGGCGCCTCGCCCGATCCCCGCCCCCTCAATCTCCTTGCGGAAGGCGTGGCGCCTCGCCCGATCCCCGCCCCATCCGGAGTCTTCGGCGCACACACCAGAGCTGGCGCCTCCACACGACCCCAGCCGAAGACTCCGTCAGGAGAGGAGGTCGGCTGAGGCGGCGATCGCGCGCAGCGCCGCGGCGGTGTCCTCCGGGCGTAGGTGGAGCTCGCCGAGGGCGCGGCGGAAGGCGCCCAGGGCGCGGTCCGGGTGGGGGAGGAACCAGCGGTGGCGGCCGGCGAGCTGAAGCGCGAGCAGCTCGGCCACCCGGGCGCGCACCGCGTCGCGAAGCGCGCGCGCGTCGGGCTGGTCCCAGCGCTGCGCCGCGCGCGCCAGGCGGGCGAACGCCACCAGCTCGTCGGCGTCGAGCGCGCGGGGGCCGCCGTCGAGCGGCGCGGTCGGCGCGCGCTCGCGCTGGCTGGCGGGCTCGGCTGGGGCCAGCTCGGCCAGGCGGCTGCGGGCCCACTCCAGCGCGGCCTGGGGCGGCCCCTGGGCGTCGGCCTGGGCCGCCGACGCCAGCGCCTCCCACGGGCTCGTGATCGGGCCGGCCAGCAGCTCGTCCAGCCGGTCGCGCGCGGCGTCCGACAGGCCGCTGGACTCGGCCAGCGCGGCCGCGGCGACGCCGCGCGCCTCCACGGGCCAGGGGGCCTGCGTCAGGGTGGTCGCCAGCGCCCGGCGCTGCTCCGCGTACGCCTCGGGCTCGAGCGCGGCCACCGCCTCCAGCGCGCGCAGGAGCCAGGCCTGCGCCGCGATCTTCTCGGGGCGCTCCGCCAGCAGCGGACCGAGCAGGTGGCGGGCGCCCGCCAGGAACGTCTGCCGCCCGTGCCCTGCGTCGAGGCGCACGGCCCACACCGCCAGCGCGTGCGCGGCCTGGGCGGCCACCAGCGGCTCGGCGGGGAGCGGCTGCGCGCTCCCGTCGCCGCCGGGCGCGTCGAACGCGTCGCGCGCGGGGCCGTAGCCGCGCGCGATCGCCCCGTCGGGGCCGAGCATGCCGCTCAGCCAGCGTCCGCCGCGCAGGCCCGCCGCGGCGAGCTCGGCGGGGAGCGGCGCGGGGAGCGGCAGCGGCTCGGAGTCGCGCAAGCGGATCGGGCTCGCGCCCGGGGCGGGCGAGAGGAGCGACTCGGTCTCGAAGCGCCACACCGCCTGGGTCGAGGCCTCCCAGGCGGCGTCGCCCAGGCCGGCGCGCGTGGTGGCGAGCCCCAGCATGGCGCGCACGTCGGCGAGCTCCTCGGTCAGCGCGTCGCCGGGCAGGCAGTAGGCCTCGCGCCCGTCGGCCCGCACGGCGAGCCCGTGCACGCCGCGCACCACCTCGGGGTTGGCGATCAGCCGCTCCTCCACCCAGCGCAGCTCCACCCGCTCGAGGTCGTGTCCGATGTCGATCCGGACCGCGGCGTCGCGCGCGGCGAGCGGGGTGTAGCCCTCGCTGTCCTGCAGGGCCTCGACCGCGCCCTTGAGGGCGGCCGCGAGGTTGCGCCCGCGCCCGTGCCCGAAGAAGCGCTTCGGGCTGGCCGGCACGAACAGCGTCACGAACACCGGGCGGTCGTCGAACGCGAACAGCCGCTCCGGCCCGGCGGCGAGCACCGCCTCCTCGGCGGGCGCCTCGCTCGGCAGGCGCAGCCGGCAGGCCGAGCGCACGTAGTCGACCATGGCGCGCTCGGCGTCCGGATCGAGCGGCGAGTGGCGCGACGCGAGCCAGCGCCGGACCTCCACGCTGCGCTCGGCGTGCTGCGGCGCCTCGGCGACCTCCCCCAGGTAGACCCGCGCGGCCCGCTCCGCCTCGCCCCAGCGCTCGAGCCGCTTGTAGGCCTGGTAGGCCAGGTAATCCACCCAGGGGTCGTGGTTCGCGCGCGCGCGCACGGGCTCGAGGGCTGTCAGCGCGCCGCCGGGGTCGCCGAGGTAGAGCGAGCAGCGCGCGATCCCCACCAGCGGGGACACCGAGTCGCTGCGCCGCCGCACCTCGGCGTAGGCCTCGAGCGCCTCGCGGTGCTCGCCGAGCGCCTCGCTCAGGCCGGCGTAGAGGTCCCAGGCGAGCGCGTTCTCGGGCTGGAGCGCGAGCACCGCCGCGGTGCGGGTCCGCGCGCCGCGCAGCTCCCCTTGGGCCGCCAGCGTCCGGGCCAGCAGGTAGAGCGCCTGCGCGTCTTCGTCCTCGTCCTCGAGGTGGGCCTCGAGCGCGGCGCGGGTCCCGGCGAGGTCGCCCGAGGCGAACAGGGCCTCGGCGCGCTTGAGCGGCGAGCGGTCGTCCTCCGCCGCCTCGGGGGCTTCGCCCCGCAGGCGAGCGGTCGGACGGGGCGGCGGCGACGAGGCGCAGGCGAGGAGCAGCAGCGTCGCAGGGAGCAGGGCGCGAATGGAGTGGGTCATGGGCTCTGGGGGACGCGGGCGCGACCCGGGGGGTTCAGGGACGAAGCTGGCCCGCGAGCAGCCCTCCGTACGCGACGCGACCCGCCCGGGTCCTCCAGGCGGGTCGCGGCGGCCGGCTCGTGGCCGATCAGACCTCTGCGACGGCGAGCGGGGCGGCGGCGACCTTGGCGTCGAGCGGGACGCGCTCGAGCACCTTGTGGGCGCACGCGCACTCCCACAGCACGAACATCGTCTCGCGCTCCACCACGTCGTACAGGCGACTCATCTCGGCCGAGCAGTTCTCGCACGTCATCCGCATCCCAGACCCTCTCCCGATCTCGGTGAACAGCGCCAGAATCTAGTCCGGTGCCAGGGTCGGTCAAGTAAAAACTGCGTCCTCACCCATCGCGCCCCGGCGACGCCGCGGCGACGCAACTCCTAGCGCGCCAGCGCTCCGCGCCTGCGTAACGACCGCGGGCCCAGCGCCGTAGTGGGAGCTGGAGGGGGAGCTCGACCGGCGCGCGATGCGCTTGGGCTGGGCGGACTTGTCAACGCAAACGGCCATCACTACGATGCGCCGCCTGGGCGAGAGAAGGGGACGAGCGCAATGGCGGACGACGAGCCGGTCGGCTACCTCGGGGGCTCCACCAGCAGCCGGGAGGACGACCCTTACGCCGATCCCTACGCGGATTCGGCGGCCGGGGCGGACGACGAGGTGGAGGGCTACCTCGGCGGGGCAGCCGCGCCGAGCGCGGACGACGAGGTGGAGGGCTACCTCGGCGGGTCGGCCGCGCCGAGCGCGGACGACGAGGTGGAGGGCTACCTCGGCGGGGCCGCGGCGATCACCGACGAGGCCCCCGCGCTCCCCGGCCAGGCCGGCGCCGAGGGCGGCTACTCCGCCAGCGACTTGCTCGGCGCCGAGGAGCAGGACCCCTACGCCGACCCCTACGCCCAGGAGCAGGACCCCTACGCGGACCCGTACGCGGCGGCCGAGGGCGACGCGGGCTACGACGCGTACGACGAGTACGGGACCGCCGCCGAGGATGACGCCGCCTACTTCGACAGCATGGGCCACCAGGGCGGCGACGAGTACGCGGGCGGGACCGCGGTCGACGACTACCCGACCGAGACCGTCGACGACTACGGCGGCGACGACGACTCGCCCAAGACGATCTCGCAGCAGGACGCCGAGAGCATCATCCGCCGGATCACCACCAAGCGGATCCTCCCGCCCGAGTCGGGCGGGGTCGCGACCGCGCCCACGCCGCAGCGGCTCACCACCGGCGGCGGCGGGCTCCGGGTGGCCCCGATCCTGTTCGTGGTGGTGCTGCTGGCGGCCGGCGCGGTGTGGGTGTTCCGCGAGCCGATCGCCGAGCGCTACCCGGAGCTCGGCAAGCTCCTCGGCGTGGCCCCCAAGAAGGAGACGCCGGTCGAGGTGGTCAAGACCGAGGATCCGCAGGTCAAGAAGAAGCGCGAGCTGCTGGAGAAGGTCCTCGCGAGCGAGGCCAAGGCCTTCGGGACCAACCCCAAGGACCTCGGGCCGATCAAGGTCTCGAGCGCGGCGCCCGGCGCCGACGCGCCCAAGGAGGAGGTGCGATGAGCCGTCCCGCCCTGTTCGCCGCCCTGGCGCTGTTCTGGCTGCCCGCGACCGCGCAGGCCGGCGTGATCGTGCTCGAGAACGGCAACGTCCTGGTCGGGCGGATCCGCGAGGCCGAGGTCAACAAGGAGCTGATCACGATCCGCTGGCCCTACAAGGACAGGACCGAGAAGGGGCACCAGCAGGTCGAGCGCTACCGCGTGCGGTGGTTCCACGTCGAGGCGGACGCGCCGACCGACGAGTACTGGGAGCAGTACAACGACATCGAGCGCTACCCGATCGACGACCGCTACCACGGGCTCCTCGAGCGCTGGAAGCTGCGCAAGCGCGTCCAGCAGGAGGACCTCGGCGACATCATGGTGATCGACCCCTTCCAGGGGGGCTTGGGCCAGACCAACCTCAACCCGATCCCGGTGGAGAACGAGACCTTCCGCGTCCACAAGCCCGAGGGCTGGACCTCGAGCATCGAGGACGGGATCACGGTGTTCATCTCCGACGAGGCGGGCAAGGAGGGGTTCCGGCCGCGAATCCACGTGTTCTCCATGCCGAGCGTGATCGAGGGGGTGGAGGGGCAGATCCTGTGGGTCCAGGAGCAGCTCGCGCGGCTCGCCGACGACACGGGGACGTTCGAGGTCCGCGAGAAGAAGCGGCTGCGCCCGCGCGCCGGCGGGTTCGATCAGGAGATGCTCACCAAGACCGTGCGGCTCAACCGCCCGGTGATGGCCCTGCGTAAGCTGTCCTTCCGAACGGAGCGTACCTACTTCTTCGCCGCCTACGCCCACGAGCAGGACTACAGCGCCCACGAGCCGCTGTTCCAGGCCTGCATGCGCTCGCTCGAGATCTTCGAGGACGCCGGCAAGGAGGAGAAGGACGACAAGGGCGCCCCCGCCGCGGCCGCCGCCACCGAGGGCGGCAAGCCGCCGCGCTAGGCGTCACTCCGATCGGCTCAGCCACCAGCAGCGCCGCCTCACCCGAGGCGGCGCTGCCGCGTACGGAGCACGGTACGTACACCGAACCATCCGCGTCTCCGCGCCGGCAAAACCAGACGCCGTCACGCCCGCGCCCAGCAACCAGCGACAGCGAGAGCGGGCACTGGGCCTGAAGCCCCTCTCGCACTACGACGCGCCTTCTCGCCAAGGAGCAGCGCCGCGGCGACGCGCAGTTTCAGCGACAGCGGGGAGGCCCTGGTGGAGGGGCGAAGGTCCCCCCAGAAACCACGCAGGAAGAGCTGTCGCTCGCGAGCCCGGCTCCCTGACCGGAAGACCGCCAAGAAGGTGGAGGGAAGCTGTCGCTCGCGAGCGCGGCTCCCTGACCGGAAGAGTTGACCGCCAAGAGCGCCAAGAGCGCCAAGGAAGAGC
>CAZMSZ010000458.1:0-5634 GCA_964569055.1 uncultured Planctomycetota bacterium | reverse complement strand
ACTCCGACTCCGACTCCGACTCCGACTCCGATTCCGACTCCGACTCCGACTCCGATCGGACGGTTCGCACCCAAGCGGCGTCCGTCGCGTAACCTCGACGGCTCGTGAACGTCCCCCGCCGGGCTCCTCTCGTCGTGGCCGTGCTCCTGGGCCTCTCGGTCGGGGCGGTCGTGGCCGACCGCCTGCAGGCGCAGGCGCGGCCGCTGCACGTCGTGAACGGGTTCGAGAGCCCGCTCGAGGTCACGCTCGACGGCGGGCCCGCGCTGCGGGTCGCGCCGGGCGCGCATACGGTGACCACGTTGCCCGAGGGGCGGCACCGCGCGGAGGCGACGCTCGCCGGGTCGAGCGGGGCGGTGGTCCTCGAGCCCGTGTCGTTCGAGCTCGGCGGCGACGGGGTCGTGGCGCGCTGGCTCGGGCGCACGACGTACGTGCTCGCGCCCGGCGGCGGCGCGGCGTTGCTGCTGGAGGAGGCGCGCTACGGGCCCGACGCGCCGCCGCCCGCGCCGGGCGAGCTGGTGGCCGGCGCGGCGTTCGTGACGCTCGTTGGGATCGACCACCCCTTCGAGCCGTTCGACGACGAGGCGCCGGCCGGCACGCGGCGGCGCCGGGTCTCGCGAATCGAAGGGCGGCCCCTCGCCGTGCTGGCTCAGCTCCCCGCGGAGGTCCGCACGAGCTCGGCGGCGCTGGCCTACCTCGAGGCGCAGCTCCGCGCCGCGCCGGAGCGCGGCGACGCGCTCGCGCCCGCCTACGTGGCCCTGGCCCGCGAGGGGGACGCCGCCGCGCGGGCGCGTGACTTCCTGCGCTTGGGCCTGGCGGGCGCGAGCGCGCGCGAGCGACTGGCGTGGCACCGGGCCTACCAGGACGTGAGCGAGGCGCTCGCGCCGGGGGACCCGGCGCTGCGCGAGGAGTATGCGCGCCGGCTCGCCGCGGCGGCCGAGGATGCGCCGGGCGAGCGCGCGGCGCTCCACTACCTCGTGGGCCGCGTCGCGGCCGACCCGCGCCAGGCCGAGGCCGCCTACCGGGCGGCGCTCGCCTGCGAGGAGCCGTTCGCGCGCGCGCACCACGCCCTCGCGGTGCTCGGGCTGCGCCAGGCGCGGTTCGCCGCGGCGGCCCGGCACGCGGCCCGCGCGCGCGAGCTCGCGCCCGACGACCGCGCCGTGCGCGAGGTCCACGACGAGCTGCGCCTCGCGCTCGGCGAGGTCGCGCCGCTGCGCGACGAGCTCGAGGCAGCGCTCGCCGCGCGCCCGCTCGACCTCGCCGCCCACCTGCGCCTGCTCGCCGTCCTGGTCGACGCGGGCGAGCTCGCCCTGGCCCGCGAGCGGCAGCAGGCGTTCCGCCAGCGGATCGCGGCCCGCGGCGACGACCCCGAGCAGGTCGCGCTCCTCGCCGAGCTGCAGCTCCGCGGCTACGAGGGCGACGCGGCGGGGGTCCTCGAGAGCGCCCGCGCCCTGCGCGACCCCGCGCGCCGGGCGCGCCTCCAGGCCGAGGCGCTGCTCGAGCTCGGGCGCCCGAGCGAGGCCGAGCCGCTGCTCGGCGCCTCGCCGCCGGCGGCCCTCTCGCTCCTGCTCGCCCTCGAGCGGGCGCGGCTCGGGGAGGCCGCCGAGGCGAGCGCGGCGCGCGAGCGGGCGCGGAGCGCGCTCGCGGCCGGCGGCCCCGACGAGCGAGCCGTCGCCGCGCTGCTCGCCGCCGACCCCAGCGCTCCCCTCGACCTCGAGGCGGTTCGGGCCCTCGACCTGAGCCCGCCCTTCAAGGCGACGCTCCTGTTGCTCCTGGCCGCCGACCGCCCGCCCGCCGAGCGCGGCGCGTTGCTCGAGCTCGCGGCGCGCTACTCCTTCCGCCCCGGCTCGCCGCGCGCCCTGCTGCGGCGGGCGGCGGCCTGGCTCGAGTAGCGGCCCTACGCCTGACGATTACACACGTCGGGCACCCCCGTGCCCGTGCCCGTGCCCGTGCCCCTGACCCGTGCTCGCGACCCGTGCGCGAGCCCGTGCCCGAAGGAGCGACCGCAGAGCGCTGTCGCTTGCCAGCGTTCCGCCCTACCGCGAACGGGGGACGGGCCACGCGGACGGGCACGGGCACGGGCACGGGCACGGGTGTCTTGGACGCGCCGATGTGCGGAAGGGTCAGCCGCCCACGTGCACGTAGCGCGAGAAGGTGGGCTTGGGCACCTCGATCGTCGCGCGCGGGGCGTGGCCGGCAGCCCGCAGCTCCGCGCTCAGGTCGCGGTGCGCGACCAGGGCCCAGCGGCGGGCCTGGCGCGGGAGCGCCTCCAGGAGGGGGGCGAGGTCGCTCGGCGCGAGGCGCTTGCCGTAGGGCAGGTCACCCACCAGCGCGTCGACCGGCGCGTGCTCGGGCGGTGTGCGCGCGTCGCGGACGGTGACCTCGCCGGCGAGGCCGAGCGCGCGCAGGTTCGCGCGCGCGGCGGCGGCGGCCTTGGGGTTGAGGTCGCCGCCGCGAGCGCGGCAGCCGATCCGCAGGGCCTCGACCAGGAGCACGCCGGTGCCGCACACCGGATCGAGCAGCGTGTCGCCGGGGCGGGCGACGAGGTTCACCACGCCGCGCGCCAGGCGCGAGGGGAGGCTGGTGCTGGTGCGAAACGGCAGCTCTGGCTCGACGAAGTGCGGCGGCCAGGGGGCGGGCCGCACGAGGAGCCAGTCGCCGGCGGTGGCGTAGAGCTCGAGCTCGCTCCCCTGGCGCGAGCCGTGGAGCCGCCCGCCGCCCAGCTCGGCCAGGAGCGCGATCGGGTTGCCGGTGACCTTCCAGGGGCCGCGCACCACGTGGACGCGCCCCTCCCCGGGCGGCGCCTCGAAGCTGCCGCGGGGCCCGCGCGCCAGCACGACCCCGCCGCCGACCGCGCACGCGGCGCGGCCCGGCTCGAACGGGCGCCGTCCGACGAACAGGCCCGGCGCCACGGGCGCCCCGACGTCCAGCGCCGCGGCCTCCGCCGCGGCGAGCGCGCTCAGCTCGGGGCTGGCGTCGAACCGCCACAGGTGGAGCGGGCCCGAGGGCTCGCTCATACGCCGGTGTGGCCGAACCCGCCCGCGCCGCGCGCGGTGTCGTCGACGCTGGTCACCTCGAACGGGCTGGCGCGCACCACCGGCGCGATCACGAGCTGCGCGATCCGGTCGCCGCGCGTGATCCGGAACGGCTGCTGGCCGAGGTTGACCAGGATCACGCAGAGCTCGCCCCGGTAGTCGGCGTCGATCGTGCCCGGCGAGTTGAGCAGCGTCACCCCGTGGCGCAGCGCGAGGCCGCTGCGCGGCCGGACTTGCCCCTCGTAGCCCGCGGGGATCGCCAGCTTGAGCCCCGTCGGCACCAGCGCCCGCTCGCCGGGCGCGAGCTCGAGCGGCTCGGCCACCGCCGCGGGGAGGTCGAGACCGGCCGCGGCCTCGGTCTGGTAGCTCGGCAAGGGAAGGTCGCGCGCATGAGGCAGGCGCTGGATCGGCAACTCGAGCATCGGCCCCTCGGAGCGGCCACCTTAACCGGCCTCGCGCGCACCTCGCTCCCCCGTCGGGTGGGCTGAACGGAGTCCCCGTACGTGCCGCTCTTTCGGTTCGGTTGCGTGCCGCGGGAGACGGGGCTCTTTGCCAGGGAAAGGGTTTAGCGGCGGCACCTGCATTGCAAAGCGGCGCCGCAACATCCCCTTCACCGGAGGAGTCATGCGACGCTCCCGCGCCCTCGCGCTGGCCACGGCCGCCTGCCTGTTGGTGGCTGCCACCGCGCCCAAGGTCCACGCCGATCCGCCCTTCGAGGGCACCTACGACCTCTCGCAGTGGTTCGGGTCCAACCCGAGCGCCACGTTGTGGGTCGCCCGCAACGCCGACGGCAGCTACGCGGTCACCCGCCAGGGCGCCGACGGCGCGATCGCGGGCGGCACCGCCACCGTGAGCGGGGGCTGGCTGCGGGTCACGTTCTACGACCGCGTGGGCGCGGCCGACGTGCTCGACGGCCTCGGCGACGCCCAGCAGACCCAGGAGATCGGCTGGGCGATCTATCACATCAGCGAGGACTCGGCCTACGGGATCTTCACCGGGCCCGACGTCAGCGGCGGCACGATCCGCCTCTACGAGCGCGGCGACCGCGGGCCCGACCGCCCGGTGCCGGGCGCCGACGACGAGACGTCGACGGGCGATCCCGATGACGATACGAGCGACGACGTCGATTCCGACGCGCCTCGGGTGGTCGCGCCCGCGAACGGCGTGTTCCTGGTCGGCCAGACCGTCGCGCTGCAGCTCCAGCCCGAGGCGGCCGAGCTCGCGATCGACGGCCCGGCCGAGCGCACGGCGGACGGGCTGCGCTTCACGGGCGTCGGCGAGGTCACCCTCACGCCCGGCGCGGCCGGTGAGAGCGGCGCGGCGGTGACGCTCGAGGCGATCGTGCCCGAGGTGCTCGAGATCACGGTGCAGGACACGATCGCGATCAGCGACGCGCGTCCGCCTCACTTCGCGCGCCAGGGCGACCGCCGCGAGCCGGCCGCGATCCTGCAGGAGCAGCCGTTGACCCTGGCCGTCACGCTCGGCGCCGACCAGGACCTCAGCGCCGCGGCCGAGGTCGAGGTGCGCGCCACGAGCGGGAGCGTGACCCTCGCGGGCACGGTGACGGTGGGCGCCGGCCTCGAGGACGGCGCGACCGTCACGATCTCGAGCGCGGGGCCGCTCGGCACGGGCGTCGCGATCAACGCGCTGGACCTCACCTGGACGGTCGGCGGCGCCACGCTGGCGGAGACGACGCCCTTGCGGATCTACACGACCTACCGCGCGCCGATCAAGAACATCGCCCGCGACCAGCGCGCGCCGAATACCAAGGTGCACTTCGAGAACGCCTGCCGCTGGGCCATGGGCGCCAGCCAGAACAACGGTCAGGGGAGCGACTCGATCGCCTACCAGATCGACAACCAAATGCGCCACTTCGTCCACCCCAAGGACTACCCCGCGAGCATGGACCCGGCGGTGCCCGACTACGGCCGGAACGCCGCGGCGCCCAAGAACTACGACGACCTCGACGACTACGCCGACCAGGGCGGCGGCGACTGGCGCGCCCGCGTCCGCGACGGTGTGCGCCCGGTGAGCAGCCTCTACTACCCGCCGCTCCGGCCCGCCAAGGAGTACGAGAACTACGAGAACTACCGCAACAACTTCGGCTGGTGGGTGCTCGACAACCCCAACCACGTGGGCGGCCGCTGCAACCAGCAGGCGTCGCTGGTGTGCGGGATCGTGGGCACGGTCGGGATCGAGGGCGAGATCCTCTACCTCCACCGCTACGGCGTGGGGAAGCGCACCGGCCGCCCGGTCCGGATGTACTTCTACAGCAACGACAGCTGGCCGGCGACGTCGGCGACCGGCGGCGGCCCCTGGAACTTCCACGGGGTGGCGCTGGTGACCCTGGCCGACGGCTCGCAGTGGATCTACGACGGCAGCTTCAGCTCGCCGCCCAACCGGAAGAACGGGACCAAGTCCTGGGCCGAGGGCCCCGGTGGGCCGTTCATTCACAGCTGGACCAACTACTGGGTCTACGACGACGGCGACCGCGACGAGAACGGCTACCTCCGCCGCGTCCCGGCCGACGACGTGCCGACCACCTGGTACGGCGTGCAGTAAGTCGGAGCCGCCAGACGGAACGCCGAGCAGGCCGGGCACC
>CAZMSZ010000457.1:3335-5634 GCA_964569055.1 uncultured Planctomycetota bacterium | reverse complement strand
CCGCGTCCCGGTTCAGCGGTTCAGCATTGCAGAGGCGCAGAGACGCGGAGAGCGAGACGGCCGGCGACGGCTCCTCGCCCACCGGCAGGTCGAGGAGGTCCTCGCAGCAGCGACAGCTCTTCCTTGGCGCACTTGGCGCTCTTGGCGGTCGATTTCTCGAGCCACGGAGCTCGCCTGTCCGCGACAGCTCTTCGCGGTCTCCTCGCAACGAGCCTTCGGATTCGGCCTCCGGGGCTCCGCCGTTTCGCGTCCTCTGCGCTTCGTCCGCCCCGTCGCTGGCGGAGCTCCGCTCAGATCGAGCGCGTCACCAGGCGTGACGGCGCGGTGGGGGGCGTCTTGACCTTCTCGATCGGGGAGAACTCGTTCGCGCCCGGGTCGTAGGCGAACACCTGCCCCGTCTCGAGCTTGTAGACCCAGCCGTGCAGCCCCAGGCCGCCGCGGGCCAGCCGCGTCGCCACCGAGGGGTGGGTCTTGAGGTGCTCGAGCTGCACCAGCACGTTCTCCTCGACCGTCGCGGTCACGAGCGCGTCGCCCGAGAGGTGGCCGTAGTGATCGGCGATGATCCGCCGCGTCGACTCGCAGTGCTTGAGCCAGGACGCCACGCCCTCCATGCCCTTGAGGGCGGCGGGGTCGAGCAGCCCGCTCATGGCGCCGCAGCGCGAGTGGCCGCAGATCACGATGTCCTTGACCTCGAGCGCCTCGAGCGCGTACTCGATCGTCGCCACCTCGCCGCCCACGTTGGCGGCCCCGTAGGGGGGGACGATGTTCCCGGCGTTGCGGATCAAGAACAGCTCGCCCGGGTCGGTCTGCGTGATCAGGTTGGGGACGACCCGCGAATCCGAGCACGTGATGAACAGCGTGTCGGGCGCCTGGTGCTCGGCGAGGCGCGCGAACAGGTCCTGGTGGGAACGGAACAGCTTGGTGTGGAAGTCGTGGACGCCCTTGACGAGCTTCTGCATGAGACACGCTCCTGCTGCGGCGCTGGCGGCGCCGCGGCGCCGCCGCGCGGCGGCCCTGGGGTTTGGACGATCGATCCGTGACGCAGGCGAACCGCGGCGGTCGGCCGCGCCGCCCTAGCAGCGGATCGGTCGTCGTCGCGTGTCGTGGCGGACGGCGGCCGTGAGGGTCCTCGGCGAGCGAGCTCGCGACGGCGGGTAGCGGAACGTTCGCCCCGTCGAAGGGAGCAGGTGACGGCGCCCATGCGTGGCGGCGAGCGCACTCGGGGCGACGTGGTGCTCGGCGCACTCGGTCCGGTGGAGCTCGCTGCGCTCCTCGGGGGCGCCGATGCGCAGGAGCAGCGCCCCGAGCGGCGCGGCGAACACCAGCGCCGCCACGGCGACGAGGACGGGCGTGAGCGCGCGGGCCAGCGTCAGGACGCGGCGAGCCGAGGGCTGGGGTCGGGCGCGGGCGCTCATGTGGCCTGAATTCTAGCGGCTCCGCCGCGCCGCGCCCACGGGGCTGCCCCTCGCCTCAGAGCCCGCCCACGAGCTGGCAGAAGCTCCAGAAGCTGCCCGGCTCGAAGAAGCGCGCCTGGACCGCGTCGGCGATCCGCAGGCTGGTCCCGTCGTTGAGCGCGCGCCGCTCCTCGCCGGGGAGCCGCACGCCTTCGATGAACGTGCCGTTGGTCGAGTTGCGGTCCTCGATCAGCCAGCCTATCCCGTGGCGGTGCACGATCGCGTGGAGCTTCGAGACCGAGCTGTGCGCGAGGATGATGTCGTTGTTGCGGGCGCGCCCGATCGTGACCAGCCCGACGAACGGGTTGCGGTCGGTCTTGCGCAGCCAGGCGACCTGCGCCTCGGGGTGCACCATTCCCGCGATCGGCGCCCGGAACAGCTGCGGCGCGACCACCTTCTCGGCGCTGGTCTGGTCGAAGGAGCTCCCCTCGGGCGGCGTGTCCACGGCGCTCCCCGCCCCCGCGCCGAGCGGCTCGAGCAGCAGCACGGGCTCGGGGAACTCCCGCTCGTACCCTGTCTCGCCCTTGGCGCGGAGCAGCGTGAGCGCCTCTTTGAATGGGACGAAGTCGCTCACCTGCTGGCTCTGCATTGCCTCCTCGACATCTGCCGTAGTGTCGGGCCGGGGGAGCCCCCGGGCAAGTGATGGGTGGGCGTTGGTCGACTTGCTTCGACGCTCGGGCAGGAAGGCAGGAAGGGCTGACGCCATGAGGCCAGGCTCGAAAGGCAGGAAAGACGGAGGCAGGAAAGCAGGAAAGACAGGAAAGCAGGAAGGGCTGACGCCATGAGGCCCGGCTCGAAAGGCAGGAAAGACGGAGGCAGGAAAGCAGGAAAGACAGGAAAGCAGG
>CAZMSZ010000457.1:0-3235 GCA_964569055.1 uncultured Planctomycetota bacterium | reverse complement strand
ACGGAGGCAGGAAAGCAGGAAAGACAGGAAAGCAGGAAGGGCTGACGCCATGAGGTCAGGCTCGAACGGCGGGAGAGGCGGCGGCAGGAAAGCAGTCGATTCAGGAGACAGCGGGGGGCGGCGACTGGAGGTCTCCCATCGTGCGTGCCCTCAACGCGCCACCTCGCCGCCCACGATCACCGCGCGCACGTGTCCGCACCACAGGGTCTTCGGGCGGGCAGGATCGACCTCCGGTGACAGCACGACGAGGTCGGCGAGGTGGCCGGGCTCGAGGCGGCCGAGCTCGTCCTCGCGGGCGAGGCTGTAGGCAGCTCCGGCGGTGTAGCCGCGCACCGCCTCGGCGAACGAGGTCGCCTGGTGACCCTGCCAGCCGCCTTCGGGGAGGCCGGCCTCGTTGCGGCGGGTGATCGCGACCGCCAGACCCCGCAGCGGGTCGGCCGACATCACCGGCCAGTCGGAGCCGAACGCGAGCGTGGCGCCCTCCGCCAGGAGGTCGCGCCAGGGGAAGCTGCGGCGCAGCCGCTCGGGGCCGAGGTTGACCGACCACACGTCGGCGGTGCTCGGGCTCTCGCCGGGGTAGGCGTGGTAGGGCTGCATGGAGGCGACCACGTCGAGCGCCGCGAAGCGGGGCATGTCCTCGGGGTGGCACACCTCGATGTGCTCGATCCGGTGCCGGATCGCGCGCTCCGGGTGACGTCGGCGCGCCTCGGCGAAGGCGTCGAGCGCGAGGCGGACGGCCGCGTCGCCGATCGCGTGCAGCCCGACCGAGAACCCGCGTCCGTGAGCCGCGCTCACCAGCTCGCGCAGGCGCGCGGGCTCGATCAGCGGCGCCCCGCGCTGGTCGTGCGGCGGGGCGCCCGAGTAGGGCGCCAGCATGTAGGCGGTGCGCGCCTCGATCACCCCGTCCAAGAAGCCCTTGAGCCAGCCGACCTGCAGCCGGCCCGTCCGGTGCCGCTCCCGCAGGCGCGCGTACTCGTCGAGGTCGCCGCCCAGGGGCAACGCCGCCGTGACCCGGATCGGCAGGCGCCCCTCGGCGCGCAGCTCCTCGTACAGCGCGAGCTCGTCGAGGTCCGCCACGATCGTCTGGGCCGAGGTGATCCCGAGCTCGAGGTAGTGGGCGAGCGCCGCCTCGAGCGCGCGCCGCCGCGCGGCCCGATCGGGCGCGGGGATCGCGCGCGTGAGGAGCCGCTCGGCCCGCTCGAGCAGGACGCCCGCCGGCGCGCCGCCCTGCTCGCGCACGATCCGGCCGCCCTCGGGGTCGGGCGTGTCGGCGTCGATCCCGGCCAGGGCGAGGGCGCGGCTGTTGGCCCAGGTGGCGTGACCGTCGTAGGCCTCGAGCGCGACCGGGCGGTCGGGCACCGCCGCGTCGAGCGCGGCGCGCCCCGGGAGCTGGCCGGCCGGCGCCAGGTCGTAGGGCCAGCCGCGCCCCAGGATCCAGGGCTCGTCGGGGTGCGCCGCCGCGTAGGCGCGCACGCGGGCGGCCGCCTCCTCGACGGTGCGCGCCCCCGCGAGGTCGACCCGCAGCCGCGCCAGGCCGCCCGCGAGCAGGTGGGTGTGCGCGTCGTGGAACCCGGGCAGGACCAGCCCGCCCGCGGCGTCGAGCACGCGCGCGCCCGCCCCCGCCGCCGCGCGCAGCTCGGCCTCGGGCCCGACCTTCGCGATCCGCTCGCCCTCGATCAAAAGCCCGGTCCCAGGGTCGCGCCCGAGGAGCCGCCCGCCCACCACCAGGAGCGGCTCGTCGGCTCGGACCGGCGCGAGGGTGAGCGCCACGAGGAGGAGGGCACAGGCGAGCGAGGTTCGGCTCATGCGGCCGGATTCTACGCAGCGGCAGGAGCGACGGTGAGGGCGCCAGCCTCAGCGTCGCCAGCGCCAGGTGTCGTCCGCGTACTCCTCGCCCAGGCGGCCGCCGAACAGCAGGCCCTCGCCCCGCGTGGCGTCCCACACCAGCGCGCAGCGGGTGCGCGCCGGGGGCCGGACGGGTGGGCTCAGCTCGCTCCAGCGCTCGCCGTCCCAGGCCCACAGGTCCCCGAACACCCGCTCCGCGTCCTCGCCCCCGAACAACACGACGCGCTCGCCGGCGAAGACGAACGCGGCGCCGCGGCGCGCCGCCGGGCCGGGCTCGCTGGAGCGGTCCCACCACCGCTGGCCGTCCCACTCCCACAGCTCGCGCGAGAACTGCCCGCGGTGCTCCCCGCCGAACACGACGAGGCGACGGCGTAGCGGGTCGAAGGTGGCCGCCGGCACCCGCCGGGGGGAGGGGCCGGCCGCGCGCTGCTCCACCCAGCGGCGCCCGCCGAGGTCCAGGGACCAGAGGTGCGTCAGGAACTCATTCTTCCGCTGCTCGCCGCCGAACACCCAGTGCACGCGGCGGCCCGGGTCGTAGACCAGGGTGTGGTGGTAGAGCTTCCCCGGCCCGCCCACCAGCTGGAGCTCTCGCCAGCGGGCGCCGTCCCAGCTCCACAGCTCGTCGAGGCCTCCGCCCGCCCAGCCGCCCAGCAGGATCACCTCGCCTAGCCCCGGGTCGTAGGAGAGCGCGTGTCCGTAGCGCGGACCGGGGCCGCGCTGCACCTCGTGGTGCGTCCAGGCGGCGCCGTCCCAGGTCCAGGTGTCCCCGAGCTCATGCGCCCGCGGGTCGGCTCCGCCGAACAGGACCACCTGCCCGCGGGCCGCGTCCCAGGCGGTCGCTCCCTCCAGCGCATAGCGCGGCGTCGGCCCCGGCGCGTCCGCCCGCTCCCACCCGGCGGGGGGCCTGGGGGTCGTGTCCCGAGCCGCGCTCGGCGGCGTGACCGTCGGTGGGTCGGCGGGCGTGCGCAGCAGGAGCGAGCCCGCCAGCGCCAGCGCGCCCACCACGGCCGCCCCGACGGCGAGGGCCCGTCCCTTGGCCGACCGGGGCGAGGCGGCGCCCTGCTCGAGCCAGCGGGTCAGCGCGTCGGCCAGCTCGCCGGCCGTGGCGTAGCGCTCGTCCGGCTCCTTGGCGAGCGCGCGCAGGCAGATCGCGTCGAGCGCCGGCGGCACCTCGGGCGCGCGGGACGAGGGGGGCGCGGGCGCGGCGCTGAGCACCTCGGACAGCAGCTGGATCAGGGCCGGCGCCTCGAACGGAGGCCGGCCGGTGAGCGCGGCGTACAGCGTCGCGCCCAGGCCGTACACGTCGGAGCGCCGATCGACCGCGCCGGGGCGGCCGGGCGCTTGGTGCTCGGGCGCTCTTGGCACTCGGAACGCGCTTGGCGCTCGGGGC
>CAZMSZ010000456.1:0-5646 GCA_964569055.1 uncultured Planctomycetota bacterium | reverse complement strand
CGTGGCGGAGCGCGAGCAGGGCGAGAAGGCGTTCGTCCTCCGCGCGGCGCTAGAGCCGAACGAGCTTCACGCGCCGCGAGCGCTCAACCTCGCGCGGATGCGCTGCTCGACCGAGTCCCAGTCGGCGCCGTGGAGACCGCCGCTCCGAGCGCGACGGACGCGCCGCTCGATCTCGGCGAGCCAGGCGCGGTGACGCTCGGCCGAGTCCTCCTCGGCGTCCAAGCTCGCTACGAGCTCGGCCGCGAGCAGGGCCCGCTGGCCGGGGTCGAGCTTGAGGGCTTGTTCGAGGAGGTCCAGCGGCTGTTCGCTCATGTCTTCATGATAGCGCCGCGGCCGCCGAGCCGCATTCCGGCTGACGGACCCAGCTGGCCTTCCCCAGGGGCCTTCTTCCGCGCGGCGCTACAGCTCGACTACCTCTCCGGGCGTGGGCACGTGGGCCTTGATCCCCAGGCGCGCGAGGTAGCCGGCGAAGGCCATGGAGGCGTCCTCCTCGCCGTGGACGACGAACACCCGCTTGAGCCCGGGGATGTGCTTGATGTACGTGGCCATCTCGTCGCGGTCGGCGTGGGCCGAGAACCCGTTCATCTTCTTGACCTGCGCGCGCAGCTTGTACTCCTGGCCGTAGATCTTGAGCTTGGGCACCCGGTCCACGAGGCGGCGGCCCAGGGTGTGCTCGGCCTGGTAGCCCACGATCAGGACGGTGTTCTCGGGCTTGGTGATCCCGTGCTTGAGGTGGTGCAGGATCCGTCCGCC
Organism: uncultured Planctomycetota bacterium; assembly: GCA_964569055.1. GTDB lineage: Bacteria > Planctomycetota > J058 > J058 > J058 > JAWLGW01. The sequence goes on along the minus strand of CAZMSZ010000456.1, from coordinate 4,893 downwards.
CTCGCACATGCCCGAGGCGGAGATCACGATGCACGGCTGGTCGTAGGTGTTGATCTCCATCGACTGCTCGGTGGTGCGGGTGTAGGTCACCAGCTCGAAGCCGAACACGCTGCCGCTCTCCTCGAGCAGGGCCCGGGTCTCGGCGTCGTAGCACTCGGGGTGCGCGCGGTAGGCCTCGGTGGCGTCGATCGCCAGGGGGCTGTCGACGAAGATCTTGACCCGCGGCAGCGCGCCCGCGTGGAACAGCTCGGCGAGGTAGTAGAGCAGGTTCTGGGTGCGGCCCACCGAGAACGCCGGGATGATCACCCGCCCGCCCTGCTCGAAGGTGTCGTTCACCACCACCCGCAGCCGCTCCTTCATGGACTCGGCCGCCTCGTGCAGGCGGTTGCCGTAGGTGCTCTCGGTGATCAGGTAGTCGATCCGCGGCAAGTACTGCGGGTCGCGCAGGATCGGGTGGTGCGGCCGGCCGAGGTCGCCGGTGAAGCCGACCCGCACCGTGCGCCCCTTCTCCTGCAGCTCGTAGACCGCCACCGCGCTGCCGAGGATGTGCCCGGCGTCGAGGAACGTCACCCGGACCCCGGGGGCGACCTCCTTGGGCTTCTTGTAGGGGAGCTGCTCGAAGCTGCGCATGGCCTCGGCCGCGTCCTCCTGGGTGTAGATCGGCTCGACCAGCTTCTCCGCCGCGTCCCCGCGCTTCTTCCGCTTCTTGTTGAGGTACTCCGCGTCGCGCTCCTGCAGGAAGGCCGAGTCGCGCAGGAGCGAGCGGGCGAGGTCGGTCGTGGCCGGCGTGGCCCAGATCGTGCCGCGGTAGCCGCTCTTGACGAGGTTGGGCAGGTTGCCCGAGTGGTCGATGTGCGCGTGCGACAGCGTGGCCGCGTCGATCGCGGCCGCGTCGAACGGGAGCTCGCGGTTGCGTCGCCGCGCCTCGTCCCGCCGGCCCTGGTACAGCCCGCACTCGAGCAGGACCTTCTTCCCCCCGCACTCGATCACGTGCATCGAGCCGGTGACCGAGCGCACCGCGCCGAAGAACTGCAGCTTCACAGGGCCTCCTCCGCTGGAGGAGTGTGGCGCGGCGGCGCCCGCCGCGCCAACCCGCTACCAGATCGTGGGCCCGACCCGCCGGCTGACCACCAGCGCCACCTCGAGCAGGCTCGTGGTGGGCAGGACGTCGTAGCGCGGCAGGATCAGCGGGGCGGGGCCGCGGGCCCGGGCGCGGTAGAGCACGCCGTCGGCGCGCTCGCTCACGTCGGCGAAGGCCCGGAAGCCGGCGCGCCTCGCGCCGCGCAGCAGGGCCACGTTGGGGCTGGCGGCGGCCAGGCAGTCGACCGGCTGGCCGGTGAGGGCGCGCAGGCGCTCGCGCTCCTCGGCCAGGCGCTCGGCGCTCGCCACCTCGTCTAGCGGCGGGAGGAGCGCCTGCAGGCCGATCGTCACCCCCTCGCTCGCCAGGCGGACCAGGTCCTCCTCGCCGAGCAGCGGCTCGGCGCGGCCCCGCCCGAAGGTCAGCTCGCGCTGGCCGAGGCGGCTGGCGGGGAAGAACAGCGTCACCCGGGTCAGGCCGTACCGCTGCAGCAGGGGCCAGGCCTCGCTCAGGAACGTGCGCGAGGGGCCGTCGAAGCTGAGGGCCACCGGCGCGCCGGCGAGGAACGCGCGGTCGCGGGCGCCCTCGAGCGCCTCGTCCAGCCCGACCGCGCGGAAGCCGCGCCGAGCCAGGTGGCGCACCACCGGCTCGAACTTGCTGAGCGGGACGCGCAGCTCGTTGAGCGGCGAGCCGGGCCGCGGCGGGCCGACCAGGCGATAGCGCAGCAGCGGGACGCCCTGCGCCGCGAGCGGCCGCAGGTAGGCGCGGGCGGCCAGGGCGGCGCCGCCGCCGAGCGCGAAGCCGCCCGCGGTGAGCGCTGCGAGGGTCCAGCTCACGACGAGGTCACCAGCGGCTCGGGCCGAGGGCGGGCCTCAGCGCGAGGTCGGGAAGGGGAGCCCGAGGTCCGACTTCTTGGTGATGATCTGGTTGACCAGGCCGTACTCCGAGGCCTCGGTCGCGCTCAGCCAGAAGTCGCGGCGCGCCTTCTCGGTGACCTCGTTGACGTCGTGGCCGCAGCGCTCGGCGATGATGTCGAAGTACATCTTGCGCAGCGCCTTCATGTTCTCGGCCTTGATCTCGATGTCCGAGGCCGTGCCCGACGCGCCGCCGCTCGGCTGGTGGATCATGAACCGCGAGCTCGGCAGGCTGAACCGGCGCTCCTTCTCGGCGCTGAGCAGGATCACGATCCCGGCGCTGGCGCACAGCCCGTTGACCAGGGTGTAGACCGGGCAGCTCGTGTAGCGCAGGGTGTCGTAGATCCCGAGCCCGGTGTAGGCCTCGCCGCCCGGCGAGTTGATCGTCACCAGGATCGGGGCCTCGGGGTTGTCGGCCTCCATGAACGTGATCATGCGGGTGATCGCACCCGCCATTTCGGAGTTGACGTCCTCCGAGATCACGATCGTGCGGCTCTTGAGGACGAGCTCCAGCTCCCGGTCGTTGTACACCTGTGCCTCCGCTGCCCGTTGCTGCTGTCCGGGTCGGGTTTGGGGCGTAGTGTAGCGGATCGCATCCAGCTACGGGGGGTCGAGCGGCAGGTCGTGCGGCGGCTCGACCGGCGGGGCCAGGGTGGCCGGGCGGAAGCCGCCGCGCGGGGGAACCCACGTCCGCAGCGCCGGGACCGAGACCACCTCGCCCTCGGGCCAGCGGAGGGCCGAGAGCCGCCCGCCGAAGCAGCAGCCCTGGTCGACGTTCAGGGTCCGCCCGCGCCAGCGCGGCCGCGGGGTGGGGGTGTGGCCGTAGACCACGCAGGCCGCGCCCTCGTAGCCCAGCGCCCAGTCCCGCCGCACGGGGCAGCCGTCGGGCGTGGTCTCGCCGGTCGGGTCGCCGTAGCGGGTGAAGGCGTCCACCGCGCTCCCCGCGCGCCCGATCATGTCGGCCTCGATCCCCGCGTGGGCCACCACCAGCCGCCCGCCGTCGAGCACGAGGTGGCTCGGGAGGTCCGCCAGGAACGCCAGCGCGCGGCGGGCGAACGCCGCGCGCTCGGCGGGCGCGAGCGCCTCCAGCTCGGCCACCGTGCGGGCCAGGCCGTGCTCGCGCACCTCGACCTTGCGCCCCTCGAGCCAGCGGCGCAGCTTCTCGTCGTGGTTGCCGAGGACGCACCAGGCGGCGCCGACCTCGGCCATGCCGATCACGCGGGCCAGCGCCGCGAGGTTGCCCGGGCCGCGGTCGACGAGGTCGCCCACGAACACCGCGCGCCGCCCGCCGGGGTGCCGCCAGCCCGCGTCGGCCCGGTAGCCCAGCCGCTCGAGCAACGCGTCGAGCTCGGCCGCGCAGCCGTGCACGTCGCCGATCACGTCGAACGGGCCGACCTCTTGCTCGCGGTGGCAGGGGAGCGGGACCACGCGCACCTGCGCCCGCTCCACCGCCTCGGGGGCGAGCTCGACCACGCGCACCCGCTTGCGCCGGCGCAGCGCCGCGAGCGCGGCCGGCAGCGCGCGCGTGGCCTGCTCGCGCACGGCGGCGGCCGCCGCGACTCGCCCCTCCCCGGGCGCGAGCACCAGCCGCTCGAGGCACACCGCCGCGGGGAGGCGCAGCCCGAGCGCCACGACCGAGGCGTGATGCCGCGCGGCCAGCCGGAGCAGCGGCGCGCGGGCCTCTTCGCCCAGGAGGTCGGCGTCGACGCAGGTCAACAGGCCCCGCCGCAGCCGCTCCTCCACCACCCGCTCCAGCAGCGCGCGGGTGGCGCTCGCCGCCGCCGGGTCGCGCTCGCGGTCGCTGATCGCGGCGCACAGGCGCGCCTCGCTGACCACCTCGGTCGGGCGGAACGAGCGCAGGGCGAACGTGGTCTTGCCCGAGGCGCGCGCCCCGACGAGCAGGACCAGCGCCCCGCGCGGGACCTCGACCGGCTCGGGGGGCGGCGCGGGCGCCTCAGGCGCCGGCATCGCCGCCCTTCTCGGGCGCCGGCGAGGTCGGGACCTGCGGCCAGCGCCCCGAGCTGGTCCGCGCGCTCCGGTTGCGGCAGCCGTAGATCGAGCAGCCCTCGCCCTCCTCGAAGCAGGAGGGGTGATACGGGGTGCCGCAGGCGTCGCAGCGCGCCAGCGGCGCGGCCTCGTCGATCGCCTCGCGGCAGAACGGGCAGGCGAGCTCGCCGCCCGACTCGCGCAGCGGCCGCTCGTCGTGCTCGAGCGCCAGCGCGATCCGGTGCAGCCGCTCGAGCACGCGCAGCACACGCTCGGGGTCGGGCGCGGCCGGGTCCCAGCGCAGGGTGGCCTGGACCAGCCCGTCGCCGCCGAGGACCTGCGTGGCCTCGAAGTCGCGGAGCAGCCGCTCGACCGCGAACGCGACCCCCTCGGGCGGGGCGGTCCCGCGCAGCACCAGGTAGCGCGCGCCCAGCGCGCGCAACAGGCGCGCGCGCGGGAAGGCGCGGAACCGCTCGCCGCTGCGGATCCGCGCCTGGGCGTGGACCTGGCGCGCGTCGGGCCCGCCCGGGAAGTGGACCGCCACGTCGCGCCCGAGCGTGCGCCCGACCACCGTCGGCGGGCGGAACCAGCCGTCGTCGCGCCGCCCGCCCTCGAGCCGCTCGAGCAGCGCGCTGCGCGCCGCCTCGAAGCGGGCCTCGCGCTCGATCCGCAGCAGCTTGCGCGGCTTGGTGGGCTCCACGGCCCCAAGGATAGCGCGCGCGCTCGCGCTCAGCCCGCGACGCGGGCGCGCACGCGGGCGAAGCCGGGCAGGGCGCGCTCGATCGTGCTGCGCGGGACGGCGTAGGAGAGGCGGAAGTGACCGGGCGTCCCGAAGCCGGCCCCCGGGACCGCGAGGATCCGCTCGCCGAGCAGCTCGTGAATGAAGGCCACGTCGTCGTCGAGGGGCGAGCGCGG
>CAZMSZ010000455.1:0-5649 GCA_964569055.1 uncultured Planctomycetota bacterium | reverse complement strand
AACGGCCGCAAGCTCGCGCGGCTCGCGCTCGGGGTGCGGGCGCGGCGGCCGCGCGAGGTGCAGATCGAGGTCACCAACCGCTGCAACCTCGACTGTGACATGTGCCCGCGGCTGACCTTGCTGCAGGTGCCCGAGGTCGACATGACGCGGGCCACCTTCGAGGCGGTGCTCGTGCGGCTCGACGCGCCCGAGCAGATCACGCTCACCGGCTGGGGCGAGCCGCTGATGCACCCCGAGCTGCTCGGGTTCTTGGACCTCGCCACGGCGCGCTTCCCGCGGGCCGACGTGGGCTTCACCACCAACGGCCACCTCCTCACCGAGCGGGTCGCGCGGCAGGTGCTCGAGCGGCGGGTGGCGCGGATCAACGTCTCGCTCGAGGAGCTGCCGTGGGAGGACGCGCCCGCCCGCGGCGGCGGCGACCCCAAGAAGGGCGGCGACAACCTCGTGGCGCGCGACGGGCACGCCACCCCGCCCAAGGTCGTGGCCCACCTGCGCCGGTTCCTCGAGCTGCGGCGCGAGCGCGCCGCGGCGGGGGCGCCCGTGCCCGAGGTGCGCCTGCAGGTCGTGCTGTTCCCGGGCAGCGAGGCCACGACCCTGCGGCTGGTCGACTTCGCGGCCGACCTCGGCTTCTGCGCGGTCAACCTCGTCCGCCTCGACGTGCGCGGCCGCCCCGACCTCGCGCGCCCGAGCTGGGAGGAGGAGCGCCGGCTGATCCAGGCGGCGCGGGCGCGCGCGCGCGAGCGCGGGGTCCCGCTCGGCTCGGTCAACGACCACGGCGCGCTGCTGCGGCTCGCCTCGCACGGCGACCGGTTCTGCGTGCGCCTCGACAGCTACATCTACGTGGACGTCGAGGGGAACGTCGCGCCCTGCTGCCTGCTCCGCGGCGTGCGCCTCGGCAACCTCGTCGAGCAGCCCCTCGACGCGGTGTGGGGCTCGCCCGCCTTCAAGCGCTTCTATGGCCCCGGCCCGCATCCCGCCTGCGCGGGGTGCGACGCCTTCACCGATCGCTACGCCGAGCCCGCCGCGGCCTCGGCCGTCTCCGGGGGTGTGCCGTCGTGAGAGTCGCCTTCCTCGAGCCCCCGCCGGTCACCGCGCGCAACCCCGAGCGCTTCGCGGGCTGCACCTACGAGGTCTACCACTTCCCCGACCTCGGCAACCTGTTCCCGTTCACGATCCTCCACCGCGAGGGTGTGGAGGTCGACTACCTCGACGCCGCCCTCCTCGGCGACGACGAGGAGCGCTTCACCCGCCGCCTGCAGGACCGCCCCGCCGACGCCTACGTGCTGCACGCGGTCGTGCTCGCCAAGCCGACCGACCTGCACTGGATCCGCAAGCTGCGCGCGCTGCAGCCCGAGGCCTGGATCCTGCTCCACGGACCCGAGGCCACCCGCGTCCCCGAGGAGTACGTCGGCAGCGACGAGCGGGTGGTCGTGTTTCGGGGCGAGGTCGAGCGCACGCTGATCGACTTCGTGCTCGGGCGCGCCGAGCGGCCCTACGGGCAGGCGCGCTGGGTGAAGGACGGCGAGGGCGGCGGGCGGCTCGAGGTCTCGCCGCCCGACCCGCGCGGCTACGTCGACTTCGACGACCTGCCGATCCCCGCGCGCGATCACCCCTCGCTCCTCCCCTACAAGGACCGCTACTTCAACCCGAAGTACAAGGGCCGCCCGCACGCGCTGATGCTCGCCTCGCGCGGCTGCTCCTTCCGCTGCTCGTTCTGCGTGCCCAACGCGATCTCGTTCCAGCGCGAGATGGAGCACATGCAGCGCACGGGGCTCAAGCCCCCGGTCAAGAAGGCCTCCCCCGCCCGCGTCGAGGCGGAGATGCGCTGGCTCGCCGAGCACGGCTACCGCTCGGTGCACATCGCCGACGACCAGTTCCTGTGGGCCAAGAAGCGGACGCTCGAGATCTGCCGCCGCGTCGCGCCGCTGGGGCTCGAGTGGGGCATGCTCTCGCGCGCCGACTTCCTCACCGACGAGGAGGTCGTGCGCGCGCTGGCCGAGGCGGGCTGCGCCTCGATCGACATCGGGGTGGAGAGCCTGCGCCAGGAGGTGCTCGACCGGATCCACAAGGACCTCGACGTCGAGGACGTCTACGCCGCGGTCAAGCTCCTGCGCAAGCACGGGATCTCGCCCAAGCTGAACATCATGTTCGGCACGACCCCGGGCGAGACGCCCGAGGACATCCTCTGGACGATCCGCGAGGTCAAGAAGCTCGACGTCATGAACGTCATGTTCTCGATCGCGACCCCGTTCAAGGGCACGCCGTTCTACGACTACTGCCGCGACAACGGCTACCTGATCGACGCCAGCGACGACCTCAACCCCATGGGCAAGGCCATGATCAGCTACCCGCAGCTGACCAACGAGCAGCTCGAGCAGCTCGAGCGCCTGGCCTACCGCTCGTTCTACCTGCGCCCCAAGGTCGTGCTCGACCGCCTGTCGCGCGTGCGCCGGCCCCGCGACCTGCTCGATGACCTCAAGGTCGCCAGGCAGGTCCTGCTGCACTGAGGAGGGCCGCGGGCTCTCGCGGTGGGTGAGGTTCCGCGCGCCCGAGCGCGCCCGCCCAGGCGGGCCAAGACTGCGCGCCGGCGCGGGCCGTCCCCGACCTGGTCGCCGCCGCAACCCTCCCGGGCGTGCTCGCCCGGCCGGGCGCCCTCGTTTGCACGCGGTGGGCGTCGCCGCGCTCGGCGTGGGCGCGGCGCGGGAGATCCCCCGGCGCATGACTCGTCGCTTCGCCGCCGACCGCGGCGCCTCGCTCACGCTCCACGCCCGCGCGCCGCGCGGCGTCACCTCGCTCGACATCCACCCCGGCGAGTCGCTGTGGCTGGGCCGAGGCTCGTGCTGCGCGCTGCGGCTGCGCAGCGACGCGGTGTCGCGACTCCACCTGCGCCTGGCCTGGCCGGTGTGGCTGCTGCACCCGTTCGTGACCGACCCGGGCAGCCGCAACGGGTCGGCGCTGGACGGTCAGCCGCTCGCGATCCATACGCCGACCCCGCTGCCGCCGGGGGCCGTGCTCGAGCTCGGCGACGTGACCGTCCACGTGCTGCCCGGCGAGCACGCCCCCACGGCCACGCAGGTCAGCGACCTCAACGAGCTGGTGTTCGACGAGGGCCCCGAGGTGAGCGGCGAGCTGATCGAGCCCGCCGAGCTCGAGCGGCTGCTCGCCGCCCTGGAGGCGGAGCGGCGCACCGGGACGCTCGCGCTCGGCCCCGGCGGCGAGCTCGGCGTGCTCGTGCTGTGCCTGGGCCGGATCATGTTCGCGCGGTTCGGCGCCGACGGCGGGCGCCCGGCCGCCGAGGCGATCGTCGCCGGCCAGCCGCTCGCGCGCGGACCGATCCCGTTCCTGTTCACGCGCCGGTTCGAGCTCGAGGACGGCGCGCCGCTCGAGCTCCCGCCGCACGCGCTGCGCGCGTCCCGTCGCGGCGACACCCGCACGCGGCCGCTGTGGGGCGTGGGCGACGACTCGTTCGATCCCACGATCCGCCTGGAGCCTGGCGCCGGCTGGTAGACGGAGGAAGAGGAAGAGACGACCGCCCAGGGGATACGTCTCCACATTTCCGGCGCTCCTTACGAGCGCCGCCCCAGGTCGGCCAGCTTGGAGGCGAGGAGCCGCACCGTGTCGCGGAGGACCTCGCCCGGCCACAGGTGGAGGGGGGGATCCTCGCTCAGCTCGAAGGCGCGGGTGAACTCGTAGGGGACCGGTCCGCCCGCCAGGGGGCCGCCGTGGACGATCGCGCGGGCCGCGCCCTCGCCGCGGCGCCTGCCCCAGGCCGCGCGCATGATCCGGCCCAGGCACAGCACCAGCGCGGCGTCCTCGCCCACGCGCAGGGTGCCGGTCCGCCGCTCGCGCTCGAGGTCGCGCAGGAGGCGCGCCAGCTCGCCGCGGCTGCGCAGCTCGCCCGACAGCTCGGGGCCGTCGTCGAAGCTGGCCTCCACGCCGGTGGCGTTCCACCAGGCCTCCTCCTCGCCCCGGATCTCGATCTCGATCGGGACGGGGCCCAGCCACAGCAGGCAGGACCCGGGCAGCGGCGTGCTCTCCTCGGGGGGGAGCCGCCCCGCGCCGACCAGCTCGGTCCCCTGCGGGCCCCCGAGGTCGATCGCGTGGGGCGAGGCGAGGGCGGGCGGCCACACCAGCCGCAGGTGACGCGGGGCGATCGAGGCGTGCGGGATCCTCAGGTCGCACCCGGCGTCACGCCCGATCACGAGCTCGCAGCCGGGCAGGAGCCGCGCCGGCGGAGCGACGTGGCGCGGCGCCGAGACCCGCGCGTGCACCGTCGGGTCATGGACGTACTGGCGAGCCCCCAGGACCGGCGCCCCGCCGCCCCCTGCCTCGATCAAGGTCGCCTGCAACGAGCCGCCGTCGTTCGCGCCCATGCCGCCCTCCGCGTGCGCGGGGGGCGCGAGCGCAACGAGCGCGCCGTGACCCAGGCGCGCGCCGACGCGCGGTCGACGCGCGCGTTGTGCTCCGCGTGCCCCAGGCGGGCGGCGCGCGCGCGGCGGAGAACTCGCCGCTCCAGCCGTGAATCTGCGCTACGCGGGCGAGGGCCGCGGCGCGCGGCCCAGGGCGCGCACTCTCACGCTCCGGTGCGCTCGCACAGCTTGCCGGGCGGCGGGCCGAACCAAGGCTCGACGATCGTGCCGTCGCGGGCCGCGGCGGCGGGCGGCAGCGGGCGCGTCTCGACCCCCTCGCGCGCGCGCCGCGCGCCCCGCAGCAGCTCCGAGGGCCACAGCTCGAGGGGACGACCCTCCTCGAGGTCGAACCCTCGGGTGAAGCGGAACGGGACGGGCCCGCGCGCCAGGGTGCGCCCCTCGGCCACCGCCCCGGCGGCCGCGCGCCCGCGCAGCGGACCGAGCCGGGCGAACATGATCCGCCCCAGGCACAGCACCAGGTGCCCGCCCCCGCCGCCGACGCCGAGCGCGAGCGAGCCCGTCCGCCGCTCCGCCTCCAGGCTGCCGAGCAGGCGCTCGAGCTCGGGCCGCCCCACGATCGTGCCGCTCACCTCGGGCCCGCGGTCGAACACCAGCTCCCCGGCGTCGCGGAGCTGACTGGCGGTGGGCGAGAGCTCGCCCGGGAGCACGTCGACCACCGCGGGGCCGAGCTCGAGCACCGCGCCCGCGTGGAGCGGCGCCGGCACGTGCGGCGCGAGCGGCTCGCCGTCGAGGACGGTGCCGTTGCGGCTCCCCGCGTCGGTCACGAACGGGTGCAGCAGCCAGGGCGGCCAGGCGACGCGCGCGTGGAACCGCGAGACGGCGCTGCTCGGCAGGTGCAGCGCGCAGGTCGAGCTGCGACCCAGCCAGACGGCCTCCCCCGGGCGGACCTCGATCGAGACGGTGCCCTGCGGAGTCCTGGCGCGGAGGGTGAGCGAGATCCCACGGTCGGGTGCGACGAGCGAACGAGTCATGAAGCGCGGCATCCTCCCGCCGCGCGGTCGTGCGCGGCGCGCCCGGCCGCGTGCAACGAAGGTGCCCGTCTCGAGCGCTGCTCCGCAGGGACTTGCGCCTCGCGCCATGCGTCAGGCAAGCCCCGAGGACGCGCGTGGGTCCGCCCCTACGCGCGTGCGTGCCACGCGCGGAGGCTCACCCACTCGCAGCGGTCGCGCTAGCCCGGATTTTGCACGACGAAGTCGTGCGGAAGCCGGGCTAGCCGGGC
>CAZMSZ010000454.1:0-5668 GCA_964569055.1 uncultured Planctomycetota bacterium | reverse complement strand
TCCGACTCCGATTCCGACTCCGGCTCCGCGCGCCTCCCGAACGGTCCCCCACAACCCCGTCGCGTCCCGCTGGGACGGGCGCGGCGTCTTGGGCGTCTCCTGGCGGCGCGCTGGGGGCGCGAGTCGTGCAGGCCACGGCGCGGCGCCTCGTTTGCACCGAGGTCGCGCGCCGCCCGGCCTGCGCTCCGGGCGCGGAGAGGGACCCATGCAGGTGGTGCGGATGCGGCGCACGACCGCGCTGCTCGGAGCGCTCGCCGCGATCGTCGCGGCGGCGCTGGTGCTGCCGGCCCTGGTGCTCGCCCAGGAACAGCCGCTGGAGGAGTGGGGGCTCGAGCAGCGGGCGTTCTCGGTGGAGGAGCCGTTCGCGCCGGGGGAGGTGTGGCTGCGCGAGCTGCGCGCGGGCCGCGCGGAGCGTGACGAGCGGGGCGAGACGCTCCGCAGCGCGAGCATCGCGTGGACGGACTCGGCGCGCGTGCTCGATCGGGCCGAGGGGTTCACGCTCGAGGCGACGCTCCAGCGATTCGAGAGCCGCGAGCGCGACGGCATGACCCTCACCACCCGCCGCTACGCGGAGGAGGACCTCGACCGGATCCTGGCCCCGCGAGGCCGGGCGGGCGAAGCGGCCCTGTCCGCGCAGGCCGCGCGCACCTGGGTCTATCGGTTCGGGCCCGACTGGCGCCTGCAGGAGGTGCGCGGTCCGACCCGGACCGCCGCGCAGCTCCTGGCCTACCTCGCGTACCGCGACGGGCGCGACCCCGAGCGCGACGCCGAGGGGTTGGCGCGGCTGTACGCCGGGGTCGAGGCCTGGGTGCGCGACCTCCTGGCGCAGCTCGGCGGCGGGTGGCTGGCCGAGCAGATCGAGGAGGAGACCAACCGCGTGCTCGCGCCGGTCCAGCAGGTCATGGCGCGCCTGCGCGCGGGGCCGATCGAGCCCGGGGCGGAGCTGCTGCTCGAGCCGCGCCCCGACGGCGAGCCCAGCGGCCGCGTGCGCTACCTCGGCCGCGACGACGAGCTCGGCCGGTTCGAGGTTCGCGACGCCGCGCCGCGCGCCGGCGAGCCCGCGCCGGACATGCGGTTCACCTTCGCGATCGACGCCGCCGGCCGGCTGCGCGAGGTCGACGTGGTGCGGCGCGAGCGTCAGGGAGGTCGCGAGCTCGAGCGGACCCTCGAGCTGCGCCTGGTGGACGTGCGGCGCCCGGCGGTCACGGCCGAGGAGCCTCGCGTCTGGTAGCGAGCCCGCCGGGCCCTGCGGCGATCAGCGAGACCCCGAGTGCCCCTCCGGGTGCACCCGGTGCACCGGTCGGCTATCGTCGTCGTGGTGAGCGAGAACGGCCCGATCGAGCTCGAGGGACCGCTGCTGCGCATGGGGCAGTTCTTCTTCGGCCCCGCGCTGTCGCGGGTCCAGGGCGCGCGCGACGTGTTCGCGCTCGCCCGCGCCCTGCGCGACGCCGGCGTGCCGGTCCGGCCGAGCGAGGAGCGCCTCCTCACCCAGATCCTGTGGTGCCTGCTGCAGATCCAGCACGACCGCGAGGAGACCGAGCTGCACCAGGCGCTGGTGCTGATGGCGGACCTCGTGCTCGCGATCATCGAGGACGAGGACTTCTTCATTCCCGAGCGGGCGCGGATCGGCGGGCGCGAGGAGCTCGAGCTGCTCGCGCTTCAGCTCCAGCGGCAGAGCTTTCAGCTCGACATGTCGCTCGGCGCCACGATCGGGCTGTACGACCTCGGGATCAGCGGGCCGGCCGACGTGACGCGCCTGCAGGGGGCGCTGCCCGCGGCCAAGCGCCCGCCCGAGCTCGAGGGCGTGCTCAACCGGCTGCTGAACTTCATGACGCAGGGCGAGCAGCTCCTCGCGGGGCAGCGCGACCCCGAGAAGGCGGGCGATCACCGCGCGCGCCTCGAGCACGCCCGCGAGCGGGCCACGTTCCTGCTGGCGCGCCTGTTGACCACGCCGGCCGAGCAGGACCACCCCGTGCTGCGCGCCCAGATCGTCAAGCGCGAGCTGCGGCGGATCGAGGTCGACGCGCTCGGGATCGAGCGGATCAGCAGCTCGGACCAGGAGCGCGAGACGCGGCGGCTGCTGAGGTGGACCGAGCAGGACCTCGGCGTCGAGCTGACCGACGACAACAAGGCCGCGCTCGCCGCGCAGCTCCAGGAGCTCGCGCGCGCCGAGCAGGCCGCCGACGAGGGCGACTGGCTCTCGCAAATGGACTGACCATGCCTCGAGCCCCCCTCGCTCTGGTCGCGCTGCTGACGTGCGCGGCCGCGCGGGCCCAGGACCGGCCCGCGCCCCCCGATCCCCCCCAGCAGCCCGCCGCGGCCACCCTGCTCGGTCCGACGGTCGGACACGTGGGGCCCGACCGCGCCCTGTTGTGGCTCCGCGCCGAGGGCGTCCGCACGCTCGAGGTCCGGGTCGACGAGGGCGCCCCGCGCGAGGTCCCGTTCGACCCGGTGGGACGCGGCTTCGGCGCGCTCCCCGTCGAGGGGCTCACGCCCTCGACGACCCACACCGTCGCGGTCGCGCTGCCCGGGGGCACGCCCGCGGGCGAGGTCACGTTCCGGACCGCGCCCCCCGCGGGCCCGTCCGGGCGCGTGCGCTTCGGGGTCGGCTCGTGCGCCGCCTACGACGTCCAGCCGGTGTGGCAGGCGGTGCGCGCCGCCGACCTCGACCTGTTCTTGTGGCTCGGTGACAACACCTACTACCGCCGCGCGCGCGACGGCAGCGGCGCCGACTGGGACGGGATCGAGGCCATGCTGGCGCGTCAGCTCGCGGCCCGCACCACCCCGGGCGTCCTCGAGGCCATGCAGCGCATGGCGTGCTACGCGGTCTGGGACGACCACGACTACGGCCCCAACAACTCCGACCGCCACTTCCCCCTGCGCGCCGAGTCGCGGCTGGTCCACCGCTACCTGTGGGCGGCCAACCCCGGGTTCGGCGAGGAGGGCGAGGGCGTGTACTTCACGTTCCGCCGCGGGCCGGTCGCGTTCTTCCTGCTGGACGGGCGCTCGTTCAAGGACTGCCGGGCCGACCTCCCCGTCGAGGCGCGCCAGCTGTACGGCGCGCGCCAGCTCGGCTGGCTCCAGCGCGAGCTGCTCGCGAGCGACGCGCCGCTCAAGGTGATCGCCGGCGGCGTGCAGCAGCTCCTGGGCTACGGCCCCGCCGAGGGCTGGCACCAGGCGCCCGCCGAGCGGGCCGGGTTCCTGAGCTGGCTCGCGCGGCAGGACCTCGGCCCGCTGCTGTTCCTCTCGGGGGACATTCACGTCAGCGAGCTGTATCGGGTCGAGCTCGGCGACGGGCGCGTGGCGTTCGAGCTGACCTCGAGCGGTCTGGCGCAGCGGAACCGCTTCTCCGACGTCTTCGAGCTGCTCGGCCGCGAGGAGCGGCGCTGGTTCGTGGCCCGCGAGAACTTCTGCGTGGTCGACGTCGACGTGCCGCCCGACCCGGCCCGGCGCGCCGAGGCGACCGTCCGCTTCGCCTGCCTGGGCGTCGACGGCGCGGTGCTCCAGGAGACCGACGCCACCTTCGCCGACTTCGGCGTGGCCCCGGCCCCGGCGACGCCGCCCGGCCCCGGCGTCGCGCCGCACCGCCGCAGCTTCTGACCGCGTCGGTGGACGACCGGACCGCCTCGCCCGCCGCGCGCCTGAACGAGGTCGCGCGCGCCCTCGCTGGGCTCGACGACGTGCTGGCCGGGCGCGTGGGCAGCGGGGCCGCCCCCGCCTGGTGCGAGACGCGCGGCTGGACGGCGTTCCTGGCGGGGCTCTCGGACGAGGCGCTCGCGCGGTGCGAGCGCGAGGGCCTCGACGCGGTCCTCGTCGCGGACCGGGCGCTCGCCGCCGCGGCGCCCGCGGACCTGCGGGCCCTCGCCGCGCGCGCCGCCGCGCTCGAGGCCTGGGCCCGCGGCCCCGCGCGGGAGGCCGCCCCCGCGCCCACCCCGCTGCGACGTGCCTCGCCGCGCAAGCAGGCGCAGGTGGCGGCGCTGGTCGCGCTGTGCCGGGCGCACCTCCCGCCGCCGCGCCGCGTGGTCGACGCGGGCGCCGGCCTGGGGCACCTCACGCGCGAGCTCGCGCGCGCCCTCGGCGCGCAAGCCGTGGGCCTCGAGCGCGAGCGCGCGCGGGTCGAGGCCGCGCGCGCCCTGACCGGACGCGGCGGCCCCAGCTTCGAGCAGCGCGAGGTCGACGCGGCCCTCCGCTTCGCTCCCGGCGACCTCGTGGTCGGCCTCCACGCCTGCGGCGCGCTGGGAGACGCGCTGGTCGAGGCGGTCGCGCGCGACGGCGCCGCCCTGGCCCTGGTGTGCTGCTGCTTGCAGAAGGTCTCCGGCCCCGTGCGCCTCCCCTGCTCGAGCGCCGGGCGCGCGCTCGGCCTCGCCTTCTCGCGCGACGTCCTCGGCCTCGCCAACCTCTCGCGCGGCCGCGAGGCGATCGAGCTGCCGCTCGTCGACGTGCTCGCGGGACGCGAGGTACGCCACGCGCTGCGCCTCCTGCTCGCCGCGCGCGGCGTGGAGCTGCGCCAGGGCGACGAAATGCGCGGGCTGCATCGCCGCTGGGTCCAGCGAGGGCTCGCCCCCCTGGCCGAGCGCGCCCTCGCGCGCCGCGGCCTGGCGCCCGCCACCGCGGCCGAGCTCGCCGAGGCCCGGGCGCGCGCCGCCGTGGAGCACGGCGCGATCCGCCGCTTCTCACTCCCGCGCGCGCTCCTCGGCCGTCTGCTCGAGCTGGCGGTCGTGCTCGACCGCGCCTGCGCGCTCGAGGAGGCGGGCCGCACCGCGCGGGTGCTCCCCGCGTTCGGCCTGGCGCTGAGCCCCCGCAACCTGGCGGTGGTCGCGAGCTGACTACGTCAGCGCGGCCGCGGGGCACCGCCGGGTCTCGATCCGGATCCGGTGCGTCGCGCGCCGCGCCTCTCGCTCGCGCCGGGCCGCCGCCACGAGCAGCGCGTCGGCCAGGCGCCGGAGCTGCTCGGGGGTGAGGTCACAGGCCAGCATGTCCGCCAGGGCCGCGGGCTCGCTCCGGCTGCACCGAACGACGACCTCGAGTCCTTCCACGATCATGCGCCCCTCCTGGGGTCGGGTTCGTGCGGCCTCCGAGCATCCGCCGCTCCTCGCCGCCGGCAGACGCAACCCGTGCGGCTGCCGAGGGGTCGGGGGCTCCCCGACCCCGGGTCCGCGAGACTCCGACCTCCGCTCCGAGCCCGAGAGGCTGTCGCCTTGAACCCTCGTGCCCGTGCCCGTGCCTCCCGAGTCCGAGTCCGAGTCCGAATCCGAGACGCTATCGCGTAGGACGTCCAGCTAGGAATGAAGCGCAGAGGGCGCGGAGGACGCAGAGATTCTCTGCGCTAACCGCGCCCTCTGCGCTTCATTGCTCCTCTTCGCTAGCCGAGGCGGCGTGCAAGGCGACAGCCTCCCGATTCCGAGTCCGCGTCCGAGTCCGAGTCCGAATCCGAGTCCGAATCCGAGTCCGAGTCCGAGTCCGAGTCCGAGTCCGAATCCGAGTCCGACTCCGACTCCGACTCCGACCCCGACCCCGACTCCGAGGAACTTCACCCACCGCAGCCACCCCACGGATTGGTCGGCGCCCTTCGTAACTCCGTGCGCCTTCACGCCAAGCCGGCCGACGAATCCGCCGCGTTGCCGACCTCGCACGGGCCTGGATCATCAGCGGCGTCGCCGCACGCTCC
>CAZMSZ010000453.1:0-5682 GCA_964569055.1 uncultured Planctomycetota bacterium | reverse complement strand
CGCCAAGGAGCAGCGCCGCTTCGGGCGGCGCGGCGCCGACACCAACACCTGGCGCGTCACACCCGTGCAGCCGCGCCGCCGCGGCGGCGCGCAATCTCAGCGACAGCGGGGGGGACTCTGGGGGGGGCGGAGCCCCCCCAGAAACCACGCAGGTGGCAATTTGCGAGCAGCACGGCCAAGCGCAGCTCACGCTGTGGGAGGCAGACACGACCACGCCTCGCGAGGAACGAGCACGAGCACGAGCACGAGGATCAATGCGACAGCCTCGGGGGCGGAGCCCCCCAGTTACCAACGCTAACCAACGAGACAGGCCGCCAGGTCTCCCCGGCGGCCTCGCTCGTCGGCTCGGCTCGCTAGCGCGAGCCCGTCAGCCTCCCGCTCTTACCAGCGGTCGCGACCGCCCCCGCCGCGGCCGCCGCGGAAGCCGCCGCCGCCGCCGCCGCCGCGCGGCTCGCGCGGACGCGCCTCGTTGACCGTCAGCGCGCGGCCGCCGAGCATCTGGCCGTTGAGCGCCTCGATCGCCGAATCGCCCTCGGAGGCGTTCGGCATCTCGACGAACGCGAAGCCCCGGGGGCGCCCGGTCTCGCGATCGGTGACGACGTTGACCCGCGAGACCGAACCGTGGTTCTCGAAGAGCTGCTGGAGCTCCGCCTCGCTGGTGGAGAAGGGAAGATTGCCGACGTAGATGTTCTTCAAGGGATCGAGAATCCTGCTCGGAATGAGAGTCGTGATCGGCCCGAAAAGCACGTCCCGAGCGTCGCGTCGGGCCCTTCGCCCCAAGGACACCCGAGTCAGCACGGTCGCTGGTCGGGAGGGGCGATCGGAACGGAGCCGATCGTAGCCCGCCGGGGCTAGGTTGATGCCACAAAAAAACCGGGCGGCTCCCGATCTCACGGGTCCGCCGGCTCCTCCTCGAGCTCGATCGAGGACACGATCGGGCGCTCGATCGCCCCGGCGGAGGGGCGAGCGGCCAGGGGTCGCGTCGCCAAGATCAGGGCGGGCGCGCGCCGCTCCGGTACGCGCGCCAGGAACAGGAGCGCGGCGAACCGCGCGCCGGTCGAGATCACGAACAAGAGCGCGTAGGCCGCACGCTCGCCCCCCTGACCCTCGAGCAGCAGCCCGCCCAGCAGGGCGCCGCCCACCAGGGCCAGCGCGTTGAGCAGGTTGTACGCGGTCAGGACCGCCAGCCGCTCGGCGCGCGGGATCGTCTCGAAGAACAGGAGGAACGTCGCCAGCTCGTAGCTGCCCCAGGCCACGCCCGAGGCGACCTGCAGCACGAACAGGTAGAGGAAGGCGTCCGACACGTTCCACAGGGCCGCGAGCGGCGCGATCCCGGCGGCGCCCAACACGAGCAGCTGGCGCGGGCCGTAGCGCTTGGCCACCCGGCCGAGCAGCGGGAGCGCCAGGATCCGCGCCCCGAACGCCGTCGCGGTCAGGGCTGCGAACGCTCCGTAGGAGAGGTCGAGCTGCCGGAGCATGTAGGGGGTGAAGTAGGGGGCCGAGAGGAACACCGCGAACTGCATGGCGACCATCAGCCCGAGCAAGGCCGAGGCGGGCCCGCGGGCCACGGCGGCGGCCAGCCGGCGCGCGCCCAGCGGCTCGGGCGCGAAGTGGACCGGCTCGCGGTGGCGCCACAGGTAGGTCGCCGACGCGCAGCGGGCGCAGAAGGCGGCGGCGAACAGCGCGGCGAAGCCGAGCAGCCCCACCCCTGCCCCGGCGGCGCCCTCCAGGAACGTGCCGCCGCCGACCAGGGCGACCAGCAGCACCCCTTGGCAGAGGCGGCTGCGCTGGGCGAAGAACGGCGCGCGCAGGCGGCGCGGGACGAGGGTCTCGATCCAGGCGTTCCAGGCGGGCCCGGTGGCCTGCCCCGCGCCCCAGTACAGCGCCATGGCGAGGAGCAGCGCCCAGGCCGGGAACGTCCCCGCGAGCGCGCCGGCGACCAACGGGAGGAAGGCGGCGGCCTGCAGCACCGCGCACAGCACCACCCAGCGGCGCAGCGAGCCCACCCAGGCCACCCCGCGCAGGGAGGCGGTCTGCAGCAGCGCGCCGATCAGGATCGGCACCGTGGCGACCAGCCCGGCCCACACGTCGCCCAGGCCCAGCGCCAGCGCGAACGCCGGGACGAAGCTCTCGCCCAGGCCCGCCATGACGCTGAAGCACATGCCGTCGCGGACCGACGCCGCGAGGTCGTCGCGGACCGGGTCTCGCTGCGCGAGGGGGATCACCGACCTCAGCACGCGCGCCTCGAGCGGCGCGCCCGCGCCGCGGGGAGAGGAGGATAGCTACCCGGACGGCGACTGAGTGCCGCGAGCTACTCGGCCAGGCGCTCGAGCGCGCGCACGGCGAGCCGCACCGGCCACTCCTGCCCAGCGGTGATCGCGAGCGCGTCGGCGTAGGCGTCGCGCGCGCCCGCCCGGTCGCCCGCCAGCTCGCGGGCGAGCCCCTCGATCACGCGCGCGTCGTTGCGCAGCGGCCACTCGGCGATCCGCGCCGCGCCCGCGAGCTCCTCGGGGGTGGCCTCGCCCAGGAGGCGCGCGCAGGCCAGGGCCCACAGCGCGCGGTCGCCGTAGCGGGCCCCGTCCTCCGCGCCGGCGCGCCACAGCGCCTCCGCGCGCTCGGGGTCGACCTCGAACAGGGCCACCCCCGCCCACAGGTTCGTGCGCGGGAAGCGGGCCGCCTCCTCGCCGCGCAGCGGCAGGTCGAGCTCGGCGAAGGCGGCGCGCGCCCGCTCGAGGTCGCCCTCGTCGAGCGCGAGGCGCGCCGCGTAGTAGGTCCACAGCGTCCGGTCCTCGGGCCGCCCCGCCTCGCGCAGGCGCTCGAGCACCGCGCGCGCCTGCTCGAAGCGGCCGAGCTGCTCGAGCGCGTCCGCCTCGAGGAAGTGGCGCGGGTCCCCGGCGCCGGCCTCGGGGAACAGGCCGCGCACGAACCCGAGCGCCGCCTCGGCGTCCTCGGCCGCGAGGTGCGTGGCGAGGATCCCCCGCTCGGCGTGCGGCCCCTGCGGCGTCCCGAGCAGCCCTTCGTAGATCGCGCGCGCCTCCGCCGGGCGCCCCGCCATGCGGTGGACCTCGGCCAGGAGCAGCTTGGCGCCGCCGTAGGTGGGGTGCCGCTGCAGCAGCCCCTCGAGCCGCGTGCGGGCCTGCTCGAGGTCCCCGTCGCGCGCGGCCTCGAGCGCCAGGCCGATGATCGGCTCGGGGCGGGCCGGGTCGAGCGCGTGGGCCCGCTCGAGCGGCGCGCGCGCGTTCGCGCCCGGGCGCGGGTCGAAGGCGAGCAGGTGGCCCTGCACGCACAGGTCCTCCAGGGTGGCGTCCTCGCGCGAGGCGGCCGCGGCCGCGGTCTCGAGCGCGGCGTCCAGCCCGTGGACCTCCATGCGCAGCCGCCCCTCCGCGAAGCGCAGGCCGAGGTCGCGCCGCGCGAACGCCACCAGGCTGTGGAGCGTGGCGACGGCGCCCTCGCCGTCCCCGGTGGCCTGCTGGGCGTCGGAGAGCAGCCGCAGCGCGAGCGGCATGAACTGCCGCGCGCGGGGCCAGCGCTCGGCGGCCGCCACGAACGGCTCGAGCTGCGCCGCCACCTCGGCCCAGTCGCCGCCCCGCATGGCGCCGACCGCCAGGTAGTAGCGCGGCTCGGGGTCCTCGGGCGCGGCCTCGAGGGCGCGCAGCAGCGCGACGCGGGCCTCGTCGTGGCGCTCGACGGCGGTCAGGCTCCGGCCGAGCAGGAGCGCGTAGGCCCCCTTGTTCGGGTCGAGCGCGCACGCCTTCTGCAGGTGGGTGACCGCCTCGCCGTGGCGCTGCAGGTCGGCGAGCACGCTGCCGAGCCCGGCCTGGGCCCGCGCGCTCTCGGGCGCGAGCTCCACGGCGCGCTGCATGTAGGGGAGCGCCTCGGCCAGCTTGCCGCCCTCGCCGAGCACGCGGGCCCGCGCGATCAGCGCGTCGGGGTCGTCGCCGGTGGGCAGGTCGAGGCCCGCGCCGACGCCGGCGCCGTTGACGAAGGTGTAGATCACGGCCCCGACGATCGCGAGCAGGAGGAGCATGACGGCCGGCGACAGCCCGCCGCCCTCCTCGGGCTCGCGCCCGGCGGGGGGCTCAGGGGCGGGGAGCGCGCCCTCGGGCTCGCGCCCGGCGGGGGGCTCCGAGGCGGGGAGCGCGCCCTCGGGCTGACGACCTTCGGGCTGCTCGGGGCTGGGGTCCTGCACGTCGGTCACCCGAGCAGCAGGGCCAACAGGGCCTTCTGCGCGTGGAGCCGGTTCTCGGCCTGGTCCCAGATCGCCGAGTGCGGCCCGCGGGTCACGTCGCGCTCGATCTCCTCGCCGTAGTGCGCCGGCAGGCAGTGGAGCACGATCGCGTCGTCGCCGCGCGCGCGGAGCGCCTCGGTCACCTTGAAGCCCTCGAAGTCGCGCAGCCGCCGCTCGCGCTCCGCCTCTTGACCCATGCTGGTCCACACGTCGGTGTAGACGGCCTGCGCGCCCTCGACCGCGGCCAGCGGGTCGTGGGTCTGGCGCAGCTCGGCGCCCGACTCGGCGGCCGAGCGGGCGAAGCGCTCCACGGTCGCGGCCGGCAGCTCGTAGCCCGGCGGGGTCGCGATCGCGAAGTGGGTCCCGGTCTTGGCGCAGGCGAGCGCCAGCGAGGCGGCGACGTTGTTGCCGTCGCCCACGTAGGCCACGGTGAGCCCCGCCAGCTCGCCGCGCCACTCCAGGAGCGTGAGCAGGTCGGCCAGCGCCTGGCAGGGGTGCTCGCCGTCGGAGAGCGCGTTGATCACCGGCACGGTCGCGTGCTCGGCCAGGCCAGCCACCACGTCGTGCCCGAACACGCGCGCCACGATCGCGTCGTAGTAGCGGCTCAGGACGAGCGCCACGTCGTCCACCGCCTCGCGCGTCCCCATGCCGACCTCGGCCGGCGACATGTAGAGCGACTCGCCGCCGAGCTGGCGCACGCCCACCTCGAACGAGGCGCGCGTGCGGAGCGACGGCTTCTGGAACACCAGCCCGACGATCTTCCCCGCCAGCGGGCGGTCGACGATCCCCGCCTTGACGCGCTGCTTGAGCGTGAGCGCGAGGTCGAGCACCTCGGCCAGCTCGCGGTGGGAGAGGTCGTCGATGCTCACGAAGCTGCGGCCGCGGAGCGGGTTGTGGGGCATGGCAGCGCCTCCTAAAGAGCGAGGGTCGCGATCTTATTCGCAACCCGGCCCTCCGGGACAAGGAAGGTGCTCCGGCTATCCTCGCGGCGTGCCCGACCCCGCGCCCGAGCCGATCGTGTTCGAGCGCCGCCCCGACCCGGCCCTGGTGCGCCGGCACCAGGCGGCGATCGCCGTCCACGCGGTGGTGGTCAGCGTGTGCCTGTTCGCCTCGCGCGACGGCTGGGGCAAGAGCGCCTACGAGGGGCTGTACCTCACGCTGGGCCTCTCGCTCGGCGACCTCCCCGTGCTGGTGACGTTCGCCGCGCTGGCGCTCAGCCCGTATGCGACCTTCCTGGGCCTCGCCTGGTGGCGCGCGCAGCGCTTCGGCCGCTGCGAGCTCGCCGGCGACGAGGTGCGCTTCGTGTTCGGCAAGAGCGTGGTGAAGGCCAGCCGGAGCGAGATCGCGGACTGGTGGGAGACCCCGCACGGGGTGGTCGTCCGCGTGCGCGGACAGCCGCTCTGGCTGCAGTGGGCGCGCCCCTGCCTGGTGCCCGCCCCCGAGGAGGAGGAGCG
>CAZMSZ010000452.1:0-5707 GCA_964569055.1 uncultured Planctomycetota bacterium | reverse complement strand
CCGCCGGGGCGGGCGCGGGCGCCGCCCCCCAACCCCCCCCATTGGCCCCCGCCGCCCCCCAACCCCCCCCGCGACGAGGGCGAGCCAGGGCGCGGTCCGAGCTGCGAGACAGAGCCCAGGCTCGTGCGCCGAGGTGTCGACGATGCCCAACGAGGAAGTGCGCGCGCTGGAGCGACGCTGGCGCGAGTCGGGTGCCACCGAGGACGAGGTGGTCTACCTGCGAGCGCGGGTCGGCGCGTACGAGCTCGACCCCGAGACGCTCGCCCTGGCCGCCTTCTGCGGCCACCCGGCGGCGGTGGCGATCGGGTCGACCGGCGAGGAGACGCTCGCGGCCTGGGTCGCGCTGGGCGTCGGCGCGCCCGCCGGGAGCGGCGCCCTCCCCGCGCCGACCTGGGGCCTGGGTCGCTGGGGACGCGCCGCGCTGCTCCGCGCGATCGCCGCGGTGATCCGGCGGGCGCTCCCGCGGGAGGGGCTCGATCCGCGGCTGGCGGGCGTGGCGCACGCCTTCGAGCGCTGGCTGTTGTACGGCGGCGACGGGGCCGAGATCGAGGACGCCGAGCAGCGCCTCGAGGCGGTGGCGGCCGAGGCCGCGGGCCAGCAGGAGTCGCTGGCGATCGCGCTGCTGCGCCGGGCCTGCAAGTGCTCGTGGTACCCCGTGCACGAGGCCGCCCTGGAGGCCGCCGCGCTGGCCGCGGCCCAGCTCGGGGCCGAGGAGGTCGAGGCCACGATCGCGGGCGAGCTCGTCCCCTGGGCCCTGCACGAGCGCGACCCGGTGCGCGAGCGCGCCTCGCCGGGCTCGGGGCGTCACCCCGCGGCAGAGGACGCGCCCGAGCAGGCCCGCGCCGACGACCCGGCGAGCCGCGCGACGGGCTGAAGCGCGACGACCCCACAGGCGCAGGAGCCGCGATGGCGGAGCCCGAGACTCGTTGTCCCGAGTGCGTGAGCCTCGGCCTACGCCCCGCGCGACCGAAGGAAGACGGCGCGCGGGGAGGCACCTACGCCTGCGCGACGTGCGGCTGGACCGGATACCACCTCCCGGAGGAGGGCCTCCCGCCCGCGACGCTCGAGGCGAGGCGGCGCCGAGCGGCCGAGCGCGCCGAGCAGCGGGCGGCGGGTCGGCTCCACTTCCTCCGCCTCCACCTCGACTGCGGCGGCGACGCCTGTGAGGAGGCGTTCCCCGCCGTGGAGGACGCGGTGGGGAGCCTCCTCGGAGACCTGGTGCTCGACGGGCGCGAGGGAACCGGCCACCACCTGTACTTCGAGCTCACCGCGCGCCCCTCGGAGAACGCGTGCGCCGCGCTGCGCGCGCTCCCCTTCGTCGCGGCCGTCGAGCTCCGCTGAGCCGCGAGGCGTGGGCGCGCTCAACCGCGCCGCTGCGCGAGGGCCTCGCCGAACCACTCCGGCGCCAGCGCGCGCGCCTGCTCGCCGCCGAGCCACAGCTCGAGCTGGGCGCGGGCCTGCAGCGCGAAGTGGGCCAGGCCGTCGATCACCTGCGCGCCGCGGCCGGCCGCGTCGCGCAAGAAGCGCGTGTCGGGCGGGGTGTACACCAGGTCGTACGCGATCCCCCCGGCGCGGTGCGCGTCGGCGGCCACCGGCGAGGCCTCCGCGCCCGCGCCCATGCCGACCGAGGTCGCGTTCACGATCAGCTCGAACGCGCCGGGCGGGAGCGCCGCGAGCGGCCCTTCCCAGGCCCCACCCACGGCCGCGGCCAGGGCGCGCCCCCGCGCGGGGTCGCGCGCGAACACCGTCACCGCCAGCCCGAGCCGCGCGAGCGCGTGCGCCACCGCGCGCGCCGCCCCGCCGCTCCCGAGCAGGGCCGCGCGGGTCGCGGCGGGCTCGCGCCCCGAAGCGCGGAGCGCCGCGCGCACCAGCTCCTCGGCCGCGAGCGCGTCGGTGTTGTGGCCGCTCCAGCCGCCCGGCGTGCGGACCAGGGTGTTGACCGCGCCGATCGCCGCGGCCAGCGGGTCGAGCGTCACCCCGGGCGCGCGCGCCGCGGCCTCCTTGTGCGGCAGCGTGACCGACAGCCCGCGCACCGCCTCGAGCCGGGCGGCGGCGGCCAGGAGCGCCGCCGGGTCGCTCGTCTCGAGCCAGGAGTAGACCGCGTCCACCCCGAGCGCCGCGAAGGCGGCGTTGTGCAGCGCGGGCGAGCGGCTGTGGTCGACCGGGCGGCCCACCACCCCGTACAGCGCGCTGCCGCGCCCGGGCCGCCGCCCGCGCAGCAGGTCGGCCGCCTCGCCCGCGCCGAGCTGCCCGGGCGCGGCGGGCCGCTCGGGCTCGGCCGCGGCGTACAGGAGCGGCGCGCCGGCGAGCGCGCCCGCCAGGCGCGTGGCCACCCCCGCGAAGCCCATCGCGATCGCGACCGTGGGGGCCGGCTCCCGCGCCGCGAGCGCGAGCAGCTCGAGCGCCAGCGCCGCGTCCGAGCAGGGGACCGCCAGCTTCTGCACCGCCGCCCGCGGGCCGCGCAGCGAGGCCAGCAGCGCAGGCAGCTCCTCGCGCGCGGGCTCGCGCGCGGGGTGGCGCGAGACGATCAACGGGCAGGGGACCGGCGGGAGCGCCGCGACCGCGTCCCACTCCACGTCGAGGTAGGCCGCCCCGGCGCGCGCCGCGCGGACCAACAGCGCCCGCCGCTCCTCCTCGGTGCCCGTCCAGCCGCCGCCCTCGCGCGCGGCGCGGCAAGTCGCGACCACCGGCCGCGGCGCGCTCGGGATCAGCGCCTCGGGCGCCAGCACGCCGGGCGGGGCCGCGTCGAGGCGCAGCTCCAGCCAGGCGCAGGCGGGCGCCGCGCGCGCCATGGCCTGTCGGGCGGCGTCCGCGGAGGTGGCCACCACGCTGGCGCAGATCGGGAGCGCGTCCATGGCCCGAACGATACGCGACCGCGCCCCCGCGCGGCGCGCCGGCGCGCCCTTCGCCTCGCCGCGCGGCGGCCGGCTCCGTAGAATCCCGCGCATGCGCCCGATCCTGTTCCACCTGCCCGGCGGGATCCCCGTGTTCGGCTACGGGGTCATGCTGGGGCTGTCCTGCGTGCTCGGCGCCCACCTCGCCGTCTACTGGGGTGAGCGCACCGCGATCTCCCCCCGCCGGAGCTGGTGGTTCGTGGTGGGCGTGATCGTGCTCGGGATCCTGGGCGGCCGCCTCCACGAGCTGTGGGTGCTCGACAAGCTCACCTCCGACGAGCTGTTCCAGCTCCAGCACTCGGGCCGCACGGCCTACGGCGGCTTCCTGGGCGCGACCGCCGCGGGGATCGTGCTGGCGCCGCTGCTCAGGATCCCGTTCTGGCGCATGGCGGACGCGGTGGCGCCCACGCTGGCCTTGGGGCTCGGGCTGACGCGGATCGGCTGCTTCCTGTACGGCTGCGACTACGGCTTTCAGACCGACACGTTCGGGGTGTGCTTCCCCAAGGGCCCGCTCGCCTCGGGCTCGCCCGCCTGGCGCGACCAGGTCGAGGCCGGCTGGATCCCGGCCACCGCGACCGAGTCGCTGCCGGTGTTCCCCGCGCAGCTCGCCGAGTCGGCGGTCGGGTTCGCGCTGTTCGCGCTCCTGGTCTGGCTGTGGACCCGCCGGCCGCGGCGCGAGGGGACCGTGCTGCTGTGGTTCTTCTTCGGATACGGCCTGGCGCGCGCCGCCCTCGAGCACTTCGTGCGGGCCGACAGCGGGCGCGGCGAGCTGCTCGGCCTGTCGACCTCGACCACGATCGGCCTGATCACGGCCGCCCTCTCCGCGCTGCTCCTGTTCGTGCCGCCGCTCGCCGCGCTGAGACCGGAGGCAGCCCCGCTGCTGCCCGCGGACGAGGGCGAGGGCGACGAGGAGCCGGCCGCCCCCGCGGCCGAGGCGCCCGACGCGGCGGCGAGCGGCGCGAGCCCGCGCCGGCGGCGCAGGAGGCGGCGCTGAGCCGCTTCGCCCCGTCGCTGACGCTGGCGCTGACGCTGTGGCCAGCGCTCCCCGCCCTCGCCGACGCGCCGCCCACCCCGGGCGAGGCCGCCCCCGCGGTGCGCGCGGCCGACGACGGCGAGGCTCCGCCGATCGAGCCTCCCGCCGCGGAGCGCCCGCAGTGGGGCAAGGGGCCGCTCGAGGTGCGCGACCCGTTCGTGCTGGCGCTCCAGCGCGCGCGTCCCTGGGCGCGCTCCCCCGAGGTGCTCGGGCACCTCGAGCTCGAGCTGGCCGTGCGCGGCCTGTGGGCGAACAGCTGGGCCTTCGAGGCCGACCGCTACCGGATCGACGCCGAGACCGGCCACATCGACCTCGTCATGCGCCTCGGCCTGCTCGAGCGGTTCGAGCTCGGCCTGCTGCTGCCGATCGAGGTGCGCGGCGGCGGCGCGCTCGACGGCTTCCTCGAGGGGTTCCACGACGCGTTCGGGCTGCCGCAGGCGGGGCGCGCGAACGCCCCGCGCGACCGGTTCTTCGTGGGCGGGCTGGACGGGCGCGGCGAGCCGTTCGAGCTCGAGCACGAGGGGGCCGGGCTGAGCGACCTCGTGCTCGAAGGGCGCGCGCTCCTGCTCGAGGGCGGCGCGGCGCTGCCGGCCCTGACCGCGACCGCCCGCCTGCGCCTCCCCACCGGGCGGGCCGCGTTCGACCTCTCCGACGGGGTCGACCTCACGCTGCAGCTCGACGCGAGCAAGCGCCTGGGCGACCTCCCGCTCGTCCTCTACGGGAGCGTGGCCTACACCCACTACGCCGAGGGGCGCGTGGCCGGGCTCGTGCTCGAGCGGCACCGCGCGTTCTTCGCGCTCGGCGGGGAGTGGGAGCTGCACCCCACGCTGTCCCTGGTCGTGCACGCCTGGATCGAGTCACGCCGCGAGGTGCGGGCCTTCGACCCCTCCGGCTCCGGCTTCGGGGACGACGACCTCAGCTACGGCAACTGGATCACCTACCTCGCCGCCGGGTTCAAGTGGCGCCCGATCGAGCGGGTCCAGCTCGAGGCCGGCATGCTCGAGAACCTGATCGACCCCGACACCACCGCGGACGTGGCGTTCTTGCTCGGGCTGCGGGTCATCCTCTGAGGTCGCCGTGATCCCCTTCCCGCTCCCCCACGCCCTGGCCCGCCTGCACACGCTGATCGAGGAGCACCAGGAGCGCCACGAGAAGGGGTTCTTCCTGGCGGAGCAAGACCGGATCGGCCAGGCGCGCGCGCAGCCCGTGCTGATGTACGTCACCCCGGCCAGCCTGCGCGGCGAGCGCGGCGGCGGCCCGCACGTCCCCGACTGGCTGGGGGAGGTGCTCGAGGAGGGCGGCGCGAGCGAGCGCATGGCCCGCTACGCGCGCGCCGGGGTGGGCGAGTACTGGCTGATCTACCCGGGCCGGATCGAGGTCCACCGCGATCCGCTGCCCGAGGGCGGCTACGCCCGGCGGACGGTGTTCAGCGGCGAGGAGCCGGTCGCCTCGGACCTGTTCCCGGGGCTGACCGTCCGGCCCAGCGACCTGGCCTGAGCGCCGCCGCACGTTGCTGCAAGCCTTTGCGCCCGAACCTGTTCGGAAGCCGCTCACGTGCACGACGCCGCGCGCGTGCCGGCTAGAGGGAGCGAGAGAGAGGGACGCCGGGCGTCCCAGGAGGTCCGGTGATCCCGCTCCGCTTCAGCGGCGCCGCGCTGCTCGCGCTGGCGCTCCTCGCAGGCTGCAACCCCGGAGGCCGCTCGACCGGCCCGTTCTCGGGCTCGCCGAGCACCAGCGGCACGACGGGGAGCGGCAGCACCGCGCCCGGCAGCACCGCGCC
>CAZMSZ010000451.1:3582-5713 GCA_964569055.1 uncultured Planctomycetota bacterium | reverse complement strand
GTTCCAACTCGCTCGAGCGCCTGGTGGCGCGGGCCGACGCGCTGCTCGGGGGCGACCCGCTGGGGTGGGCGCTCGAGGGGCGGACGGTGTTCGTGCCCGATCGGGTGAGCGGCGGGTTCCTGCTCGACGGGCTGGCGCGCGCGCGCGGGGTGTGCGCGGGGGTGGCGACGCCGGGCCACGCGGCGCTCGGCGAGCGGGTGGCGGCGCTCGTGGGGCGGACGCTGCTCGACGCGCCGACGGTGCGGGCGCTGCTGCTCGAGCTGCTGCTCGACCCCGCGGTCCTCGCCGCCGACGCGCTGGCGCCGGTGCGCGCCTACCTCGCGGGCGCGCCCGACCCGGCCCTGTGGGCGCTGCAGCTCGCCGAGCGGCTGGCAGCGCTGTTCCTCGAGCGGGCGCGGCGGCCCGCCGCGGTCGCGGCCAGCCTCCCGAGCGCCGCCGAGACGCTCCGCTGGCAGGAGGCCCTCCACGCGCGGATCTTCGGGCCGGAGGGGGCGCTGGCCCGCCTCGAGGCGGCAGGGGAGGGGACCTATCGCACGCTCGCGGCCCTCGCGGGGGAGCTCGACCCGGGCGCGCTGGCGCTCCCGCCCGAGCTGACGCCCTTGCTCGTGCTCGCCACCCGCACCCTCGAGCCCGACCTGCGCGCGCTCCTCGTGCGGCTCGGCGAGGCGCACGAGGTGCACCTGCTCCGGTTCAGCCCCGGACCGGCCGATCCGGCGCTCGGTGCCGCTCAGGCGCACCCGCTGCTCGCGGCCTGGGGCCGACCGGGGCTCGGCGAGGGAGCGGCGCTGAGCGCGGCGGCCCGCGCGCGGCCGGCGCTGATCGAGGTCCGCCGCGAGCTCGTCAGGCCCGGCGGGCAAGATCGCCTCGCCCGGCTGCAGCGCGCGCTGGTCGGAGGCGCCGCCGAACGAGAGCACGCAGGCGCGCCCGCGACGCTGAGCGCGCGGGCCTTCTCCAGCCGGCGGGCCGAGGTCGAGGGCGCGGCCTGGACGCTGCTGGAGCGCCTGCGCGAGGACGAGGCGGCGGGCGGCGCGCGGGCGGTCCAGCTCCACGAGCTCGCGCTCCTCGCGCCCGGCGGGCTCGGACCCTACCGTCCGCTGATCGCGTCGATCTGCGAGGCGGCCGGCCTCCCGGTCGCGTTCCTGGAGGGCGCGCCGGCGACCGGCGCGCTCGAGGCCGTCGAGCGGCTGCTGGTGCTGTTCGCCGGGCGGCGCGCCCGCGGCGAGCTGCAGGGCGCGCTCACGCACCCGCTCGTGCTCGCCGGGAGCGGGCTCGAGCGCGAGCAGGTCACCGCCTGGCTGGACGAGCTCGAGGTCGCGCTCGGGTTCGATCGCGCGGACCAGGCCGAGACCTACCTGACCGCGGCGCCCGCGCCTTCGTTCCACCTCGCCAGCGCGCTGACCCGCCTCGCGCTCGGCGCGTTCGCCCTGGGCGAGCGCTCGGGTGAGACCCGCGCCGTGGCCCTCGCTGAGGGACCGCTCGCGCCCCACGAGCTCGACCCCGAGGAGCGGGCCGCCGCCGCGCGGTTCATGCTCCTGGCGCGCTCCCTCGCCGCGGACGCCCGGGCGAGCGAGCGGCCGCGGCCGCTCGCCGAGTGGGGCCCCTGGCTGGCCGCGGCCCTGACCGCGCCGCTCGGGGCGCGTGACGAGGACGAGGCGCAGCTCGTCGGGCGGATCCGAGCCCGGCTGGCGCGCCTCGGCGAGCGCGAGCGGTGCGGGCGCGCGGTCCCGCTCTCGGTCGCGGCGGCCCTCGCGCGCGAGGCCCTGGCCGACCTCGCGCAGGGGCGGCGGCAGCACCTCGCGGGCGGGGTGATCGCCGCGAGCCGGCTCCCGCCGCTCCCCTGGCGGCACGTGGTCGTGCTCGGCCTCGACGAGGACTGGCCCGGGCGCGACCCGGAGGACGGGCTCGACCTCGCGCCCGATCCCGCCGAGGACCCCGCAGCGCTCACGCCGACCCGCCGCGCGCTCGAGGCGCTGCTCGCCACGCTCGCCGCCGCCGAGCGGGTCGAGCTGGGCTGGGTGGACCGCGACGCGCGCGGCGAGGCCCGCGCGCCGAGCCCGGCCCTGGCCGACCTCGGCCGGCTGCTGCGCGAGGAGGGGCTGATCGCGCCAGGCGAGCCGTGGTGCCGCCGCGC
>CAZMSZ010000451.1:0-3482 GCA_964569055.1 uncultured Planctomycetota bacterium | reverse complement strand
CCGCTCGAGGTCTCCCTCGCCGAGCTGCGCCGCTTCTTGCGGAGCCCGCTCCAGGAGACCGCGCGCCGGCGCGGGCTCCCCGAGCCCGCGAGCGAGGGGCGCGGCGACGCCGAGCCGTTCGCCCTCGCGCCGCGGGCGCGGGCGGCCCTGCTGCGCGCGACGTTCGTCGCCGCCTGGGCGGGGGACGGCGTGCTCAGCGAGCGGCTGGCCGCCGAGCACGAGGCGGCGCTGGCGCGGCTCGAGGCGGCGGGCCGGCTCCCGGTCGGCCCGTTCCGCGACGTGGAGGTGCGCCGCCAGGCCGAGACGCTGCGTCACTGGCTCCACGGCCTGTTGGCGGCGCTCGGCGCCGAGCGCAGGCAGCGCCTGGTCCGGGTGCGCCTGGGCGGCGTCCTGGGTGAGGAGGCGGGCGACGCGCTGTGCGAGCAGCTCCTCCCCGCGCTCGAGCTCGAGCTCCCGGGCGAGGTCCCGACGCGGGCGCGGCTCGGCGGGCGGCTCGCGCTGCTGTTCGAGGACCGCCGCGCCAGCGTGACGCTCTGCACGAGCGCACGCCTACGCCCCGAGGACCTCGTGCTCGACGGGTTCTTGGCCCACGTGGTGCTCGCGGCCGCCGACCCGGGCGGGGTGCCCGCGCGCCGCGCGCTGCGGGTGGTGCCCGAGCGGCGCGCGCGCCCCGTGCGGCCGGTGGAGCTCGCGCCGCTCGACTCGGCGCGGGCCCGCGCCTACCTCGCCGCGCTCGTGAGCGACCTCCTGGCCGGCGCGAGCTGCCTGTTTCCCCTCGAGGCCGCGCTGGCCTACCAGCTCGAGCAGGCCCGCGGCGCCGGCTCTTCGCGCCCGCTGGTCGAGCGGATCCGCTGGCTGCGCGACGGGCCCCGCCCGCGGGGTGGCTTCGCCTCGGGGCCGCTCACGCGGCTGGGTGAGCTCCCCCTCCCGCCCAGCGAGGACGAGGCGCTCGCGCTGCTCGAGCGGCGCCTGGGCCTGTTTTGCGCGCTGCGAGGGACGCCGTGAGCGGCGAGCGGCGCGTGCACCCGGCCGCGGCGCTGCTGGGCCAGCTCCCGCTCCACCCGGGCGCGCGGGCCCTGATCGACAGCCTGGCCGGCACGGGCAAGACCGAGGGCCTGGCGCAGCTCACCGCGCTGCTGGTGCTCGAGCACGAGGTCACGCCGGGGCGGATCGTGGTGCTGTCGTTCAACGAGAAGGCGGCGCGCGAGGCGCGCGCGCGGGTGCGCGAGGTGGCCGAGCGGCTGCTCGGGGCGCCCGAGCGGGCGCCCGCGCCCGGCGCGCCGACGTTCGAGATCGGACCGCGCCAGCGGCGCCTGCTGGAGGAGCTGCTGCGCGCGCCGCCCGAGGTGCTCACGATCCACGCCTGGGCGAGCCAGCTGCTCGAGCGGCACGCGTTCGCGGCGGGCCTCCCGCTGCGCGCCACGCGGACCGCGCGGCGCGCGAGCCTGCGGGCGGCCTTCCTCGAGCTGGTGCGCGAGCGGCTGGCGGGGCCCGAGCGGGTCGAGCTCGAGGCCTGGCTGGCGGCCCGCGACCTCGACCGGCTCGAGGCGCTCCTCGCCCGCTGCCTGGCCGAGGGGCCCACGGCCGAGCTGCGCCCGCCGGTGGACCTCGACGCCGCGCGCGAGCGCCTGCGCGCGCTGGCCGCGTTCCGAGGCGGCCAGTGGGGGCGGCTCCGCAGCGCGGCCCAGGACGCGGGGCTCCACTGGCAGACCGCGCGCAAGCTGCGCGACCTGCTCCCCGAGCTGCGCGAGCGGGTCGCGGCGCTGGCGGCGAGCGGCGCGCGCCTGACCGCGCACGACCCGCGCCTGGCGGCGGAGCTCGAGTACCTGCGGGCCTACCTGCCGCGCCTGGTGCGCGGCGCGGAGGACGAGGCGTTCCGCGCGGCCGTGGACGACCTCGTCCGCGCACAGGTCGGGCTCGACGCCGCGGCCGCGCACCTGTGGCTCGGGCCCCTGCGCGCCCGCTACGCGGCGCTCAAGCGGCGGGCCGGCGCGCTCGACTTCGACGACCTGTTGGTCCTGCTGGACGAGGCGCTCTCCGGCCCGCGCGGCGCGGCCCTGAAGGAGGCGATCCGCGCGCGCTGCGACGTGCTGGTCGTGGACGAGGTCCAGGACGCCAACGCGCTGATCTACGGCTACCCGGGGCCGGACGGCGCGGCGCGCGGGCTGTTCCGGCCGCTGTTCGTGGACGCCGCGTTCGGGGGGCGGGTCTACGCCTGCGGCGACCCGCACCAGGCGATCTACGGCTGGCGCGGGGCCGACGTGCACGGCGGCTTCTTGCGCGCGCGCCGCGACCTGCCGGTGCGGCGGCTCACGGCCTCGTTCCGCAGCACCCCGGCGCTGATCGAGGCCATGAACGTCCTGTTCGCGCAGGACGCGCCCGAGCCGCTGTTCCGCGGGGAGATCCGCTACGAGGAGCCGGCCGCGGCGGGCCGCCCCACGCTGCGCGCGGCGGCGAATGGCGCGGAGGTCGCGCCCGTCGGGCTGCTCGAGGTCGAGCCGCGCGGCGAGCGGCTCGGGGCGGACGAGCTGCGCGCCGCGGTCGCCCAGGCGATCGCGCGCGAGGTCGACCGGCTGCGGGCCGCGCCGATCACCCTGCTGGAGGAGGGGCGCCCGGCGCGCCCGCTCGGGCTGGACGAGGTGTTCGTGCTCACCCGCACCAACCGCGAGGCCCGGCAGGTGGCGGACGTCCTGCGCGCCTTCCAGCCGCCGATCCCCTGCGTCCTGCACCGCGCGGGCGGCCTGTTCGCGAGCGCCGAGGCCGAGGACCTCGCGGCCCTGCTCGCGGCGCTCGCGCGCCCCGAGCGGCGCGACCTCCGCCTGCGCGCGCTCGCGACGCCGCTCTTCGGGGTGCCGTTCGAGGCCCTGGGGAGCGCGCGCGCCCTCCCCGCCGGCCACCCGCTGGCGCTCCGGCTGGCGGCCTGGACGCAGCAGGCGGAGCGCGACCTCCCCGGCTTCCTGGCGCGCCTCCCCGATAGCGCGGCGCTCCCCGCGCGCGCCGCGCTGGGTGGCCTCCCGGGCGGACGGCGCGTGGGAGTCTACCGGCAGGTGCTCGAGGCGCTGCAGGACCGCGCCACGCGCGCTCCCGGCGGGGCGGGCGACCTCCTGGCCAATCTCGAGGCGCTCCGCGCCGAGGCCGAGGCGGCGGCCGGGGAGGACGACCACCCGATCCGCCAGGAGAGCGAGGCGCCCGCGGTCAAGGTCATGACGATCTTCGCGGCCAAGGGGCTCGGCGCCGGGGTGGTGTTCCTGACCGGGGGCTACACCGCGCGCGACGAGGACGACGCGGTCGTGGTCTACACCGAGCCGGGGGAGGCTGTCGCTTCCGAGTCCCACGCCTCGGATGGAGCCGAAGAACGCCGGGCACGGGCAGGGAGGCTGTCGCCAGAAGCGCCACCCTCCGGATCGGGCGCCGAGGAGCCGCGTGAGCCGCGCTACGAGGACCCGCAGGCGCCGCCGCGCGCGGCGGTGTATCACGACCCG
>CAZMSZ010000450.1:0-5723 GCA_964569055.1 uncultured Planctomycetota bacterium | reverse complement strand
CCGCACGCGCACCCGGTTGATCGCGAGCGCGATCGGCTCGTGCGCCGTGAGCGCCATGCGGCGCTCGGGCTCGGCCGTGCCGCCTCCTGTGTCGACGCTCTCGGGCGCCGGCACCTCGGGGGCCGCGGGCGCGGGGTCGGAGCGGGTGACCGAGACGAACGCCTCCGCGCGGCCCGC
Organism: uncultured Planctomycetota bacterium; assembly: GCA_964569055.1. Taxonomy (GTDB): domain Bacteria; phylum Planctomycetota; class J058; order J058; family J058; genus JAWLGW01. Next base: position 5,546 of record CAZMSZ010000450.1, on the reverse strand, counting down.
GACCGAGAAGAGCGCCGCGAGCAGGGCCGCGGCGAGGCGCAGCGGCAGGGAGTGGCGACGGCGCATGAGGACCTCGCGAGCTGGGCTCCGGGCAGGGTAGGCGCCACGGCCTGATCGGGGAAGGCCATGCCGCGGCTCGTTGGACACAGGCCCACGAGTCGCGCTCACGCGAGGACGGGAGCCCCGCGCACGTCGTAGACTGCGCGGACGTGAGCGACGAGCAGCTACGCGCGCTGGAGCGGCGCTGGGAGGTGAGCGGCGATGCGGCCGACGAGGCGCGGCTGCTCGCCGCGCGGCTGCGGGCGGGTGAGCTGCCGCGGGCGCGGCTGGGGCTCGCGGCGCGCCTGGGGCACGGACCGGCGATTCAGGCGGTCGGCCGCAGCTCACTCGACCCGGCCGCGGCGGAGGCGCAGGCCGCGGCGCTCGATCCGGCGCGGCGGCGCGCGGTGGTGCGGCTGGCGCTCCGCCTGTTCGAGGGGGTGCGGCCGCAGCTGGAGTGGGCCGCGGGCGCCGAGCTCGGGCCGGTGCACGGCGCGCTGGAGCTGTGGTGTCGCGACCTCGGCGCGCGGGGCGACGCGGCCGCCATGCTGCGGCTGCGCCGCGGTCGCGAGCTGCTCGACGAGGCCGCCTCGTTCGCCCCGTTCCTGGAGCCGCCCGCGCCCCAGGTCCTGCTCCTGATCGAGCGTTGCCTCGAGCTCGCCGCGACGGAGACCGACCGCGCGCTGGCGCAGGTCCTGGTCGCGCTCGGGCCGGTCCTCGAGCCCGCGCTCGAGCCCTGGCCCCCGGACGCCGCCTGGCGCGCGCCCGCCGCCGAGCTGATCGCCTGGGCCCTCGGCCCGGCGCACGCGCCAGCTCGCGCTCAGGACGGCTCGGGCGCGCCCGGCGCCGCCGCCTGCCACACCGAGTAGAGGTTCCCCCACTGGAAGGGGTGCTCGCGCACGACGCGCTCGAGCTGCGCCGCGAAGTCGCGCGCCCAGCGGGCGTGGTCGGGCTCCTTGTGGCGGCGGTCGGTGTAGGCGATCGGCCCCGGGTCGTGGGCGAAGAACGCGTAGCGGCGGCGGCCGGTCCGCAGCGCGAACACGTGGAGCAGCGGGGCGCGCGCCGCCTGGGCCAGGAGGTACGGGCCGAGGGGCAGCTCCACCTCGTCGCCCAGGAACGGCGCGCGCACGCCGCGCCCCGCCATCAGCCGGTCGCCCATCAGGCCGACCGCGTCGCCCTCGGCGAGCGCGGCCAGGATCCCGGCCGCGGCCTGCGGCGAGCCGTCGGTGGTGAGCACGCGGAAGGCGCGCCCGGCCGCCATGCGCTCGAGGGTGGCCTTGAGCTCGGGCGGCGCGTTGTCGTACATCACCAGCGTGACCCGCGCGCCCAGGCCGCGCAGGACCTGCGCCATGATCTCCCAGTTGCCCACGTGGGCCGTGAGGAGCACCGCCCCCTTGCCCTGGGCGAGCGCGGCCTGGAGCACCTCGCGCCCCGGCGAGTCGAAGCGATACAGCGCGGCGTTGCCGTTGAGGATCGCGAGCTTGTCCACCAGCAGGCGGCCGAAGCCGTAGAAGTGGCGCAGCGCGAACCACAGCCGGCGGGCGGGCGAGCCGCCGCGGCCGAGGCGGTCGGCCAGCTCGAAGCTGGCGCGCCGGGCCGCGGGCGCGGCGAGCACGAAGTACAGCGCGACCCAGAACAGGAAGAACGGGATCAGCGCCAGGCCGACCCGACCGCTGCGAGCCAGGAGCAGGAAGAACAGGTTGCCCGCCCGGCCGCCGCGCGGGCGGCGGCGCTGCCACTCCTGCTCGGCGGGCGGCGGGCTCACTCCGCGGCGCGGCGCTCCGTGACGAACCGCGCCAGCGCGCGCACCGAGGCGAACGCCTGGCGCGAGGTCTCCATGTCCTGCAGGCGGATCCCGTAGTGCTTCTCGACCATGACCACCAGCTCGAGGGCGTCGATCGAGTCGAGCCCCAGGCCGCTGGTGACCTCGGGGCCGCCGAACAGCGGCGCGTCGGGGTCGACCCCGGCGGGCTCGACGTCCTCGAGCCCGAGCGTGCTCACGATCCGCTCGCTCAGCTCGGCGATCAGCGCGTCTTCGCTCGCGGCCGTCATGGGTGGCGCCTCCTCGCGAGGGTCAGGCGGTCTGGCGACAGACGAGCGTCAGGTCCGAGCCGCGTCCCAGCTCCGGGTGCGTCGATTCTACCGCGAGGCCGCACGCGTCCAGCGACGCGCGCAGCTCGGCCTCGCTCGGGAAGAACAGCCCCGAGCCGGCGCGCGTGAAGCCGATCCGCCGGGCGAACCGCTCGCCGCGGTCGGTCGTCCCGTGGGCGCGCGCGTCGCGCGTCCCCTCGCGCAGGAGCAGCAGCCCGCCGGGGCGGAGGCGCGCCACGAGCGCGCCGAGCAGCGCGCGCTGCGCGGCCGGGTCCCAGTAGTGGAGGAGGTCGATGCAGGTGACCGCGTCGAACGGCCCCTCGGCCGCGGTGGGGTCGCGCAGGTCGGCGCAGATCAGCTCGACCCCGAGGTCGCGCCCGAGCGCCGCGCGGGCCACCTCGACCTTGCGCGGGTCGCTGTCGAGCGCGACCAGCCGCAGCTCGCGGCGCGCCAGCGCCAGCCGGGCGGTCATGATCCCGTAGCCGCAGCCCGCCACCAGCGCGGCGCCGCGCCCCGGGAGCAGCTCGGGGAGCGCCGGGACCAGCGGGTCGATCCGCAGCTTGACCTCGGCGTAGTGCGAGACCACCGGGCCCAGGTAGCGGTACATCCCGGCCAGCGGCCGCCACCAGCCGGGCCCGCGCTGGGTCTCGGGCCACAGCCGCGCGTGGGCCGCCGCGATCGCCTGGCGGGCCTGCCGCGCCAGGCGGCGGTCGGCGAGCTCGCCCGTGTCGGCCCCGGGGTCGAGCGCCTCGAGCACCTCGATCCGCACGTCGTGGACGCCGACCCACCAGGTGTTGCGCGGGACCACCAGGTGCGAGCCGACCAGCGCGACCGGCGTCACCTTCACCCCCAGCTCGCGGGCCAGCGCGAACGCGCCGTTCCGGAAGCGCGCCACCTCGCCGGTGCGGCTGCGGCTGCCCTCGGGGAACACCAGGATCGAGAGCCCACGCGCGAGCGCCTCGCGTCCCGCGGCCGCCAGGGCGGCGGGGTCGCTGCGGTCCACGTTGAGGTAGCCGGCCTGGCGGACCATGCTCCCCATGAGCGGCGTGCGCCACACCCAGTCCTTGACCAGGAACACCAGCGGGGCGGGCAGCGCCATCAGCGCCACGATGTCGTACAGCGAGGCGTGGTTCGCCACGACGACGCCCGGGGTCGCCAGGCGCGCCGCGGCCTCCTCGGGGTTCACGTAGATCCGCCGGCCGATCGGCAGCCCGCGCTGGACCGTGAGCGCCATGCGGTGGATCGCGTCGACCGCGCCGCGGGCGCGCGCCTCGCGGGGGAGCGACCAGCGGCGGACGAGCAGGTACCACAGCGCCGGGAGGATCAGCACCGCGCTGGCCCAGGCCGCCGCGTACAGCTGCCGCCAGCCGGGCGCCCCGCTCGGGCCGCGGTAGCGCAGGACGGCGCCGACGAGGGCCGGGACGCCGAGGTGCGCCGCGAGCGCGAGCGCGAGCAGCGCGCCGGCGCCGGTGGCGCGCGGCAGCGCGGGCCCGAGCGCGGCGGGCGGCGCGGCGAGGAGCGCCGCGGCCACGGCCGCCGCCACGGCCAGCGTCCAGCGGGCGCGCGGGGCGGAGTCGCTCGAGGTGCGCCAGCGCTCGAGGTCGGCCGCGAGCAGGAGCCAGGCCTGCTGCAGCGCGAGCGCGCTCGCGAGCCCGAGCGCGGGCAGGTCCCCGGGCGCGAGCCCGCGGCCCGCCCAGCCGAGCGCGCCGAGGAGCGCGGCCGCGCCCGCCAGCAGCGGGGCGAGCGCGACGACCGCCGGCTCGCCGCGCCCGAGCGCGGCGCCGAGGGCCAGCGCCGCCCCGAGCGCGGCCAGGGCCGTCTCCCCGCGGGCGAGGTGCTCCAGCCCCTCGAGGCGCAGCGCGCCGAGCGCGAGCGGCCCGAGCAGCAGCGCGCCGGGGAGCAGCACGGCCAGCACCCGCGAGAGCCGGCGCGGGAACGGATCGGGCGCGCCCGCGGCCGCTCGCCCCCAGCCCGCGACCGCCAGCGCCCCGGGCAGCGCGGCGAGGCAGGTAAGCGCCGCCAGCTCGCGCGCCCCGCGCGCGGCGGCCAGCGTGGCCGCCGCCGCGGGCGGCGCGAGTCCGAGCAGCGCGACCAGCCCGCGGTTCACTCGCTCGCCTCGGGGCGGAGCCGGCGGACGGTCGCCACGCCCGCGTAGGTCAGGAGCCCCCCGGCCGCGGCGAGCAGGAGCCCGAGCAGCACGCTCCCGAGCGCGAAGGCCGCCACGTCCTCGCGCCCGAGCGCGGCCGCGGCCACCTGCGGCCTGCGGAGCGCGGCGCGTCCGAGCAGGAGCGCGGTCGGGAGCAGGACCGGCCAGGCGGGCGGGACCGACAGGTTGCTCGCCAGCACCGCCAGCGGCTTGCTCAGGCGGAGGAGGTGCGCGGAGAGGAGCGTGAGCGCGATCTGAAAGCCCCACACCGGCGCCACGGCCCAGAACAGGCCGAGGGCGACCGAGGCCGCGATCCGCCAGGAGGGGCCCGGCTCGCGCACGAACCAGTCCACGAACGTCTCGCGCCAGCGGCGCAGGAACGGCTGCTCGTGGAACCGCCGGCTGGAGCGGAGCGCGAGGTAGGGGGCGGGCAGGCAGAGCCGCATGGCGACGAACCGCGCGTCGAGCCGCCCGATCCGCACGAAGTCCCACACCGGGTGGAGGTGCGACACGCGCTCCTCGCCCTGGAAGTAGCGCACCTCCACGGGGAGCGACCGGAGCGCGATCCCGCTCCAGGCCGCCTTGACGAGCACCTCGACCTCGAGGTCGTAGCCAGTGCACTCGAGGTGGAGCGCGCACACCTCCGCCACGGGGTAGACCCGCAGCCCGGTCTGCGTGTCGGGCAGCCGCTCGCCGGTGGCGACCCACACCCAGAAGTTGGAGTTGGCCCGTCCGAACTTGCTGCCCGGCCCCGCCCCCGCGGCCGCGAGGTCGCGGCTGCCGAGGATCAGCGCCCCCGGCTCCGCGCGCGCCGCCTCGAGCAGCCGCGGGACCTCGCTCGCGGGGTGCTGCCCGTCGGAGTCCATGCTGACCGCGTGGGTGAACCCGCGCCGGTGCGCCTCCGCGAGCCCGGTCCGCAGCGCGGCGCCCTTCCCCCGGTTGGCCGGGTGGCGCAGGACGGTGATCCCCTCGATCCGCGCCAGGATCTCGCCCGTCTCGCGCCCCGACCCGTCGTCCACCACGATCACGTCGGGGCACCGGGTGAGCGCGTCCCGGACCACGCCCTCGAGGGTGCGCGGGTTCTCGTAGGTCGGGATCAGGACGCACGGGCGCAGGTCGGCCATGGGGGGCCGCAGCAGGATAAGGCCGAACCACCCGCCGTGTACGGTCAGGTCGGCGCGCCACCTCCGCGTACGTGCGAGCACGAGCACGAACGAGCGCCAAGAGCGCCAAGGAAGAGCTGTCGCTCGCGAGCCCGGCTCCCTCGCCG
>CAZMSZ010000449.1:2095-5750 GCA_964569055.1 uncultured Planctomycetota bacterium | reverse complement strand
CCACGATCCGCACCGCCCCGCCCTCCTGGCCCGGGACCTCGGCGAAGCGCGGGCGGCTGACCGCGATCCGGGCGGCGGCCTCGGGGCCGAGCTGTTCGAGGAGCAGGCGGTGGACCGCCTCCAGGCGGGCCTGCGAGAGGGCGGTCGCGGCCTGGCGCGTGCGGCGCGGGGCGCGCCGCTCGGCCCCTTCGCGCAGGAGCGCGTAGACCGCGTCGAGCGCGCGTTCGAGCCGGCCCAGCTCGACCTCGAGCGCGCGCAGGCGGGCCGCGGCGGGCGGCGAGGCCTCGCCGCCGACCAGGAACGCCGCGCGCGCCTCCGCGGCCGCCGCGGCGCGCGCCACCTCCAGCCGCTCCTTGCGCCGCTCGAGCCCGGCCCGCAGGTCGAGCGCGTCGTCGCGGCTGGGGTTGGCGCCGCGGCGCACGTGGGGGAGGTCGCCGCCACCCACGTCGTAGCGCAGGCGGATCTTGAGCTCGTCGTCGTCGGCCACGCGCTCCAGCACGGGCGCCAGCCGGGTCAGCGTGTCGGCCGGGAGCGCCGCGTCGCCCGGCGCGAAGCGGATCACGAGCGGCTCCTCGGCGACGGCCTCCTCCTCGTCCAACAGGCCGAGCGCGCCGCCCAGCCCGGCGCCCACGTCGAGGAGGCCCTTGCCCAGGCGCAGCGGTGAGGAGGCGATCGCGTCCTTGACCAGGCTGCCGAGCACCCAGGTGACCTCGCCGAGCAGCGTCACCGCCAGCGAGGCGTTCGACGCGGCGGGGTCGAGCTCGAGGTCGAAGGGGAGGGTGAGCGTGCCCTCGTCGTCGCGCAGCAGCACGAGCACCGCGTTGGTGGGCGCCGGGAGCTCGAGCAGACGCTCCAAGAACCCGCCCTCGTCCTCCGACAGGTCGAGGTCGGTCAGGCGCACCGGCGCCTCGACCGCGATCGTGCCGTCCTCCCGCAGCGCGACCGCGGCCTCGAGGTCGAGGAGCCCGTCGCGCAGGGTCACCCCGCTCCCCTTGGCGGGGCCGGCCAGGGCGGCCAGCTCGAACCCGACCACGCTGGCGCGCACGCGCCCGGTCGGGCGCGGGACGAGGGCCAGCTCGCCCGAGACGGCGATCTCCTCGGCGAGCAGCCGCCGCTCGTGCCCGGGCTGCTCGGCGGGCTCGGCCCCGGGGCTCGGCTTGCCGTCGCGCAGCGGGAGCGGCACCCGGCCCGGCTGGAGCAACAGGTCGAAGCGCACGCTCTCGCGCTCGCTGAACCAGCGCGTGGTGAACCCGCCGACCTCGAGGTCGAGGTCGCTCAGCGGGACCTCGAGGTGCGGCTTGGTGCGCAGGTCCGCCAGGTGGACGTCGATCCCGCTGATCGCGAAGGTGTCGATCCGCACCTCCCCGGTCGGGGTCGGCGCGGGCGCCTCGCTGGCCGGCGGCGTCGTGGCCGGCGCGGGCGCGGCCTCTTCGGCCGGCGCGTCGCTCGGGGCGGGCAGCGCCTCGGGCTCGGGCGGGCGCACGACCATGCCGAGCGCGTGCAGGCCGTCGCCCTTGGCCGCCGCGCGCAGGATCGGCTTGGAGAGCTCCAGGCTGCGCACGTGGATCAGGCCGGTCGGCAGGTGGACCTGCGCCACGTCGGCGTCGAGGTGCGCCAGCCCGAGCAGGACCTCGCCGCCGGGGCGCGCGCGCAGCTCGAGGTCCTGGAGCGTCACCTCGGCCCCGAAGCCCCGCTCCACGAAGGTGAAGTCGAGCGGGTCGCGGCGACGGGTGCGGAGCGCCACCTGGAGGGCGGCCCGCAGCCGGCCGTTGGTGAGCTCGCCCGGCGCGAGCTGGGCCGCGAGCGCGGGCACGGCCTGGAGCAGGCCCCGGCCGCTCAGCCCGTCCAGGGCCACGGTCAGCTCCAGCTCGGGCTCCTGCGCCAGCGGGGCCGCCACGACCCGCACCTCGAACCGGCGCAGCAGCGGGGCGACCTGGCCTTCGAGGACCAGCCACAGCGGCGGGTTGCTCGCGAGCTCGGGCCCGCCCAGCGTGATCGCCCGGTCGCTCCGCAGCCGCACGTTGCGCACGACCAGCGGCGCCGCCCCCGGGCGCGCCACCCCCAGGCGACGCAGCCCGAGCTCGAGGCGCGCGAGGTCGAGCCGCGGCAGCCGCTCGCGCCGGGCGCGCAGCGCCGCGCCGAGCCGCGCCCGGCGTTCGGCCCACGAGGCGCGTCGAGCGCGCCCATGCGCTTGGGGCGGTCCTGCGGCCTGAGTCGGCGCGGCCTGCCCTGGGGGGGGCGCCCCCGCGGCGCTCGCGGGCGCGAGCCGCAGGAGCCCGGCCACGGCCAGCGCGCCGTCCGCGTCCTGGACGAGGTCGGCCTCCACGCCGCGCAGCAGCACCTCGTCGAGCGCGAGCACTCCCGCGGCCGGATCGAGGCGCGCCGCGCGGACCTCGAACGCGTCGAACCCGGCCAGCGGGCGCTTGGCCTCGCCCTCGTGCAGGGCGACCCGCGTCAGGGCGAGCCGCGCGCTCCGGCCGCCTGCGGGGTGCTCGGTGAGCGAGGCCTCGAGCCGCGCGGCGAGCCGCCCGTCCTGCAGCTCGACCGCCACGCCCGGCGGGAGGTAGGCCGCGAGCGGCCCGGCCCGCAGCCCGCGCGCGGCGAGCGTCAGGCGGACGGCCACGTCCGCGGGGTCGAGCTTCACGTGACCCGAGAGGTCGAGCTGATCGAGCGCGCCCGCGAGCCGGACCCGAAGCGAGAGGGGCGCCAGCCCGGCCCCGGGCCCGACCTCGAGCTCGCTCAGCCGCAGGTGGGCCTGCGCCTCGAGCGCCACGGGCGGGCGCGGCGGGCCCGCGCCGGCGGCGGCGGGGATCGCGTCGCTCCAGCGCACCTCGGCGCCGCGCACGACCAGCTCGCCCAGCGACAGGCGGGGCGCGGGCGCGCTCGGCGCGGGCGCGCTCGGCGCGGGCGCGTTGCTCGGCGCGGCGCCCGGGCTGCTCGGCGCGGCGCCCGGGCTGCTCGGCGCGGCGGACGGGCCGCTCGCCGCGGCGTCCGCGCCGCTCTCGCCGTTCGCTGCGGGCGCGGCGTCCGCGCCGCTCGGGCTGAGGGCGCCGGGCCGGCTCGGAGCGGGCGCCCCAGCGGTCACGCTCGACGCAGGCTCCGCGGCGGCGGCCTCGTCGGACGAGGCCGCGGCCGCAGCCGGGGGCGCGCGCCGAAGCCCCAGCGCGAGCAGCGCGCCGCCGGCCGCGCGCGCCGCGGCCAGGCGCGGGCGCTCGACCACGAGCCGCTCCACACGCACGCCCTCGGGCCCGAGCCGCGCGCCCTCTACGCGCAGCGCCTCGAGCCCGGCCAGCTCGCGCTCGCCGTCGCGCAGCGCCACCCGCTCGAGCGCGGCCGAGGCGGCCAGCGCCTCGCCCTCGCGGGCCACCTCGGCCGTGAGCGCGAGCGACAGCTCGCCGCCCTGCTCCAGCGCGGGCGTGACGCCCAGCTGCGCCAGCAGCGGGACGAGCCGCGGCCCGAACAGGCCGCGCGCCGCCAGCTCGGCCCGGGCGCGCGCGCCCGTCGGAGCGAGGGCCAGGCTGCCCGCGAGCTTCAGCTCCTCGAGGGCGCCGGGCGCCGCGAGCGTCAGCGCGAACGGCGCCGCGGGCCCGGGCTCGCGCGCCGCCGGGTCGAAGGCCAAGGCGCCGAGCTCGGCGCCGAGCCGCAGCGGCAGGGC
>CAZMSZ010000449.1:0-1995 GCA_964569055.1 uncultured Planctomycetota bacterium | reverse complement strand
GAGCCGCAATCCGAGCAGCCGCGCGGCGCCGCCCGGCTCGGTCGCGACCGGGAGCTCGAGCCGCTCGAGCACCAGCGCCGCCACCTCGAGCGCGCTACCGTCGGCCGCCAGCCGCGCGCCCTCGAGCCGCGCGCCCGCGACCTCGAGCAGCGCGCGCTCGCCGTCGGCGAGGAGCAGCCGCTCCAGGCTGGCGTCGGCCGTGGCCGCGCCGTCCGGCCTCAGCGAGGCCGTGGCCCGCGCCGCGAGCTCGAGCCGGCCGGCGCTGAGGACGGGCGCGATCCCCGCGCCCGCGAGGTACGGCGCGGCGCGGGCCAAGGTCAGCCCCTCGCCGTGCGCGGTCAGCTCGAGCGAGCCGCCCCGCCCGGCCGTCCGCACCGCGCCGGTGGCCTCGAGCCGCTCGAGCAGCCCGGGCGCGGCCAGCCAGGCCCGCAGCGCTGCGGGCGCCGTCTCGGGCGCGTCCGGGCGCAGGTCGAGCGCCAACCCGGTCAGCTCGAGCCCCGCGTCCGCCAGCTCGAGCGGCGCGGCGCTCGTCAGCGCGTCGTCGAAGCGCGCTCGCGCGCGCTCGACCCGCAGGCGCTCGACGCGCACGCGCCCGGCCCAGGCGGCCGGCGCCGCGGAGGGCGACGGCTGGCTCGACCCGCGCGCCGGCGCCGGCGCGGCCTCGGCCGTCGGCGCCGCCTGGGGCAGCACGCGCAGCCCGAGCACCTCGAGCGATCCGTCGGCCCCGCGCCCGAGCCGCAGCCGCGGGCCTTGCACGAGCACCTCGCCGATCGTGACGTCGCGCAGCCGATCGCCGAGGCGGATCCCCTCCAGCGCGACCCGATCGAGCGCGGCCAGCTCCGCCGCCCCGTCGCTCAGCACCACGTCGAGCAGCGCGACCCGCCCGCTCACCGCCTCCTCGCGCCGCTCGGCCTCGGCCTCGACGCGCAGCCGCAGGCGGCCGTCGCGCAGGTCGCTCGCGAGCCCGGCTCGCGCCAGGTACGGGGCGAGGGCCTCGGGCGCGATCCCGTCCACGGCCAGGTCGAGGGCCAGCTCCTTGTGCGGCCCGAACGGGGCGGCCGTGGCCTCGACCGACACCGAGCGCGCGACCCCGGGCGCCGCGCAGGAGATCGCCAGCGCGAGGGTCTGGCCGGGGCGCGAGCCGTCGAGCACCACGTCGCGCAGCGAGAGCGCCTCGAGCTCGAACGCCAGCTCGGTCGGCGGGCTCGTGGCGGCGTCGGCGAAGGCGGCCGCGACCTCGCGCACCTCGAGGTGGCCCAGCTCGGCCCGCAGCGCTGGCCCGGTGGGGTTAGCGCCCCTCGCGGGCGGGACGGCGTCCTCGGCCGCGCCCGGCGGGGGGGTATCCGCCGAGGGCGGGGTTGCGCCGGAGGCAGGCATCGCGGCCGAGGGCTCGGCCTCGGCGGCTGACGGTGACCACTCGAGACCCGCGATCAGGAACGCGCCGGCCGCGGTGCGCTCCGCCCGGGCGCGCACCCCGTCGAGGAGCACGCGGTCGACCCGCAGCCCGCTCGGAGCGAGGCGCGGCGCCTCCAGCAGCAGCCGCTCGAGCTCCGCGACCGGCCGCTCGTCGGCGCGCAGCGCCAGCCCCTCCAGGGCGACCCGCGCCGCCAGCCCCTCGCCCGCCAGGCTCGGCGCCAGGCCGAGCTCGAGCCGCCCCTCGGCGTCGAGCAGGCGGGCGCGCGGGGTTAGGCCCGCGGCGGCGAGGTACGGCGCGAGCGCCGTCAGCCCGAGCCGGTCGAGCCGCAGCCGGAGGTCGGCGCGCACCCCGCCCGGCTCGAGGTCGAGCGCGCCCACCAGCTCCAGCTTCTCGAGCAGCGGCGGCGCCGCGATCCGCGCCTCGAGCCGCGCGGGGCCGCTGGCCGGCGCCCCGTCGAGGTCGGACAGGCGCAGGTCGAAGGTCACGGTCTGCGCGAGGGCGGGGTGCACCGCCGCGTCGCGCAGCACCACCCGCAGCCCGTTCAACCGCACCGCCTCGACCCGCAGCCAGCTCAGGTC
>CAZMSZ010000448.1:0-5822 GCA_964569055.1 uncultured Planctomycetota bacterium | reverse complement strand
GGAGCAAGCACGAGGTCGCGGTGCGCAGCGTCCTGCCCGAGGGCGGCGAGACCCGCGTGATCGACCTGCCCGGTGAGGCCCGCGTGATCCGCAAGGTCGACTTCGTCTACCGCTCGCGCGACCCCGACAAGGAGCGCGCGACCGTCCACCTGTGGGGTCGGCAGAAGTAGTCGCGCTCGCTCGCGCTGTTCCTCAGCCGCACTCCTCGCCGCCCGTGATCACGGCGCGCAGCGCGCGGTCGTGGGCGAGCCAGGCCTCGCGAATGTCCGCGGGTGCGCCCGCCGCCTCGAGCACCTCCTCGAGGATCTTGAGGCGGCGGTCGAACTGGCCGCCGAGGATCGGGTGCGGCGCGTGCGCCGCGCGGAGCGGCCGGCCGGTGTAGGGGACCGGCGCGCCGAGGTGGCGGGCCGCGTGCTCGTACTCCTTCGCCTTGACCCGGGCCCGGTCGGCGGCGCGGAAGTGGAACCCGATCATGAGGTCGTCGAACACCGCGTCGACGAAGCGGTCGATGATCGCGCGCACGGCGGGCTCGCCGCCCAGGCGCTCGAACGGGGTCTGCTCGGGCATGCGTCCAACCTAACGGCCCGTCGCCGGCGCGGGCGGACGGGCGCGCCGGCCCGCCTCGCCCAGCCCCGGACCGAGCGACTATCGTGGGGTCATGCTCGACCCGCGGGATCAGGCGTTCCTGAGGGCCGCCGTGCGCGGCGGCCACCTCCCCGCGGCCGCGGCGCAAGAGCTCGCCGCGCGCTACCACGGCGAGCCGGGCGGCCTCGGGCGGGCCCTGGTCGGCACGGGCCGCCTCCGCCCCGAGGTGCTGCGCGCGATCGAGGCCGAGCAGAGCTCGGGGAGCGGGAGCGGCGGCGGCCCGCACCTCGAGTCCACCGCGGCGGGCAGCCGCCGGTTCGGCCCCGAGGGCGCCACGCCTGGCCCGAGCGGGTCGGCGCAGCAGTCGGCCCGCGCGCTCGACTCGGGGCACGTCCTCTCGGCCGACCCCTCCGACCTCGGCACCGTCAGCTACGCGCCGGGCGCGTCGGAGGCCTGGGCCTCCGCGGACGCGGCGCCGCAGCCCGAGAGCGGGCGGATCCGGCTGCACCGCTACCCGACGGTGCCCGGCTACCGCGTGGTCGAGGAGCTCGGGCGCGGGGGCATGGGCGCGGTCTACAAGGCCGTGCACGAGCGCACCGGGCGCGAGGTCGCGCTCAAGGTCCTGCTCAAGGCGAGCGAGCTGCACCAGAAGCGGTTCGAGCGCGAGGTGCAGGCGCTCCGGCGGCTCCGCCACCCCAACGTCGTCGAGCTGATCACGGCCGGCGAGACGGGCGAGGGCGCCGAGCGGCAGCCCTACCTCGTGATGGCGTTCCACCCGGGCGGCGACCTGCGCGGCGCGCTCGAGGAGGGGACGCTCGACCCCGACCAGGCGCTGGGGGCGATCGCCAAGGTCGCGCGCGCGCTCGACTACGCCCACGGCGAGGAGGTGCTCCACCGCGACCTCAAGCCGGCCAACATCCTGCTGGACGCCGCGGGCGAGCCGTACGTCACCGACTTCGGCCTGGCCAAGATCCTCGACCGCGAGACGCGCCTCACCAAGACCAACGCCACGATCGGCACCCCCTACTACATGGCGCCCGAGCAGGTGCGCGGCGAGGAGTACACGCCCGCGGTCGAAGTCTACGCGCTCGGCGTGATCCTGAACGAGGTCGTGACGGGCAAGCTCCCCTACGGCGGCTCGGAGCGGAGCGCGCTGTTCCAGGCGATCCAGCGCGAGCGCCCCGACGAGCCGTGGGTCGTGCGCCCGGGCGTCTCGCGCGAGCTGGGGCGGGTGGTGCTCTGGGCGCTCGAGAAGCACCCGGCCGACCGCCCGAGCTGCATCCAGCTGGCCGAGGCGATCGAGACCTTCCTCGCCGGGAGCGCGGTCCGGATCACCCCGCCCTCGACGCGCCGCCGGCGCCTGCGGCGGGCCGGCGTCGCGCTGGCCGGCCTGCTCTTCGTGGCCTCGCTCGGGGTGGCCCTGGCCGGGTTCGCCCGCTGGCGCGCGCGGCTCGCGGCCGAGCGCGCCAACCAGGCCGCCCTCCACGAGCTGCGCGAGGCGATCGCGGCCACCTCGCGGCGCCGGCGGGAGGGCGACCTCGACGGGCTGTTGCGCGAGGTCGAGGCGCACCGCCGCGTGGCCGCTGCGATCGAGGCCGCTCCGGCGGCCGTCCGGCAGCAGGCCGAGGCCCTGGGCGCGGCGTCGCGCGAGCGGCGGGCGCAGACGCTGGCAAGCGCGATCGAGCGCCTGGCGAGGGAGGGGCGCGTCGAGCAGGCGATCGCGCTCGCAGGCGAGCTGGTCGCGTTCGCGCCCACGCCGGCGCACCGCGTGCTCGAGGCCCGCGTGCTCGCGGCGCGCCCGGCGAGCGCCGCGGCGGCGTTCGCGCGCGCCGAGGCGCTGCTGCGCGAGCCCCCCGCGGAGCCGGCCGCGCGCGGCGCGCTGGCGGAGGTGCTCCTGACGCTGCAGCGCCCCCGCGAGGCCGCGGGCCTGCTGGTCGGCGACGAGCTCGCCGCGCCGCTCCTCGCCGCGCGGGCGCGCGCCCACGAGGCGCGCGGCGCGCTGGCGGCCGCCCTGGACGACCTGCGCGCGGCGAGCGCCGCCGACCCCGCGCAGGTCGAGGTGGCCGCCGCGCGCTGGCGGCTGGAGGTCGAGCTGGGGGCGCGTCCGGCGGGCGAGGCCCTGGCCGCGCTCGAGGCGCTCTCCGGGGGGAGCCTGCCCGAGTGGCAGCGCGCGCGCGGGCTGCTGCTGGAGCGGACGGGGCGGCTCGCCGCCTCGCGAGCCGCCCTGGCGGAGGCCGCGGCCCTGGCGCCGGCGAACGCCCTCGAGCTGGCGCGCTGGCTGGCGCGGCGCGGGCGGCGGGTGCAAGCGTTGGCCGCGCTCGCCGGCATCGAGACCCCTGCCGCCCGCCTGGAGCGGGTGGTGGCCGGCTGGGTCGGCGGTGAGGAGAGCGACCCGGCGCTCGCGGCGCTGCACGAGCTCGAGGCCGGTCAGGCGGCGTTCGAGACGCCGCTGGTGACGGCGGCCGCCGCCGCGCGCTGGGCCGCCTGGGTCGAGGCGAGCCGCGGCCGCTGGAGCGAGGCGCGCGCGGCGGCGGAGCGCGCCGCCGCGCTCGAGCCCGGCCCGGCGAGCGCGACCCTGCTCGCGTTCACGCGCTGCGAGGCGGGTGACCCGGTCGGGGCGCTCGAGGCGCTGACGGCCCTCGGTGAGCCGCCGCCCGCGGCGACCCAGCGCGTCGCGCTGACGCGCGCCCACGCGCTGCTGGCGCGCGGAGAGGTCGCCGCGGCGCGGGTCGCGGCGCAGGCCGCGCCCGCCCACCACCCCGAGCGCGCCACCGTCGAGCTCGCGGCGGCGCGCGCCGGCGGCGCGCCCGCCGAGCGGCTCGGCGAGCTCGAGCGCGAGGCCTACACGTGGTGGCGGGTCGGCCCGGGCGACGGCCCGCCCCCCGCGCCGGTCGCGGGCGCGCCGCTCGGGACGTCGCGGCGCGCGCTGGTCGACCGCCTGTACCACGAGGCGCTCGTGCTCGAGGTCGCCGCGCGCGCCCGGGAGGAGGGGGCCGCGCTGCGGCGCGAGCGCCTGCTCCTGCGGGCGGTGACCCTGGCTCCCGACCACCTGCCGGCGCGGATCGCGCTCGCGGAGGCGACGCGCGACCTCGCGGCGCTCGACGAGCTGATCGCGCGCCGTCCCGTGCCCGAGCTGCACCGCGCCCGGCTCGACCTGCGCGTCAGGCTGGCGCACGAGGGCCGGGGCAAGCTCGAGTTCGCCGAGGCCGAGCCCGACTTCGCGGCGCTCCTCGCCGCGGATGCGCTCGAGCCGGCGGAGCAGGCGATGTACGCCACGCTGCTGCTGCGCACCGGCCGCGTGGACGAGGCGTGGCGCGCCGTGCGGCCGCTGTGCGACGCGTTGCCGCGGCGGCGCGACGCGCTCCGCCTGGCGATCGAGCTCGCCGAGCGGCGCGGCGACGCCGGCCAGGCGCAGCTGCTCGGGCGCCGGCTGGCGGAGACCGAGGAGCTCTTCTCCCGCGCCGACGCGCTGCTGGTCCAGGCCAACCGCAACCAGGAGCTGCACCAGCAATCCGCCGCCAAGGCCGCCGTCCGCCAGCTCGAGCGGATCCTCCCGCCCGGGCCCGCGCTGCTGCGGGTCCAGGCCGAGGTGCTCTGCGGCGACGGCATGTTCGGGCCCGCGCTGCTGGTGGGAGGGCGCTACGTGCTCGCGGCGAAGAGCATGAGCGCGACGGGCCTCTCGCTCTGGCTGCACGCGTTCGGCTGGGCGCCTCAGATGCCCCAGCGGCTGGTGAGCGAGCTGACGGCCGAGGCGCGGGCGAAGGACGCGCGCGACCCGGTGCCCGACCTGGCGCTGGCGCTCCACTACGGGGCCCGCTACTACCTGCGCCCGATCGCCGAGCGCAAGCCGTCCGACCCCGAGGACGTCGAGCTCGCGGCGCAGCGCGCGCTGCGCGGGGTCCACCTCGCGCCGCGATCCCCCACCGCGCTGGCGCTCGCGGCCAACCTGCTGGTGAGCGCGCGCGACGGGGCGGAGGGGCTCCGCTTCGTCGACCTCGCGCTGACCGCCGAGCCCAACCAGCGGTTCGCGTACTTCCAGCGCGTGCGGCACCTCGCCGGCGAGGGCGCCGTCGACGCTGCGATGGCCGCCCTCGAGGGCCGCAGCGACCTCGGCCTGAACGGCCCCTCGGTGCGGCGGCAGGTGCTCGAGGACCCCATGTTCGCGCCGATCCTCGAGGAGCCCGCGTTCCAGGACTACCTGCGCGAGCGGGGCGTGATCCGGTGAGCGCGGGCGCCGAGGCGGTGGGGGAGGACGACTACACGGCCGCCGCGAGCGCCGCGCGCAGGTGCGGGCCGAGGCGGGCGGCGGTGGCGCGGTTGACCCAGCCCACGAAGGCGACCGGGGTGGTCGCGTCGATCGGGCAGTCGAGGTCGGCGCCGCTCGGGTCCTCGACCACGCAGCCGGCGGCGCGGGCGCACACCACCGCGCCGGCGACGTCGTAGGGCTTGGCCACCTGCGTGACGGCGCCGCGCCGCCGCGCGAGCTCGGCGCGCAGGTCGGCGATCATGCGGTAGGTCCCGCCCATGAGCAGCGCGAGCTGCCCGCCGTTCGAGATGTACTGGTCGTCCCAGCACGCGCCGAGGTCGGCCCCCTCCTCGCGCTCGAGCCGGGCGAAGAACTCGGCCTCGACCGCGGCCAGCGCGGGGCGCAGCGCCGGGTGATAGCGGAAGAAGGGGAAGTAGCCCCGATCGGCGCGGTCGTCGTCGTCGGCGCGATGCGGGCGCGTCGCGCCGGCGGCCTCGCCTTCCCGCTCCTCGAGCCGGCAGCCGCGCGCGGTGCCCTCGAAGCGCCGGCGGGCCCGGGCGCGCGAGGTCGGGATCTCGCTCAGCAGGCCCGCGGTGAGCTCGCTCAGGCGCGGCTGTCCGGCGCCGGGCGGCGCGAACCCGATCACCGTCCAGGCGGAGCGGAGGTCGGCGAGGAGGTTGCGCGAGCCGTCGATCGGGTCGACCACGATCCGGGGGCCCCCGTGGTCGAAGCCGTCCAGGGTTCGCACGCCGCCGCCCGCGGCGGGGCCGCGGTGGCGCCAGCCGGCGTCCTCGGTCAGGAGCGAGAGGGGCCGCGTGCGCGCCTCCTCGTGGAGCCAGGCGGTGAGCGCGTCCTCGGCGGGGACGTCGACCGCGAACGCCACGTCGCCGGCCCCATCATGGACCGCGCGAGCGGCTGTGCCGAGGTCGCCGAGCGCCAGCCCCTCGTCCGCGGCCGCGCGGGCCGCCCGAGCGATCCGGTCGCACAAGGC
>CAZMSZ010000447.1:3949-5858 GCA_964569055.1 uncultured Planctomycetota bacterium | reverse complement strand
CGGCGCTGGCGTCCGCTCGCCGGTGTGCTTGTGATGATCGCCAGCTCACACGGGGAGAATCGGATGGCGAAGAAGAAGGCCGCGAAGAAGTCGGCCACGAAGACGAGCGCGGCCAAGAAGTCGGCTACGGCCACGATGGCCGCGAAGAAGTCGGCCGCCAAGGCGCGTGCGAAGAAGCCGGCCGCGAAGAAGAAGGGCGCGGGCAAGAAGGCGCCCGCTGCGAAGGTGACCGCGAAGAAGCCGGCCGCCGCCAAGAACGGGGCGGTGGGGCTCGCGGACGCGCTGGCTCGGCTCGAGGCGCTGGGGTCGGAGCGAATGCGGGCTCAGAACGCGAGGCACGGCGCGGGGTCGAATCAGTATGGGGTTCGGCGCGGGGACGTGCGGAAGGTGGCCGCCGGGATCGGGACGGACCATGAGCTGGGGCTCGCGCTGTGGGAGACCGGGAACATCGACGCGCGGTTCCTGGCGATCCTGGTGTTGAAGCCCGAGGCGCTCTCGGCCGAGCAGGTCGATCGGATGGTTCGGTCGGTCACGTTCACCGAGGTCGCGGACTGGCTCAGCTCGTATGTGATCAAGCGGCATCCCGAGAAGGAGGGGCTGCGGGAGCGGTGGATGACCGACCCGCACCCCATGGCGGCTCGCATGGGGTGGAGCCTGACGCACGAGCGGATCGGGAAGCGGCCGGCGGGGCTCGACCTCACGGCGCTGCTCGATCGGATCGAGGCCGAAATGGCGGGCGCGCCGGGTGAGGCGCAGTGGACCATGAACTTCTGCTTGGCCGAGATCGGGATCCGGTTCGCCGAGCACCGCGCTCGGGCGCGGGGGATCGGGGAGCGGCTTGGGCTCTATCGCGACTATCCGGTCTCGAAGGGGTGCACGTCGCCCTACGCGCCGATCTGGATCGACGCCATGGTGGCGCGGCAGAAAGCCTGAGGCGCGGGGCGCGCTAACGACGTGCCGGATCGGGGTTTGGGTCGGGCGAGATAATCTCGTTCGGGTGGGATGTCGAGAACCCCAGGGCGGCTCCGTCTCGGGGGTGGACGCGGCCGAGGGGCCGCACGACACCCAGGAGGACGACATGGCCAAGTATCTGCTTCTCAAGCACTACCGGGGCGCGCCGGCGGCGGTCAACAACGTGCCCATGGACCAGTGGACGCCCGAGGAGGTCTCGGCGCACGTGAAGTACATGGGGGACTTCGCGGCTCGGCTCGAGAAGACCGGGGAGTTCGTCGACAGCCAGGCGCTCTCGCCGGAGGGCACGTTCGTGCGCTACGGCGGCGAGGGGCGGCCGCCGGTCACGGACGGGCCGTTCGCGGAGACCAAGGACCTGATCGCCGGGTGGATGGTGATCGACGTCGAGACCTACGAGCGGGCGCTCGAGCTGGCCGGCGAGCTGTCGGCGGCGCCGGGCGCGGGGGGCAAGCCGATCCACGAGTGGCTCGAGCTGCGCCCGTTCCTGACCGGGTGCGCGCCGACCACGGAGTGACGGTCGGTGGATGAGGTCCTGCTGCGGACCCTCACCCCCGCCGTGATCGGGATCCTCGTCCGCCGCGGAGTCGAGTTCGCGGCGGCCGAGGACGCCGTGCAGGACGCCCTGATCGAAGCCGTGCGCTCGTGGACGGGCGAGCCGCCGCGCGACCCCAAGAGCTGGCTGGTCACCGTGGCCTGGCGCAAGTTCCTCGACGCGAACCGCGCCGAGACCTCGCGGCGGCAGCGCGAGCTCCTCCTCATGGAGCGCGAGCCCGCGCCCTGCTCGTCGGGCGAGGTGACGGACGACACGCTCCAGCTCTACTTCCTGTGCGCGCACCCGTCCCTGACGCCCGCCTCGGCCGTCGCGCTCACGCTGCGCGCGGTCGGCGGGCTGACCACCCGACAGATCGCGCAGGCCTACCTCGTGCCCGAGGCCACC
>CAZMSZ010000447.1:0-3939 GCA_964569055.1 uncultured Planctomycetota bacterium | reverse complement strand
GTAGGCATGGTTGTAGTCCGCTCCGCGAAGGTCGAAAAATAGCTTCTTCTGCTTGTGCCGATCCGAGATTCGTCTCGGACGTCCGCTTCAATCAACCCGGCAGCGTGGCCACGGTGCTGCGGGTGCTCTACCTCGTGTTCAACGAGGGCTACTCGGGCGACGTCGACCTCGCCGCCGAGGCGATCCGGCTCACGCGCCAGCTCGCGGCCCGAATCGACCACGAGGAGGTCCTGGGCCTGCTCGCGCTCATGCTGCTCCACCACGCCCGCCGACCCGCACGGACCGGCCCCGACGGCCGCCTGGTGCCCCTCGCCGAGCAGGACCGCACCCGGTGGGACACGCGCCTGATCGCCGAGGGGATCGACATGCTCCAACGAGCCCTCGCCCGCGACCGCCTGGGCGAGTTCCAGGCCCAGGCCGCGATCGCCGCGCTCCACGCCGACGCCCCGACCGCCGCCGAAACTGACTGGCCGCAGATCGTCGAGTGGTACGACGAGCTCGTGCTACTGACCGACAACCCGGTCGCTCGCCTCAATCGCGCGGTCGCGGTCGGGGAGGCCTTGGGGCCGAAGGCCGGCCTGGCCGCCCTGGCGGAGCTCGACCCCGCCCTGCCCCGCTACCGCGCCGCCGCCGCGTATCTCCACGAGCGCGACGGTGACCTGCCCACCGCAGCACGGCTCTATGCCGAAGCCGCCCGCGCGGCGCCCAACCTGCCCGAGCGCGACCACCTCACCCGCCAGGCCGCACGGCTCAACGCGGCGCTCCGGGCCGCTGCGGAGCCCGGAGGAGCTCAGGGCGCCGGCGCCGCTCCCGGCCAGTAGTACGGCAGGTCGTCGGGGACGCGCGGGAAGTAGCGCCGGTAGTGCTCGGGCGCCTTGCGGACCAGGGCCGAGCGGTGCGAGCGGTGGAGCTTGCGGCTCGTGATCCACGTAGGCCGTGGAGCCGGCCGCGCCGAGCGGCTCGGCGCGTAGGCGGCGATCTTGTCCCGACACGTGTCGCGGAAACCGCGGCGGCGCCACTCCGCGGTGATCTCGAGCCCGTACTCGACGAGCGCGGCCTCGTAGCCGCGCCACATGAGGACCGCGGGATGGCTCTGCCACCCCCGGCTCTTCCCGCGCAGCGCGTTGAGGATCTGCAGGACCTCCACCCGCTGCTTGCCCAGCCGCCGGTCGTCAAGGACCTCGGCGCAGCGGCGGTAGTCGGCGAATGGGAGGAAGGTCTGCACGGGGGTGGGCCAGTACGCCAGCGGCGGCGCGACGGACGAGCGAGCAAATCCCGCCGCGCGCGCCGCTCGGTCAGACCTGGCGCGGATCGTCAAGCCGACGGCGGCACCGCGAACGCGTCGCGCGGCAGCGCCTGGAGGTCTGCCAGCACCCGATCGCGCACCGCCGCGTCGCTGAACGCGAACGAGAAGGTCCAGTTGTCGAGGAGGAGCTGGACCCTGGCGCCCGGTAGCTCGAGGTCCGCAAGGTAGCCGTCCAAGGTCTCGACGACGGCCGGCAGCGGCGCGCCGTACGTCGTGCACAGGTGCTGGAGCAGGATCAGGAAGTGCGCGTACTCGTAGGGCGAGACGTCGATCGCCGGGCTGCCGTTCGCCCAGGTGTCGGCCGTGAACTGGGGGCAGGTGGGCGCGGTCACGGACCCGAGTGTGCCAGACGCCCCTCGCGCGGGGGTGCGATCGACGAATCGCCGGCTCGGCGGCCGCTACCAGGCGATCCGCTCGAACAGCGCGCGCAGCTTCGCCCCGCGGGGCGGGTCGGCGTGCTCGAACCAGGCCACGCGGCCGCGGAGGTGGGCGCGCCAGTCGGGCACCTGCGCGCGGTTCTGACCCTCGGGACCGTGACGCGCGCAGTTGGTGAGCGTGGCCTCGAGCAGGTCGAACTCGGCCCGGCTCGGGCGGGGGCGCTCGTTCACCACCAGGCCGGCCAGCCGCTGCCGGCCGCTCCGGCGCATCCAGCGCGTCTTGCGCCAGTTGACCTCGAACCCCTCGTCGACCGCGATCCGCGCCGCGAGCGCCACGAAGCGTCGGGCGCGCTTGCGGAAGCTCGGGCCGCCCGAGAAGGCGAGGTCGTCGGCGTAGCGCGTGTAGCGCGCGCCGGCCGCGGTCGCCGCGGCCGCGAGGCGGACGTCGAGCCGATACGCGCACAGGTTGGCGAGCGCGGGCGAGGTCGGGGCGCCCTGCGGTAGGTGCCGCTGGCGCAGCAGCCCCACGTCCGCGGCGCCGAGCCGGCCCGACTCGAGCACGTCCTCGGGCGTGCGGGTCGTCACCAGCGCCGCGAGCAGGAACGCCACCTGCCGCGGGTAGCCCAGCTCGCGGAAGGTGGCCGCGATCCGCGCCGCGCGGATCGAGGGGAAGAACGCGCGCAGGTCGAGGCGCAGCACCAGATCTTGGCCGCAGTGGGGCGCGGCGTAGCCGAGCACCGAGCGGCCGGCGCGAAACCCGTGGGCCGCGTCGTGGGGCGGGACGTGGGCCAGGAGCTCGCGCAGGAGCTTGCGCTGCGTCGCCTTCAGCAGCTCCTTGGGCGCCTCGACCAGCCGCAGCGAGCCGTTCGCCTTGCGCAGCCAGTGGTAGTGGTAGTGCTGCAGCGGCCCGACCGGCGCGCGGGCGAGCAGGAGGCGGGGATCGGCCAGCCACTCGAGGTCGGGGAGGTCGAGCCCCAGCCAGGCCGCGAGGTCGCGCGCCCCCGCGAGCGACGGGACCGGGAAGCGACGCCGCACCCGCATGGCCGGCGGGCTGAGCAGGAGCGTGCGGATCCGCAGCGTCCGCCGCACCCACGCGCGCTCGAAGCCGTCGTCGCGGCCCACGAACACGGCCAGGCTCGCCTCGTCGTGACGCGGCGGCTCGGGGAACTCCGCGAGCGCTCGCCGCGCCAGCCCGCGCGTCCAGCGCGCCCGCTCGCCGAGCACGCGCTGGGCGCAGCGGACCATGCCCGCCACGGTCCAGTCGCTGGCCAAGAAGGCGGCCGCCAGGCCGAGGGCCACCTCGACCTTGGCCCGGGGGACGCGCGCACCGACGAGGCCCCCGCTGGCCGCCAGCCGCTCCTTGGCCGCGGCGATCCGGTCCAGGAGCTCGCTCAGCGGCTGCTGCGGCTCGGGAGAGCGCGGCGACGCGGGCCCCGCCGCTGGCCTCGGCGCGACCTCGAGCTCCTCGTGAGCGGCGCGCGCGCTCGCGCGCACCTCCGTCAGCGCCTCGTGACCGCGGTCGAAGAAGCCCACCAGGCCCGACGCGCCGCCCGGCTCGCCGCGCGCGGCCCACAGCAGATCGAGCAGCCCCGGCGTGCGGACGTAGGCGCGCTCCCCCGAGACGAACCCGCTCAGGGCCTCGCGCAGCACCGCCGCGCGCGGCGCGGGGACGAGCTCGCGCGCGAGCGCCCGCTCGACCAGGGCCGCCTCCTCCCGTGGGAGGACCCGCTCCAGCTCGCCCGGCGGCAGCCAGCGCACGCCGGCCGCGTACTCCACCCGCGCGCGCACCAGCGCGCCGTCGCCGGGGTCGTACTCCCCGCCGCTCAGCTTGCCGAGCCCCGGCGCCGCCGACCCACGGGCGACCACCCAGTCCCCGGCCTCGAGCCGTCGCTCGCTGGACCCCGTCATGAGGCGTGGCGCTACGCCTCGACCGTTCCCGTCGTGCGCGGCGGGGTGTGCGGCCTGCCGCACCGTCCGCCGTGCGTCGACACGTCCAACTCGACCGGCGTCCCCCGGGGTATCCCCGGAGCGTCCCTGGCCA
Source organism: uncultured Planctomycetota bacterium (assembly GCA_964569055.1). GTDB lineage: Bacteria > Planctomycetota > J058 > J058 > J058 > JAWLGW01. Next base: position 215 of record CAZMSZ010000447.1, on the reverse strand, counting down.
CGAAGACCAGAGCCTCGACTCGAGGCGTAGGCACCACGGCGGGACCGTAGCAGGAGGGCAGCGCCGACGCCATTCCGTGCTCGTGCTCTGTGCTCGTGCTCGTTGGAGTCGAATCGGAGTCGGAATCGGAGTCGGAATCGGAATCGGAGTCCGAATCCGTATCGGACTCCGAGCCGCGGCCCGTCCCCCAACGCGAGCCCCGCACCGAAGCGGTC
>CAZMSZ010000446.1:0-5881 GCA_964569055.1 uncultured Planctomycetota bacterium | reverse complement strand
GTGGCAGCGCGCACGCTGTTTGAGCACGGCGCCCCCCCGCCCTCCTCCGGGTGCATCGATCCCGCGCGCTCACGCCGAGCCGCGCCACCTGCCGCGCGCTTCTGCCTTTCCCGCGCTTCTCACGCGTCCGACCACCCTTCCTGCTTTCCTGTTTTCCTGCTTTCCTGTCCTCTCTTCTCTTCTCGGGCTGGCTTCCACCCGCCGCGAGCCAAAGAGAGCGGCCAAGAAGAGCCGATCTCGAGCCGAGAGAGCGGCCATCAGCACGATTCCAACGGGAATCGACCGCTCGGATCCGGGCCGCCCGACTGCAACACGCCGCCTCCGCGGCGCGTCCACTCTCCCGCAGGCGTGATCCGCCGCCGGTCGTGCCATCACTTCCTCCTGCTCCCGAGGCGCCCCATGCCGCGCAGCGCTCGTCGTACGTTCACGCTCCTCGAGCTGCTGGTCGTGATCGCCATCATCGCGGTCCTGGCCACGCTCACCCTGGGCGCGCTCCAGAGCGCGAAGCGCAAGGCGCTCCGCGCCCAGGCCACCAACGAGCTGGCCCAGCTTCGAGTCGCGCTCGCGCAGTACCGGCAGGACGTGGGGCGCTTGCCGCGCCTGGCCGCGCCTCGGAGCGACTCGGCCGCCCTGCTCGCCGATCAGGCCCCGGCCCTGTGCGCCGCCTTGATCAACTCGCCGAGCCGCGCGCTGGGGGGTGGGCCGAGCAGCCCCTACCTGTCGCCGACCTCGATCGCGGTCGGCGTGCTCGAGGACCCCTCCCGCCTCGCCGCCGCGACCATGGGCTACGACGGCGTGACCGGCGCGCGCCGGCTCGACGCCGCCGAGCGCGACGAACTGGTGCGCGTCGCGTTCCAGGCCGCGCACGCGCCCACCAGCGCGCAGCCGCTGGTGCTGCTCGACCCGTGGGGCAACCCCTATCACTACCGCCCCTGGCGCGAGGTCCGCGACTCGTGGGTGGAGCGCCTGCTGGCCGAGCCCGTGGCGCGCGCTGGGTTCCGCGCGCCCGCACACGGGGGCGGCGCCGCCCCGATCGCGGGGCCGGTCGAGGATCGCCCGCACGACGTGCACGGGGCCGACATGTGGAGCAACGGCCCCAACGGCGTCAACGAGCTCGGCGCGCCCGACTCGGACGACATCGTGAGCTGGCGCTGAGCCGAGCGGCTTCGTTCGGTTAGGATCCCGCGCAGTGGCGATGGGGTCCGCCGAGTAACCGCCCGTCGTGGGCTGATGACTCCTACCGGTCGCGCGAGCACGAGCCGCGCAGGTAGGGGTCCATGTCCGAACGCGACCGCCAGCCCGCGCCCGAGCTCGCGCCTCGCTTGGCCGCCGTCCTCGCGGGCGGCGCCCTGGGTTCCCTGCTGCGCGCGGCGCAGCTCGCTGGGCTCGCCAACGACGCTGCCGGCGCGTTCCCGTGGGGCACGCTGTCGGTGAACCTCGTGGGCAGCTTCGCGCTCGGCGCCTTCCTGCGCGCATGGCTCGACTCCGCCGCGCGCCAGCCCGCCTGGCGCGGCTTCTTCGCGGTCGGGTTGTGCGCCTCCTACACCAGCCTGTCCGCCTTGGCGGCCGACCTGGCGGCGCGAGGCTGGAGCCCGAGCAGCGCGGTCTACGCGCTCGCGAGCCTGGCGGGAGGTCTCCTGGCGGTGCAGGCCGGCAGCGCCATGACGCGCCGACGCGAGGGCACCCGCGGGCGAGCGCTCCTGGCCTTCGCGGTGCTCTCGCCCGCCCTCGCTGCGCTCGCCGCGCTCCTGGCCGGAGGGGCTCCGCGACCTGCAGCCGCCGACCTCGCGCTCGCCGCGGCGCAGATCGCGGCGGGTGGCGCTGCAGGCGCCGGCGCGCGCTGGAGCGTGAGCGCCTGGCTCGCAGCGCGCCGCAGGCCGCTGCCCTGGGGCACGTTCGCGGCGAACGTGAGCGGCTGCCTCCTCGCGGGGCTCCTGGCCGGTGCCCTCGCGGGCGGTGCGCACGTCCCGGAGTGGCTCGAGCTGCTGCTCGTCACCGGCGCGGTCGGCGCGCTCACCACCTTCTCGACCTTGGCCTGGGACGTCCACGCCGCCCTGGCGGCGGGCGCGCGGCGAGCCGCGGTCGTCAACCTCGGCGCGACGCTCGTCGGCGCGCTCGCCGCGTTCGAGCTGGGGCGCCGGCTCGCCGGCTAAGTCAGAGCCGGATCGGCCCGAGCGGCTCGATCCCCTTGCCCGGGCAGCCCAGGATCGGGCAGCTCCCGTGCTCGCGCTGGCAGTCGTCGTGGAGCACGGTCCCGCACACGCTGCAGGCCGACACGTCCTCCCGCTCGAAGTCGAGCACGTCGCGGCAGTAGGGGCAGCGCGCCGACTCCTCGCCCCCGTGCCAGGCGTAGCGCGCGGGCCCGACGCGCTGGACCTGGAGCTGGCTGCGGTCGAAGCTGCGCCCGAGGAGGTCGAGGGTGTCGATGATGTCGTACAGCATCTGCCGGCCGAGGTGCTCGGTCGTGCCGCGCACGACGAGCCGGTCGCCCTCGAGGGCGACCTCGTGCAGGGCCCAGCGCCCGACCAGGTCGCCGATCCCCTCGCGCGCGGCCGGGTCTTGCAGGGCGCCGTCGGCCTCCTCCTCCCCCTCGAGCTCGACCAGGTAGCGGCGGTCGAACCGGGTCCCGTCCGCCACGTCGACGTCGCGGACCATGCCGAGCGCCTTCTCGAGCGCCGCCCAGCCGGCGTCGCGGCGCACGCGCACGCGGAACCTCGGCGCGTGGTGCAGCACGAGCCGCGCCTCGATCGCGCTCCGTCGCCCCGGCGTCCACGACGGCCGGGCGCGCACGTCGATCGCGACCGCGCGCCCGTCGCGCTCGCCCACGAGCGTGCTCCACGTCCAGCCGCGCTCGATCAGCTCACCCCCCACGAGCAGGGGCACCGCGCGCTCGAGCACGGAGAGTCGGATGGCGCGGGCGGTGTCGAGCCAGCGTCGCGCGGCGAGCGCCGCGACGAACAGCAGCAGCAGCGCCAACGCGATGAAGCCGCCCACCTCTGGAGTCTCGCGCCAGCCGGCGCCGCTCGCCAGCCCCAGCCAGGGCCCGCCCGCAGCCGTTGATGTCCGCGCGCGGCTCGCGCAGGATCGGGTCATGCCTTCCATGCCCAACGCCTCCGCGGACCGGCTGCTCGGCACCGTCGTCGACGGCTGGACGATCGAGGCCAAGCTCGGGGCGGGCGCGATGGGTGTGGTCTACCGCGCGCGCCGCGGCGCCCAGCGCGCCGCGCTCAAGGTGGCGCTGCCCGAGACGCTCAGCCCCGACTCGCTGGAGCGGTTCCGCCGCGAGGCGCACATGATGCTGGGGATCGTCCACCCCCACGTGGTGCGCTGCTATCAGGCGGGCGAGAGCGGCGACTTCGTCTACCTCTCGCTCGAGTACATGGCGGGCGGCGCGCTGCAGGACGTGCTGGAGCGCGAGGGCCGGCTCAGCGTGCCCCAGGCCGTGGCCGTGATCCGGCGCGTGCTCGCCGGGCTCGGCGCGGTGCACGAGCGCGGGATCCTGCACCGCGACCTCAAGCCCGAGAACGTGCTCCTCGACGAGCGCGGCTGCCCCAAGCTGACCGACTTCGGGCTGGCGCGCGCCGACCGGCACGCGCGGATCACGGGCGCGGGCATGATCCTCGGCACCGTCGAGTACATGTCGCCCGAGCAGACCGAGCTCGAGGACCTCGACCCGCGGGCGGACCTGTACGCCGCGGGGGCCATGCTGTTCCACCTCGTGGCGGGCCACCCGCCCTACGGCGGCAAGAGCGGGCTGGGCGTGCTCCAGCAGCACCGCAGCGCGCCGGTCCCCTCGATCAGCGCGCTGGTGCCCGAGGCCAAGGCGCTCGAGCGGCCGATCAAGAGGCTGATGGCGAAGCGACGCGAGGATCGCCCCACCACCGCGCGGGAGGCGCTGGCGCTGTTCGACGGGCTGGACGAGGCGCCGCTGCTGGCCGGCCAGCCGCTGCCGCCGCTCGACGCCCGCGGCGCCACCGCGACGCGCGCCCGCCCGAGCCGGCTGCTCGACCTGCTCGCGCTGCTGCTCCTCGCCGCCGCCGGCGTCCTCCTCGCCGACGGCGCGCGCCCCGGCGGGTTCGTCCCCGGGCTGGCCGTCCCGCCGCTCGCGCACCGCGCCGCCCCCGGGGTGCTGGCCCTGGGCGGCCTGCTCGTGCTCCAACGGTTGTGGGCGCGCCGCGCTCGCGGCTGAGCCCCCCGACGAGAGGACCCCCCGACCCGTGAACGAGTCCGGCTACGATCTGCGCCCGATCTGGGCTCCGCGCCTGGCGGGGCGCGCGCTCCAGGGCTTCGTCAAGGTGCTCGAGGCGGGCCCCACCCGCGCGCTGATCGCGCAGAAGCTGCTGCGCGACGCCGGGATCGAGCGCTTCCGCGCCCACACGCCCAGCGCCGCCCCGGCCGTGCGCCCCGACCTGCCTGCCCGCGGCGCCCTGGCCGAGGGCGACGCCGCGCCGCTGGACCTCGAGCGGCTCGCGGCGGAGGCGCCGCCCCCCGCCCCGGGTCACCGCTTCGAGCGGATCGCCGACTTCGCCGCCGCCTACCGCGAGGGGCGCCTCTCGCCCGAGGACGTGGCCGAGCGCGCGCTGGCGGCGATCGCGGCCTTCGACCGCGGCGACCTCCCGCTGCGCGCGTTCATCGCGCTCGACCCGGCCGACCTGCGCGCGCAGGCCCGCGCCTCGGCGGAGCGTCACCGCGCCGGGCGCCCGCTCGGCCCGCTCGACGGCGTGCCGGTAGCGGTCAAGGACGAGGTCGACCAGACGCCGTTCCCGACCAGCGTGGGCACCCGCTTCCTCGGCCGGCTGCCCGCGCGCGCCGACGCCGCGGTGGTCGCCCGCCTGCGCGCCGCCGGGGCGCTGCTCCTCGGCAAGACCAACATGCACGAGATCGGGATCGGGCCCAACGGCCTCAACCCGCACCACGGCGCCGCCCGCAACCCCTACCACCTCGGCCACGACACGGGCGGCTCCTCGAGCGGCTCGGGGGCGGCGGTCGCCGCGGGGCTGTGCCCGCTCGCGATCGGCGCCGACGGCGGCGGCTCGGTGCGGATCCCGGCCGCGCTGTGCGGGGTGGTCGGGCTCAAGGCCACCTTCGGGCGGATCAGCGAGCACGGCGCGTTCCCGCTCTGCTGGAGCGTGGCCCACGTGGGGCCGCTCGGCGCGACCGTGCGCGACGCGGCGCTCGGCTACGCGGTGATCGCGGGGCCCGACCCGGCCGACCCGGGCTCGCTCCGCCAGCCCCCGCCGCACCTCGACGGGCTCGGCGCCCCCGACCTCGCCGGCGTCCGCCTCGGCGTCTACCGGCCCTGGTTCGAGGACGCCGACCCCGACGTCGTGCGCGCCTGCGAGCAGGCGCTCGCCCGCCTGGTCGAGCGCGGCGCCGAGGTGCGCGAGGTGCGCCTGGCCGGGCTCGAGCCGGCGCGCGTGGCGCACCTCGTCACGATCGCCAGCGAAATGGCCCACGCCCTCGACCCGTACGACGCCGAGCATCGCGAGGACCTCGGGCTCGACGTGCGCGTGAACCTCGCCCTCGCGCGCATCTTGACCAGCCGCGACTACATCCGCGCGCAGCGCGTGCGCGCCGACCTCGTGGCGCAGTGGCTCGAGGTCCTGCAGGGCGTCGACGCGATCGTGACCCCGGCCACCGCCCGCACCGCCCCCCCGATCGCCCCGGCCGCGCTCGAGCGCGGCGAGAGCGACATCGCCACCACGGGCGAGCTGCTGCGGTTCATGTTCCCGGCCAACCTCAACGGCTTCCCGGCGATCAGCGTCCCGGCCGGCTACGACGCACGCGGCCTCCCGATCGGCCTGCAGGCGATCGGCCGCCCCTGGGAGGAGCACCTGCTGCTGCGCCTGGCCGAGGTGGTCGAGGCCGGCGTGGAGCGGCG
>CAZMSZ010000445.1:0-5890 GCA_964569055.1 uncultured Planctomycetota bacterium | reverse complement strand
TCGCCCCCGCCGAGCTACGCGCCGTCGAGCGCGCCGGTCATGCCGCGGCGGGGCGGTCCGGGCAGCTCGGGCGCGGCTGGGGGCGGGAGCGTGACCGGGCCGTCGAGCTCGGGCGGCGGCGCCGGTGTGGGTTCGGGCAGGCCGTAGTGCGTCCGCAAGATCCGCTCGCCGATCGCGGTCAGCTCGGCCACCAGCGGGTCGATCCGGCGCGCGTTGAGGTGGGTCCGGCCGACGATCCCCGTGACCGTGTGCCAGCTCCGCGAGGGGGGTCTGCGGCGGAGGTCGTAGCGAGAGGGACGGTGCCGGCGCCGCTCCGGTCGCGGCCACTGGACTCGGACCGTGAACCAGGTCCCGCGGGTCTCCTGCGGTCCCGTGCGCCGCGGGAGCTCGGGGACTCGCGCGGCGGTCAGCGCGCGCAGCAGCGCCGCGCGCTCGTCTTGGGTCAGCTCGGCGAGCACGGGCGCGGCGCGGTGGCGCGCTGGAACGACGCGGGCGCGGCCGGTCGGGTCGATCGTGATCTCGGCCACCTCGTCGGCTCGCTCGTCGTGGCGGTCGAACCGAAACAGGTGCAGCTCGAGCTCGCGGAAGACCTCGGTCTGCGGGGAGCTGACGAGGCGCCGCTCGATCCGATCGAGCGTGCGCTCTATCGTGCGCAGCAGCTTGGGATCGCGCACCACGACTCGCCCGGCGGCGCCGCTCACCTCGAGGGTCGTCCCGCGCGCGAGCTCGACCGGCTTCCCGCTGCGGCGAGCGCGGGCGAAGGCGCGGTCGAGCTCGGCGAGCTCCGACTCCGAGGCGAAGCCCGAGAGCCGCGCCGCTCCGGTCGTGTAGGTGAGCTTTCCCCGACGCAGATCCACCGAGCCGTCGTGCGCGAGCACGATGGTCCGGAACGTCCGCGCGTCGCGGTCCTCGACCGTGCGGCGGATCTCGCGGAACCCTTCCGCCGCGGCGGCCGGCGAGGTCAGGGCGAGCAGCAGCAGGCAGGTCAGTTGGCGTGTCACGGCGCCTCCTCCGGCCAGTCAGGGCGCACACCGCACGCCAAGCGGAGGCGCCTGCTGCGCAAGGAGTAAACGAGCCGAGCGTGTTGGTCCGAACCGACACCGAGGCGCTCGAGCAGCCCCGTCCGGGTCGCGGCCCCGTGGCCCGACGGCCCTCAGCGCTCGGCGGCGGCGGCCGCGGCCGGTCCCTCGCGGAGGAGCTTCTCGAGGGTCACGCGCGGGCACAGGTTCTGGCGGATGTAGTCGAACAGGCTCACGCCCACGTTGCGCACGAGCTTTTCGATCGCGGGGTCGCTGCAGTTGCCGGCCTCGTCGAACACCTTCTGCACGTTCGCGACCGAGATCGGGAGCGGCAGCACGATCGCGCCGACGTGGGAGCACACGCCGCGCAGGTGCTCGAGCGACTTGATCGCGCCGATCCCGCCCGCCGCCACGCCCAGGAGGGCCACCGGCTTGCCGGCGAGGGCGGAGGGGAAGCCGAGGTTCTCGATCACGAGCTTGATGACGCTGCTGAAGCTGCCGTGATACTCCGGAGTGGCCAGCACCACGCCGGTGGCGGCCTGGACCTTGGCCTGGAGCGCCTTCGAGTCGGGCGTCGGCGCCGCGCCCGGCGCCGCCAGGGTCAGGCTGCTGGGATCGACGAGCTCCACCTCGATGTCCCGGGTGCGCAGCTCGTCGACGACCAGGGCCGCCGCCTTGCCGGTGTAGTTGCCGGGCCGCACGCTGCCGTTAATGACCAGGATCCTGACTCCGTCAGCCACGGTGCCCTCCAGGCGCTCTTGGGGTGAGGGCTCGTTATCCCGCGGGCGGCCGGCGACCACAAGGGCACTCCCAGATCGCTCGCCGCTGTGCGCAAGCGCGCGCGGGCAGCGCCTACGTGCAGCCGCACTCCGCCCAGCGGGCGATCTGTCGCAGGCGCGCCCGCCGCTGGGCCTCGGCGGGGCGGGTCGCGTCGAGCAACGCCTGGAGCTCGAGGTGGACCTCCTCCCAGTCGGCGGCGGTCAGGTGATCGCAGGCGAGCGGGAACAGCCGCTCCGCCTCGATCGCCATGTGCTCGCGAAACCGCGCCACGTATTCCCGTCCCGCCGCCGCCACGGCGTCGCGCGGCACGAGCTCCACCTCGGCGAGCGCCCGCTCGAGCGTGTCCAAGAACCGAGCTCCGCTGGTGGCGAGCTGGGCGTGGAGGCTCCGCAGCGCCTCCACGTCGGCCCGCACCGCCGGGAGGCGGCGCGAGAGGCGCGCGAACAACAGGTCCTCCTTGGGGTGGTGCAAGCGATCGGGGAACTCGAGCAAGTAGGCGAACACGTCCCGCAGGAGCTCGTAGTCCGGCTCGCCGCCGCGCTCGAGCCGGGTGAGCTGCTCCTCGACCAGGGCCAGCAGCCTGCCGAAGCGCTGGTGCTCGGCCCACAGCGCGCCGAGCTCGGGCTCGCACCCGCGCTCGGGAGGCGGCGCGGCGCAAGCGGGCCCGAGCGAGAGCAGGAACGCGCTGTCCGCCCGCGCGAGGACGTCGTGCGGAGCCGCGGGCTCCACGACCAGGTCCTCGCCTGGCTGCAGCTCGACGGTCCCGGTGGGCAGGGTCACCTGAAGGCGCCCGGAGAGGACCCGGAGGAGGGCGCGCCGCTCCGTGCGGTGCTCCGGAATGCGCTCCCCGGCCCGCAACGCGATCAGCACCAGCCGCAGGTCCGGGCGCTTGATCAGCGTTCGCGCGTCCTGGCCGCGCAGGCGCCACAGCGGCGAGCGCTGCAGCTCGTCGGCGACCGCGGTCAGGTCGAGCCCGTGGCTTTGGGGAGCGCTGTCTGGGGTCGTGAGGTCGTGGTCGATCATGCGGGGCCTCCGTTTCGGTGCTCGTGGGAGCCTGCGCGTGCGCATTCCCCGCGCCGCGGCGCAAGCCCAACTCGGAGACGGCCGGAGCTCGACCCGCAGCCTCGACGTTCCTGGACGGCGTTCCATAATGGACCGCATGGAACGTGCCCCCGACTCCTGCGAGCACTGCGGCCTCCTGCCGCTCGCGCCCACCCTGAAGGGGGTGACCCAGGTGGTCGCCCACAGCCACGCCATGCACGCGGTGCTGCGCCGGGCCGCACGCTTCGCGGCCAGCGCCGCGCCGGTGGCGGTGTTGGGGGAGACGGGCACGGGCAAGGAGGTGGTGGCGCGGGTGCTCCACGCCAACTCGCCCCGCGCCGCGGGGCCGTTCGTGGCCGTGAACATGGCGGCGCTCCCGGCCGAGCTGCTCGAGTCCGAGCTGTTCGGCCACGTCCGGGGCGCGTTCACCGGCGCCGACGCCGCGCGCCGTGGCCTGTTCGAGGCGGCTGACGGCGGGACCCTGTTCCTGGACGAGATCGGCGAAATGCCCCTCCCGCTGCAGGCCAAGCTCCTGCGCGCGCTCCAAGACGGCGAGCTCCGCCGGGTCGGTGAGACGCGGGCCTTCTCCGTGGACGTCCGGATCGTCTGCGCCACGCACCGCGACCTCGGCGAGCTGGTCCGCGCCGGCCGCTTCCGCGAGGACCTGCTCTACCGGCTCAAGGTGCTGACCCTGCAGGTCCCGCCGCTGCGCGAGCGCCCCGAGGACGTCCTCCCGCTCGCGACCCAGCTCCTCGCCGAGGCGAAGCCGGGCGCGCGCGGGTTCACGCCGACGGCGAGCGCGCGGCTCCTCGCGCACGGCTGGCCGGGCAACGTGCGCGAGCTCCAGAACGTGATCCAGCACGCCGCCGCGCTCGCGACCGGGCCCGCGATCGCCGAGGAGGACCTCCCCGACGAGCTCGTCCGGCCGTCGACGGCTCCGCCGAGCGCGGTGTCGCGGAGCGCGCCGACCGACCTCCGCAGCCTGGCCGAGGTGGAGCGCGAGCACATTCTGCGCGTGCTCGACGCCTGCCAGGGCTCACCCACCGACGCGGCCCGGGTCCTGGGGATCGCGCGGAACACCCTGTGGCGCAAGCTGCGCAGCTACGAGCGCGTGGGCTGAGGCGCTCGAGCGCCAGCGCGCTCCGCCCGCTGGGCGCCCGAGCCCGATCAGGGCCTGCGGTGCGGCGCGCCGCGAGCGTCCAGGTAACTCCTCGCCCAGTCGCGCTGGTGGACCTCGTGCTCGACGAGCCGCCGGAACAGCTCGGGATTGCGGGCGCCGAAGCGGGCCTGCTGCCGCTCGAAGGATCCGACCGCGCGCGTGGTGACTCGCAGCAGCAGCGCGACCCAGGCGCGCGTGGGCAGCACGAGCTTCAGCGGCAGCAGGGTGGCCCACGCCAGGCACCGGACCAGCGCCTGCCGGCCCATGACGACCCCGTGCTTGGCGAGCTCGTCCGCGAGGAGGCGGCGCGTCGCGACCTCGACGGCAGCGAGCTCGCGCGCCTTCTTCCTCACCGGCCGCTGGAGCGCGAGCAGCGCCTGCGCTCTGTAGTCCACCTCCCCGACGACCTCTCCGATGTAATCAGCCCGGAGGGCGCGAATGAAGGCGGCGTCGTCGACGTGCACGTCAGCTCCCGGGCCGAGGCGCCGCGGCGCGCCCCTGCCGCGCGGCCGCACGATAGCAAGCGGCCGGTGTCAGGCCGCTGGCTCGGCCAGCCCTGGCCGGCTGCGTCTCGCGCTTGACGATCCATAAGCATTTGCTTATAAATTGCGCATGCCCAGCGCGGCGGCGGTCGAGGACAAGGTGTTCCAGGCGCTGGCCGACCCCAGCCGGCGGGCGATCTTCGAGTCGCTCACGCGGGGCGAGGCGGCGGTCAAGGAGCTCACCGCTCGGTTCGAGATCTCGCAGCCGGCGGTCTCGCAGCACCTCGCGACCTTGAGGGACGCGGGGCTGGTCAGCGGGCGACGCGAGGGGCGCTGCGTGTACTACCGCGTGGAGCCGCGCGGGCTGAAGCCGTTGATCGACTGGATCGCGCACTACCGCGCCTTCTGGACGGAGCGCGTGGATCGCCTGGAACGCCTGCTGAAGAAGATGGACGAATGACGCTGTTCGATCGGACCGAGAAGTCGCAGACCGAGACGCTGGTGTTCGAGGTCGAGCTGCCGCACCCGCCCGAGAAGGTGTGGCGCGCGCTGAGCGAGCCGGCGCTGCTCGCGGAGTGGCTCCTGCCGGTGTTCGACTTCTCGCTCGAGCCGGGGGCCGCGTTCACGTTCAAGCGCGAGCCGGTCGGCGGGTGGGACGGGGTCGTGAGCTGCCGGCTGCTCGCGGCCGACCCGCCGCGGCGGCTCAGCTACACCTGGGTCGTGGGCGACATGGACACCGTCGTGACCTTCACGCTCACCCCCGCCGACGCCGCCACGCGCCTGCAGATCGTGCACTCGGGCTTCAAGCCGGACCAGAAGCAGAACTTCGGCGGCGCGCGCTACGGCTGGCGGCTCATGGGCGGCAAGCTCGTGGACCTGCTCGCCACGATCTCCTGAGCAAGCGCCTGACCCGTTCTCCGAGGAGGAACCGTTGAGCTGGAACGCACGGATTCGCCAGGTCCACCGCTGGGTGTCCTTGGTCTTCACGCTGGCCGTGGTGGCGAACATCGTCGCCAACGTCGTGGGAGAGCCGCGCGTGTGGGTGGGCCTGTTGGCGCTGTTCCCGCTGATCGTGCTCCAGCTCACGGGCCTGTACCTGTTCGCGCTGCCGTACTTCACCCCACGAAGCCGCCCGCCAGCGACCGAGTGAGCGGGCGGCGGCGCCGCTCGGCGCATACGCCGCGCGTGGCGAGGCGGGCCGATCTCGCGCAAGCTGCCGGGCCCTTCCTTCGCCACGCTCCCGACTCGAGCCCCAGGACCGCGACCATGCCCACCAGCGCCCACCCCGCCGACCGCCACGACCTGATCCGCGTCCAGGGCGCGCGGGAGAACAACCTCCAGGACGTCAGCGTCGAGCTGCCCAAGCGGCGGCTGACCGTGTTCACCGGCGTCTCGGGGTCGGGCAAGTC
>CAZMSZ010000444.1:0-5908 GCA_964569055.1 uncultured Planctomycetota bacterium | reverse complement strand
TCCAGTTGTTTGCGTTCGCGCCGCGGCGCCCGAAGCGGCGCTGCTCCTTGGCGAGCAGGCGCTCTGCAGGGCGAGAGGGGCTTCGGGCCCAGTGCCCGTCGTCGCTGTCGCTGCTGTGGCGGGCGGGTCCGGCCGGCCAATGACTTGGCGCCTCGCTCAGCTGCGGCGGCGCTCGAACGTCAGGATCTTGTGGGCCGCGGTCCGCTGCGACTCGGTCAGGTCGCGCGTCTCGAGCAGGAGGGCGCTCAGCCGGATCAGCTCGCCGGTGCGCTGATACAGCTCCTTCTGGCGGCTCATGGCGCGGTCGACGGCCGCGGCGTCGCAGTAGTTGCTCTCGACGATGATCTTGGCGATCGCCTTGTCCTCGTCTCGCCCCAGGCGGTAGGTGACGGCGCGCTCGAGGCCCTGGCGCTGCGCGGCGCTCAGGACGCCCTGGGCGACGAGGAGCGCCCCGAGGTCGTCGCCGGAGCGCCTGGCGTCCGCGGCGGCGCGGGCGAGCTGGTCCTTGGTGAACAGCCGCTGCTGCAGGCCGATCGCCTCGAACTGGGCTGCGCGCTCCGCCTCGCCGACCACCGGGCCCCTTACTGGAGATGCGCCTCGAGCGTGTGCTGGAGCGTCTCGCGGATGCGGCGGCGGACCCCGTCGGGGCCGCCGGCCAGGGTCAGCTTGAAGGCGCCGAGCTCGACCACCCCCTCGAGCACGATCACGATCCGCCCCGGCTCGGGCGTGACGTGCGCGTCGAAGTGCGTGCCCGCGCGGCGCCCCTTCAGGTTGAGCGCCCCGCCCGCGAGGCGCTCCACCGCGGGCGCCCAGTCGCGGAACTTGTCGCGGGCGAGCTCCTGCGCGAACGCCTCGAGGCGGTCGCCGAGCTCGCCCGGATCGGCCCGGTGGGCCACCTCGATCCGCAGACCGTCGAGCGGGACCGCGGCCACGCTCAGGCTCCGTACGCGTCCTGGTAGGGCGCGGCGAACTCGAGCAGCTTGGCCTCCACGAACCGCTTGGTCCGGTCGAGGTTGACCTGCTCCTTGGGGAAGTTGACGTAGTCGTGGCGCGGGCGGTCCCAGCGGCCGCTCAGCTCCATGTAGGACTCGAGCGCGATCCCCAGCTCGCTGTCGGTGAGGCGGGTGCGGAACTCGATCCAGCCCACCAGGTTCCCGGCGGCGTCGGTGAACTCGAACCGACGCCCGCGCACGGCGGGGCCCGCCGCGACCTCGCGGCAGCGGGGGAAGCGATCGCGCAGCCAGCTCGAGCGGTACTCGAGCACGCTCAGGATCTTCTCGAACTCCGCCTCGAGCGCCTTGTCCTCGGCCTGCTCGCGCAGGCGCTGGACCTCCCGCTCCTCGTCGGCCGCGGTCTCGTCCCTGAGGATGTCGCGATCGAACTTGCGGGTGAACTCCCCGCGCTCCGCCATGGGGCCAGCCTCGTCAGCTGAAGGACGTCCGGTCGACGCGCGCACAATCTATCACGGGCCCAGGGCGCCGGCCAATCGGGCCGGGTCCCCGCCGGCGGGGACCCGAGCTCGGCGCCTCGCTACCGTGCCGCCGGCTCCACGAGTATCTTCGGGCCATGCCGCGCCTGATCGTGATGCGGGGGGCCCACCACAAGTTCCACGACGTGGCGGGCGCGCGGACCTCCATCGGCGCCCACGCCGAGAACGACGTGGTGATCGAGGGCGACCCCGGCGTCTCGCGCTGGCACTGCACGATCAGCCGCAAGGAGGGGCGCTACGTCGTGCAGGACCGCGGCTCGCGGACCGGCACCCTCCTCAACGGGTCGCGCGCCGAGGCGGCCGAGCTCGCCTACGGCGACCGGATCCAGCTCGGGCAGACGGTGGTGCTGTTCGTCTCGAGCGGCCGCCGGCAGAAGGACGAGGTCACCGCCCGCCGCCTCAGCAACGCGCTGATCCTGCAGGAGGTCAACAAGGAGCTCAACACGGAGACCGACCTCAACTCGCTGCTCGAGCTGATCATGGACATCGGGATCCACCTCATGCAGGCGGAGCGCGGCTTCCTGATCCTGGTGAAGGACGACCAGCTCGAGTTCCGCGTGGCGCGCAACATCGACTCGAGCGTGGTGAAGTCGCCCGAGTTCAAGATCTCCAACTCGGTGATCCGGCGCGTGGTCAAGACCGGCGAGCCGATCCTGACCTCCAACGCGCAGCACGACCTGCGCGACCTCAAGAGCATCGCCGCCCTCGAGCTGCGCTCGCTGCTGTGCGTGCCGCTGCGGGTCAAGTCGAAGATCCTGGGCACGCTCTACCTCGACTCGCAGGCGCGCGACAGTCAGTTCGACGAGGAGGGGCGCGACCTGCTGATGGCGTTCTCCGACCAGGCGGCGATCGCCATCGAGAACGCGCGCCTGCTCCGCGAGGCGAAGGAGAAGGAGGCGATCCTCTCCGAGCTGCGCGTCGCGAGCCGGATCCAGCTCGCGCTGCTGCCGCGCGACGACCCCGAGGTGAACGGGTTCGAGATCTCGGGGCGCATGCGGACCGCGCAGGAGGTCGGCGGCGACTACTTCGACTACATCTGGGGCCCGACCCTGCGCGGCGCGCGCAACCTGTACGTGGCGATCGGCGACGTGTCGGGCAAGGGCGTGCCCGCCGGCCTGGTGATGGTCATGGCGCGCAGCATCCTGCGCTCGCTGGTGGCGCGCGGCGCGCGGCCCAGCGACGTGCTGCGCGAGACCAACCGCCTGCTCAAGCAGGACCTCAAGCCCGGCATGTTCATGAGCATGCTGCTGATGACGGTGGACGTCGCGTCGGGGCGGCTGTACCTCGCCGGCTGCGGCCACGAGCGGCCGCTCCTCTACCGGGCCGCCGAGCAGCGGGTGGAGCGGGTCGAGCTCGGCGGGCTGGTGCTGGGCGTGGTGCCCGACCTCGGCCCCTACATCGAGGAGCAGCAGCTCGAGCTCGCGCCGGGCGACGCGCTCCTGTTCTATACCGACGGCGTGACCGAGGCGACCGACCCGCAGCGCCAGCCGTTCGGGATCGAGCGCACCGAGGACGTCCTCCTCCGCCACGGCGGCGACCCGCCGGGCCAGCTCGTCGCGCGGTTCCTCGAGGCGCTCGAGTTCCACGCCGGCGACTCGACGCAGCACGACGACATCACGCTGATCGCGCTGCGCAGGAGCTGACCTCGCGCGAGCGCGCCTCGTCGACCTACCCAGCAGACCCGCGCGACGCCCGTCACGTCTGCGTCATATCCGCGGCTGCACGCGGTCGGGCACCCATCCTGATCGCATCGTCCATTTCGCGCCCAGCTGCCAGAAATCCGGCAGTTCAGTTGCGTGCCACGGCTGACCTAACCCCTTTGCCGATAACTGACTCCCGAAAACGGGTGAAAAGCGAGAAGAGTGGCGTAATTTCTTGGAGACTCACTATTTAGCGCTTCGCCTCCTCGCTAGAATCGGGCTCCAACGGAACCACCGGAGGGTCTCCATGGTCACGACGGGGCACAAGATCACGCTGGCGGCGCTGGTCGCCGTTCTCTCGATCGGCTGCGGCGGCGGCGGCGGCAGCGATCGCGGCTCTTCCACCGCGCCGATCACCTCGGGCGGGTTGCCGAACATCCCCGGCGGCGGCAACGGCGGTCCGCCGCTCTCGAACCTGCTCACCGACGCGCTCGTCTCCTCGTGGCAGCTGCGCGAGGTGATCCACGTCGACGCCAAGGCCGGCACGATCACCAACCGCTGGTCCACTGGCGAGGGTCCGACCGACGTCGTCAACGGGATCACCGAGACGTTCGTCACCAACGCCGTCAGCCAGGACGTGACCGTCGTCGACCGCCTGGCCGGCAACGTGGCCTCGACGATCGACGTGACCTCGGTCCCGGTCACCGGGCTCTCGCTGCTCGGCTTCGTCGATCCGATCCTGAAGCCGCTGGTCCGGCCCACCGGCATCGCCGTGACCCCCAACGGCAACAAGGCCTACTCGGCGAACCTGCTCAACGTCACCGCGATCGACGCCCGCACCCACCAGCCGATCAAGTCGATCCTCGGCCTCAGCCAGATCGACCTCGCCCAGCTGATCTCCGACCCGGCCAACACGCTCACCAACTTCCTGGCCTCGCCGGTCCAGGGCCTGGGCATGGCCAAGGTCGCGGCGACCGACCAGTACGCGCTCGCGACCTCCATGCTCACCGGCAAGGTGATGCGGATCGACGCGCTGACCGACCGCGTGGTCGACTACACCCCGGTCGGCCGCGGCCCGATCGGGATCACGATCGCCGGCGGCAAGGCCTTCGTCGCCTGCGCGCTCAGCCAGGAGGTCTACGTCATCGACGTCGCGACCGGTCAGGTCCGCGCCACGCTCCAGGCCGGCATGATCCCGGTCGACTGCGCCGCGAGCCCGAGCGAGGACAAGGTCTACGTCGCCAACGCGATCAGCGGCGACATCTCGGTGATCGACGTCGCCGCGAACATCGTGGTCGACACCCTGCCCGCGGGCCTCTCGATCACCACGATCTTCCAGCAGCTCGGGATCACCGTCCCCAGCGGCACCACCCAGGGCGGGATCTCGAGCCTGCTCAACGGGTTCCTCCAGGGCTACGCCTCGGGGCTCAACAGCCCGACCTCGTTCGGCAACCTGATCGCCGGCGGCACCTCGGGCGGGCTGCTCTCCCCCGGCGCCCTGATCAACGGCCTGATCACCGCGTTCCTCGGCTACGCCGGGATCAGCCAGCAGGCGCTCGGCGGCATGAACCTGCCGGGGATCGGGATCCTGAGCGTGTCGGTGGCGCACGACCCCAACCTCGTCTGCGCGGCCAACGCCTTCTTGGGCGAGCTGGCCGTCACCGAGGCCTCGACGCGCACCGTCAGCTCGTTCGCCGGCCTGACCGGGCTCGGCCCGGCCGACGTGGCGACGATCTGGAAGCGCTGAGCGGCGCGAGGCCCTGGGGGGCCGCCCCGCCTCCCAGGGCGCCGTGATCGCCGCGTTCGTTCCCTCGCGCACCCCGGCCCGCGGCCGGGGTGCGCTCGTGTGGGGCTCCCGCACGGCCGGGCGCCCGCCCGAGCCCTGAACGTGGTGGAATCGGGCTGCTACCCTGCAGGAGGAGCGGAGTGAAGCGGACCCGCCGCTGTCCCAAGTGCTCGAACGAGCGGATCTATCACAGCGGGTGCGTGATGGATCGGGGCGAGGGGAACGAGGCGCTGTGCCTCGCGGTGCGCCGATCGGACGCGATCCACGCCCACGACCTCGGCCAGTTCGAGGTCTACGTGTGCACCTCGTGCGGCTTCTCCGAGCTGTACGTGATCGACCCCGCCGAGCTCCGCGACCTCTCGGAGGACGACTGACGTGACCCACTCGACCCTCGCCCCCCTCTCCGTCGAGCGCCTCCCCGGCGTGCGCCTGATCCGGCTGAAGGCGCACGCCGACGCGCGCGGGCAGTTCGTCGAGACCTTCCGGCAGGAGTGGTTCTCGGGCGCGCCGCCCATGCTCCAGGGCAATCGCTCCGACTCGCACGCCGGCGTGCTGCGCGGGCTCCACTTCCACCGCCGACAGGCCGACTACTGGGTCTGCCTGCGCGGGCGGCTGCTCGCCGCGCTCGCCGACCTGCGCCCCGGCTCGCCGACCGAGGGGCGGATCGCCACCCACGTGCTCGAGGAGGCCGACAGCGGCCTCTACATTCCGCCGGGGGTCGCCCACGGCTACCTCGCGCTCACCGACGCGACGCTGACCTACCTCGTCGACCAGTACTACGACACCAGCGACGAGCTGGGCGTGGCCTGGGACGACCCCGAGCTCGGGATCCCCTGGCCGCTCGAGGGCGAGCCGATCCTGTCGGAGCGCGACCAGCAGAACCCGCGGGTGGCCGAGCTCGATCGGGCCACGCTCCTGCCCTACGCGCCCGCTTGACCTAAGGCTCTGTCTCGAAACTCGGACCGCGCCCTCGCTCGCCCTCGTCGCCGCTGG
>CAZMSZ010000443.1:0-5917 GCA_964569055.1 uncultured Planctomycetota bacterium | reverse complement strand
ATCTCCGTGCTGATGAACACGTTCAACCGCGCGCACCTGCTGCGGTTCGCGATGCGGTCCTACCTCCGGCAGACCGAGGGCGAGTTCGAGCTGGTGGTGGCCGACGACGGGTCGAGCGACGACACGCCGGCGGTGGTGGAGGAGTTCAAGGGGCTGGCGCCGTTCGAGGTGACCTACGTGCGTCAGGAGCACGAGGGACACCGGCGGGCCGCGATCCTCAACCGCGGGATCGACGCCTGCAAGCACGAGTGGGTGCTGTTCACCGACTGCGACTCGCTGGCCATGCCGGACCTGATCGCGCAGCACCGGGCGCACGCCGACCCGAGCCGGTTGTTGTGCGGCGGCTACGTGCGGCTGACCCAGGCCGAGACCGACCCGCTCACCGACGACGACGTGCTGAGCGGGCGGTTCGAGCAGTTGATCGGGCTGGGCCGGCGCTGGGAGATCTGGCGCAAGGACATGCGCGCGCGCTGGGAGATCTTCCGGCGCAAGCCGCGCCGGCCCCATAACATGGGGCTCAACTACTCGGTGGCGCGCGACAAGCTGTTCGAGATCAACGGCTACGACGAGGAGTTCCGCGGCTGGGGCGGGGCCGACGGCGACGTGCGCGAGCGGCTGCGGCGGGTGGGGGTGCAGCCCTACTCGCTGTACGGCTCGGCGATCGTGCTCCACATGTGGCACCCCACCGAGAAGACCAAGACGAAGGACGTGGTGAAGCGCAACCGCGAGCTGGCCCGGCGGGAGGTGCCGGTGTTCTGCAGCCGCGGGCTGCGTCCCGCCCCCGCGGAGGCGGTCCACGACGAGGCGCGCGGCTGAGCGCCATGACGCTGTACGGGGAGCCGTTCTACCGGGACCGACACGAGCGCACGGTCCACTCCGCCCGGACGCTGCTCGAGGTCGTGCTGTCGGTGCTGCCGCCCGTGCGGTCGGCCCTCGACCTCGGCTGCGGGGTGGGGACGTGGCTCTCGGTGCTGCGCGAGCGCGGCGTCGAGGACGTTGTGGGCGCCGACGGGGAGTGGGTCGATCGCTCCCTGCTCCAGATCCCGGCCGAGCGGTTCTCGTCGCGCGACCTCTCGCAGCCGATCGACCTCGGCCGGCGGTTCGACCTCGCGATCTCGCTCGAGGTGGCCGAGCACCTCCCGGCGGCGAGCGCCCCCACGTTCGTGGCCTCGTTGACCGACGCGGCCGACTTCGTGCTGTTCTCCGCCGCGATCCCCCACCAGGGCGGGAAGGGCCACGTGAACGAGCAGTGGCTCGAGTACTGGCTGGCGCTGTTCGAGGAGCGCGGCTACGTCGGGCTCGACGTGGTGCGGCCCGCCGTGTGGGAGGACACCCGGATCCCGCTGTGGTACCGGCAGAACGTGGCGCTGTACGCGCGCCGCGAGCGGCTCGGCGAGCTGAAGCTCAACGCGCCGGTCGAGCGGCTCCGCCCGCGCTCCATGGTCCATCCCGAGACCTACGCGGCGAAGCTGCAGCGGACCCAGTCGGTGGGCGGCGCCTGGAAGCTGCTGCGCCGCGCCGTGCAGGCCAGCTTCTCGCGAGGGCAGGATCGGTAGCCGCCGCGAGGCGGAGCGCTCGTCACGAACCGAGCGTCCACCCGACGACGCGTCGCTGGATCGCGACTCCCAGGTAGGCCGCCTCGTCGGCGTCGGCCCCCGTGGCATCGAGATCGACCGCCAAAAGCGCCAAGACGGGCTCCGTCGAGGACGAAGCCGAGACCGCCCAGAAGAGCTGTCGCTCGTGAGGTCAGCTCCCCGGCATCGAGATCGACCGCCAAGAGCGCCAAGACGGGCTCCGTCGAGGACGAAGCCGAGACCGCCCAGAAGAGCTGTCGCTCGTGAGGTCAGCTCCCCGGCATCGAGATCGACCGCCAAGAGCGCCAAGAGCGCCAAGGAAGATCTGTCGCCGCCGGGAGCACCTCCTCGGCATCCGAGTCCGCCAAGGAGCTGTCGCTCGAGCGAGAGCTCCTTGGTCCGTGTCCAAGTCCGAGACCGACTCCGACTCCGACTCCGACTCCGACTCCGACTCCGACTTCGACTCCGACTCCGATTCCGATTCCGACTCCGACTCCGGCTCCGATTCCGATTCCGATTCCGACTCCGACTCCGGCTCCGACTCCGATTCCGATTCCGACTCCGGCTCCGATTCCGACTCCGGCTCCGACTCCCCCCCTGCGGGCCCCGGCCTGTCTCGTCCCGAGGCACAATGAACCGCGGGAGGCCCACTCATGCTCCACGGCGAGCCCGCGCTCCGCACCCGCTCGACCACGATCCTCTCGGTCCGCCGCGGCGGGCGGGTGGCGATCGGGGGAGACGGGCAGGTCACGGTGGGGCAGACCGTCATGAAGCACGACGCGCGCAAGGTGCGGGCCCTCCCGGGGGGGCGGGTGCTGACCGGGTTCGCCGGCTCGGCGGCCGACGCGTTCGCGCTGCTCGAGCGGTTCGAGGGGAAGCTGAAGGAGCACAACGGGCGCACGCGGCGGGCCGCGGTGGAGCTCGCCAAGGAGTGGCGCACCGACCGGGCGCTGCGGCGGCTCGAGGCGCTGATCGCGGTGGTCGACCCCGAGATGTCGCTGATCGTCTCGGGGAGCGGCGACGTGATCGAGCCGGAGGACGGCGTGATCGGGATCGGCTCGGGCGGGGCGTTCGCCGCCTCGGCCGCCAAGGCGCTGCTGCGCCACGCCCCGCAGCTCTCGGCCCGCGAGGTCGTGAGCGAGGGGCTGCGGATCGCCAGCGAGGTGTGCATCTACACCAACGACCGGATCCACGTCGAGGAGATCGGAGCCGAGCCGTGAGCGAGGCGCTGACCCCGCGCGAGCTCGTCTCGGAGCTCGACAAGTTCATCGTGGGCCAGGCGGACGCCAAGCGCGCCGTGGCGATCGCGGTGCGCAACCGGTGGCGGCGCAAGCGGCTCGACCCCGAGCTGCAGGGCGAGGTCACGCCCAAGAACATCATCATGATCGGCCCCACCGGCGTGGGGAAGACCGAGATCGCCCGCCGGCTCGCGGCGCTGGTGCGCTCGCCGTTCGTCAAGGTCGAGGCCTCCAAGTTCACCGAGGTCGGCTACGTGGGGCGCGACGTCGAGAGCATGGTGCGCGACCTCGTCGACGCCGCGGTCGCGATGGTCAAGCAGGAGCGCATGCAAGGCGTGCGCCCCGAGGCGCAGGCCGCCGCCGAGGAGCGCCTGCTCGACCTGCTCCTCCCCGACGTGGAGGACGCGGGGCAGAGCGCGGAGGAGCGAGCCGAGGAGCGCGCCCGCCGGCAGCGCAACCGGGAGCGGTTCCGCGCCATGCTGCGCGAGGGGAAGCTCGACGAGCGCGAGGTCGAGGTCACCACCGAGCCGCCCGCCGACCCCAACCCGGCGGGCGCCCTGGGCGCGCTCGGGGTCCCCGGCGCGCCGCCCGGCCCGATCGACCTCAAGGGTCTGCTCGAGCGGCTCGGCGGGCGGCGCCCCCTCACCCGCCGCTTGCGCGTCCCCGCGGCGCTGCGGGCGCTGACCGACGAGGAGGCGGCCCGGCGGGTCGACGCGGCCGAGGCCAGCGCCGAGGGGCTCGCCCGCGCCGAGTCGGACGGGATCATCTTCTTGGACGAGGTCGACAAGATCTGCGCCCCGGCCGAGGGCGCCGCGCGCGGCGCCGACATCTCGCGCCAGGGCGTGCAGCGCGACCTGCTCCCCGTGGTCGAGGGGACGACCGTCCACACCCGCCACGGCGCGCTCACCACCGACCACATCCTGTTCGTCGCGGCCGGCGCGTTCCACACGAGCAAGCCCTCCGACCTGATCCCCGAGCTGCAGGGGCGCTTCCCGATCCGCGTGGAGCTGGCCCCGCTCGGCAAGGAGGAGCTGCGCCGGATCCTGGTCGAGCCGCGCGCCGCGCTCACCCGTCAATACACCGCCCTGCTCGAGGCGGAGGGCGTGACCCTGCGCTGGGAGCCCGACGGGGTGGAGGCGCTCGCCGAGCTGGCGCGCGACATCAACGCGCGCACCGACGACATCGGCGCCCGGCGCCTCCACACCGTGCTCGAGCGCCTGCTCGAGCGCGAGCTGTTCGAGGCGCCCGACCTGCGCGGGCGCGAGGTCGTGGTGACCGCCGCGCTCGTCCGCGACCGCCTGGCCGGGCTGGCCGGCGACGAGGACCTCTCGCGATACATCTTGTGAGCACGCTGCCCCGCTGCCCGTACTGCCTCGACGACCTCGCGCCGGAGCAGGCGCACAGCCGCTGCGCGGCCTGCCGCACGCCCCACCACAAGACCTGCTTCGACGAGCACGGGGGCTGCGTCGCGTTCGGCTGCGGCGGCGCGCTGCAGGTCGCGGCCGGCCGCTCGCTCTACGAGCGCGCGCAGCTCCGGGTCGAGGTGGAGCCGACGCACGCGGCCGTGGGCCCGTTCACGCTCACGTACCGCCGGCTCCCCCCGGTCCTCATCGATCGGCCGGGCAGCTTCGGCGCCTACGCCCGCCTCAGCCTGGAGGACCAGGAGGTGCGCGCCGGGGGAGCGGTGCGCGGACGCGCCGTGATCTACGTCCCGCGCGAGACCGCCTTCCGGCGGGTGGAGCTGCGCGTCTCGCAGGGGCTCCTCGCCCGCAAGTGGGTGGGCCGCGTGGCCCTCGCGGGGGAGGACGCCCTGCTCCGCGTCGACGCCCTGCCCGGCGGCTCCCACCCCTTCGCCCTCGAGCTGCGCGCCCCGAGCGAGGTGGACGCGACCGACCCGTTCCTGTTCGAGCTGGCCCTGATCGGGCGGCTCGGCGGCGGGACGCGCTCGGGCCTGCTCCCCCTGTTCCTGCTGGCGCGCCGCGACCAACCCGCCCCCGTGAGCTCGCCCGACCCGCTGGCCGAGCGCCAGCGGATCCGGGTCGCGCCGCTCGATCGGCCCAACGCTGAGCGCCCCGCGGGGGAGGTGTGGCGGCTCCCCATCCGCTCCGCCGGCGACCTCCACGAGTCGGGCGCCCCGACCGGGCGCACCGCCACCGTCCGCCTGCGCCGCGCCGCCGGCGCCCCGCGCGACCGGATCACGATCGAGGCGCCCGGCCTGCCGGTCTCGCCGGAGGTGCCGATCCGCGTGGCCGGCGGCCCCGAGCTCGCCTTCCTCGACCTCGCCGTCCGCTACGAGCTGGTCCGCCCCGGCGGCGAGGAGGTCGCGCTCGAGGGCTTCCCGGCGCTCGACGAGGTGCGCCTGGTCGGCGAGCGCGCCATTCCACCGGCGGCGTACGCCCTCGCCCGCGGGCTCGAGCTCACCCTGCGCGTCCCCGACGAGCGGCTGGCCGCGCTCGCCGCCGCGCGCCAGCGCCACGCCCACAACGCCGCGCTCCGCCTCCGCCTCGCCGTCGACGCCATCGGCGCGCGCGGCGAGCGCGCCCCGGCGATCACGAGGTCGGTGACGTTCACTTGAGTGGCTGTGCTCGTTCGTGCTCGTGCACGGGCACGCCGCTTCGGCCGGCGCGGCGCCGACACCAACACCTGGCGCATCACCCCCGTGCAGCCGCGCCGCCGCGGCGGCACACAATGTCAGCGACAGCGGGGGGGACTCTGGGGGGAGCCCGTCGCGAATTGACCGCCAAGAGCGCCAAGGAAGAGCTGTAGCTCGCGAGCACGGCTCCCTGGCTGGAAGAATCGACCGCCAACAAGGCCGAGGGAAGCTGTCGCTCGCCAGCACAGCTCCCTGATCGGAAGAATTGACCGCCAAGAGCGCCAAGTGCGCCAAGGAAGAGCTGTCGCTCGCGAGCCCGGCTCCTGGCCGGAAGACCGCCAAGAAGGCCGAGGGAAGCTGTCGCTCGCGAGCACAGCTCCCTGACCGGAAGAAATGCCCGCCAAGAGCGCCAAGTCCGCCAAGGAAGAGCTGTCGCTCGCGAGCCCGGCCCCTGGCTGGAAGACCGCCAAGAAGGCCGAGGGAAGCTGTCGCTCGCGGGCACAGCTCCCTGA
>CAZMSZ010000442.1:0-5921 GCA_964569055.1 uncultured Planctomycetota bacterium | reverse complement strand
ATCGGCGTGGCGCTGTCCCCTGACGGGACCGAGCTCCACGTCCTCAACCGCAGCGACGACACGCTCTACACCTTTAGCGCCGCGGGCACGTTCTTGCGGTCCACGTCGCTGACGCACCATGTGGTCGATCCCCAGGGCCTCGCCGTGGATCCGAGCGGCAGGTTCGTGCTCACCGACCGCGCGTCGCGTCAGCTGATCCGGCTCGGCGCCGACCTCTCCCAGCACGTCGCTCTTCCGACGACGGGGGTCCGTGGCCTCGCCTGGGACCCTGCGCGTGACGCGCTGTGGCTCGTGGACGCCAGCGGCGACCGGGTGTATCGCCGGACGCTGACGGGAGACCCGGTCAGCGATTTCGCAATCAACGGCCAAACCCGCCAGCCGCACGGGCTGGCCGTCGACCCACAGACGGGCGACCTCCTCGTGGTCAGCAGCAACCCTGCTGCGGTGTTCCGCTACTCGGCGAGCGGGAGCTTCCTGGGTGGGACGACGCTCGGCGGGACGGGGCCGTTCCAAGGGATCGAGGCGAGGCTCGAGGCCGACGGCCCGCGGTGGTTCGTCGCTGCAGGGGGCGCGACCCCCCAGATCCACGTGTACGATCCGGCCAACGCCACGGCCCCGCTCCGCTCGTTCAGCACGACCCCCTTCGGCTGCTTCGACCCCGAAGGTCTGGCGACTGCCGCGGACGGCGAGGCCCTCGCCATCGTCGACGGCACCTCGGGTGAGATCTACGAGGTCACGCCCGAAGGCGAGCTGTCTCGCCCTCCCGTGTCCACACGCGCCTACGGAGCGCTCGCACCGAGCGGGGTCACGTTCGACGGCACGTCGTACCGCGTGCCCCAGCCCAACGGTGATCCGCGGCACAACCGGCTGTTCGCCGTGAGCCCCAGCGGGCTGGCCATCGAGGAGTGGTCCACCGGCGCCGTGCTCGAGCCGCGAGGGGTGGCGATCGGCCAGGAGGATACGCTCTGGGTCGTCGACGCCACGACCCAGACCGTGCGCTCGTTCGACGCCGCCGGCGCGGAGCTGGCGAGCGTGGCCACCGCGCCGTACGGCGCGTTCACCCCCGGCGGGGTCGCCTTCGACGGCACGCGTTTGATCGTCGCCGACGCTCCCGAGCGGCGCCTGTTCTCGATCGACCCGGCCGGCCTCTTCAGCACGAGGCTCTCGATCGCCACCCACACCGCAAAACCGGCCGACGCGGTCTTCGGCCCGGACGGCACGATCTACGTGAACGACCTCGTGACGCCTAGGGTCCTCCAGATCGACGCGGCGGGGGAGCTCATCTGGAGCCGCTCGACCGCCGCGTACGGGTCCTTCACGCCTGCGGGGCTCGCCTCCGACGGCACTCGCTGGTGGGTCACCGACGTCGCCGAGGATCGCCTGTTCACGCTCGAGCACGAGCCGCTCCCGGTCTCGAGCTTCTCGGTCGCGGCTCACACCGCCGCACCGCGTGACGTCACGTTCGGGCCGGGCGACCAGATCTCGCTGGTCGATACGACCGGTGGGCGCGTGCTGACGTTCGGCAGTTCGGGCGAGCTCGTCTCCAGCCGCTCGACCCGGGCCTATGGCTTCTTCAGCCCCACCGGGCTCACGTTCGACGGCGCGCAGTTCGTGGTCACGAACGACGACGACCGCGACGTCACCGAGGATCGCCTGTTCCGGGTCGCCCTGGACGGCCTCCCCACCGAGAGCTTCTCGGTCGCGTCGCACACCACCTCTCCGAGTGACGTATCGATCGGCCCGGGCCAGACGATCTGCGTGGTGGACCACAGCGCTGACCGCGTGCTCTCGTTCACCGGGGACGGCGCGTTCGTCGCCAGCTACGCCACACGGCCGTACGGCTGCTTCGACCCGGTCGGAATGGGGTTCGACGGCGAGCGGTTCCTCGTCGCTGACACGGCCGAGGACCGGCTATTCCGGGTCGCCCTGGACGGGCTCTCCACCGAGAGCTTCTCGGTCGCGGCTCACACCGCCGCGCCGCGTGACGTCACGTTCGGGCCGGGCGACCAGATCTCGCTGGTCGATACGACCGGTGGGCGCGTGCTGACGTTCGGCAGTTCGGGCGAGCTCGTCTCCAGCCGCTCGACCCGGGCCTATGGGTTCTTCAGCCCCACTGGGCTCACGTTCGACGGCGCGCAGTTCCTGGTGACCGACGTCTCCGAGGACCGCCTGTTCCGGGTCGCCCTGGATGGGCTGCCCACCGCCAGCTTCTCGGTGGCGTCGCAGACCACGTCCCCGAGCGACGTGTCGATCGGCCCGGACCAGACGATCTGCGTGGTCGACCGCGTCGCCGACCGCGTGCTCTCGTTCACCGAGGACGGCGCGTTCGTCGCCGGCTACGCCACACGGCCGTACGGCTGCTTCGACCCGGTCGCAATGGCGTTCGACGGCGAGCGGTTCCTCGTCAGCGACACCGTCGAGGACCGGATCTTCGGCATCGCGCTCGACGGGCTGCCGACGTCGATCCTCCCGCTCTCGCCGCATACCTCGACCCCCTCCGACGTGTGCTTCGGCCCCGACGGCACGATCTGCGTCACCGACCGGGCGGGCGCGCGCCTGCTGACGTTCGACGCGGCCGGGGCGCTGCGCTCCGCAGTCTCCACCGCCGCGTACGGGTTCTTCACGCCGGACGGGTTGGCGTTCGACGGCACGCGTTTCCGGCTGACCGACACCGCCGAGGACCGGCTGTTCGCGGTCGACCCCTCGGGCCTCTCGGTGAGCACCTTCTCGACGGCCGCCCTCGGTGCGACCGGGCCCTCGGACGTGGCCTGGTCCGCGGGCGGGAGGATCGCCTTCGTCGACCGGCCCACCGCGGCCCTGTTCGAGCTCGACGCGTCGGGCGAGCTGTGCGCCCGACACGACCTGCGCGAGCTCGGGATCTTCGCGCCGAGCGGGCTCGGCCGGGACGCGGCGGGCGACTTCCGGATCACCGACGACGTCGAGGACCGGATCTTCCCCATGGGCCCCGACGGCACGGGGCTCGTCCGGATCGATCTGGTCGCGCAGGAGATCGAGCACGTCGACGGGCTGGCGTTCGACCCGATCGCGCGCACCTTGTTCATGAGCAACGACACCACGGTCTGGGAGGCCTGCGTGGACGACATGGGGGTCCTCCCGCTGTGGACCCTCGAGCTCAGCCTGTACGACGACGTCGGGCCCGTGGCCGACATCGCGGTGGACCGGACCGCCGAGGAGCTGTACGTCGTCAGCCCGGCGCGCGACCTGATCTACGTGTTCCCGCTCCCCAGGCGCGCCGCCGCTCTGCCGGCCCGGGTGCTGCTCCTCCACGACGGCCACGGCGAGGAGCTCGCGAGGGCGCTCACCTCGCGCGGGCACGACGTCCTCCTTCACCCCCTCGAGCCGGGCGTCCTCGAGCGGGAGCTCGACCTGCGCGTGTCGCAGGTCTGGATCGCGGCGCAGGACGCCACGACCGGCCCGGTCCTGACCGAGGGCGACCTCGCGGCGCTCGACGCCTGGCGCACGGCGACGGAGCGCAGCGGCGTCGTGCTCGACGGGACGGGCGGCCGGGACGACCACTCCTGCGCGCACGAGATCTACACCCAGCGCATCGCGAGCCAGGTCGAGCAGGCGGGCGGCGGGCTGGTGCTCGTGTCCGCCCCCGAGGCGGTCGCGGCCGGAGGCGCTCCGGACGGCAGCGGGGGCGCGGTGGCGCCGCTCAATCAGGTTCTCGACCTCCTCGGCGCGCGGCGGATCACGGGCGCCTACGAGACCCGCGCCTGCGCGCCCACCTCCGCGTCAGGCTTCGAGCTCCCCGAGCTCGAGCTGGTCGGGCTCGATCCGAGGCGGCCTGCCGCTGCGCGGCCGCGCTCGTCGCGGCCTGCGATCCGAACAACATCCGTCGCGACGTGCTCGTAGGCACCGGCGAGATCTTCGATCAACCTCCCGCGCTCCGCCCCGACGACCTCCTCGGCGGAGGCGTGCTCCGCCACCCCGAACTCCCGTTCGGACCGCAGCCTGGCCTGGGCGAGCTGTTCGTCGACCTCGAGGCCGACTACACCCAAGCGCTGGCGGGGAGCCCCGAGCTGCCTGGCCACCGCGCCCACCTGTTGACGACCACGATCGGGACCCTCGCGGGGCTGCCCGACGTCGTGGTCGGGCCGCAGTACGTCGAGATCGAGCCGATCGTCTCGATCGTGCCCGTCGCGCAGACCACCGTCCCGCTCGGGACCAGCCTGTTCGCCGTGACGGTCCGCAACCTGGTCGACCGCGAGGCGGACTTCACGCTCGCCCCCGAGGGGCTCCCCCCCGGCTACGAGGCCACGTTCGACACCACGGAGGCCACGATCCCCCCGCTCGGCTCGCAGTCCCTGCTCTTGTCGGTCTCGGCCCCGATCACGGCGGTCACGAGCGCGGTGCCCGTGACGGTCCGCGCCCACGAGCGCTTCTCCGAGGACGACGTCCGCGATCGGGGCTCGGCCACGGCCACGCTCCACGTCGAGGCGGACGTGCTCACCCTCCCGCTGGCCCTCGAGCCCGCCCACCAGACCGGGCGCGCCGGGGAGCCGCTCACGGTGGTGGCACGCCTCACCAACCCCCGCCCCGAGCCCCGACGCTTCTCGGTCGACCTGCTCGGCGTCTCCTTGCTCCAGCCGCTCGAGGCGCCCGCCTCGGCCGAGGTGGTGCTCGGCCCGGGCGAAGAGGCCGCGGTGGCGTTCACGTTCACGCCGACGGCGCTTCCGGGCGATTACGTGCTCACCGCGCGGGCGCGCGCCCTCGAGGACCCAGGCCTGATCCAGGCCCTCGCCACCGCCGCCGTCACCGTGCTACCGCCCAACCAGCGCCCCGTCGCGGCGGCAGGCCCGGATCGGACCCTGACCGCGTTCGCAGGCTCCGCGAGCGTCGTCCTCGACGGTCGCGGCTCGTTCGACCCGGACGGACACCCGCTGACCTACCGCTGGACCGGACCTACGGGCACGCACACCGACGTGCTGCTCACGCTCCAACTCCCGCCCGGCGTGCACACCTACACCCTCGTGGTCTCCGACGGGATCGCGACCTCCGAGCCCGACGAGGTCGTCGTCCGCGTCGGCGACACCACCCCGCCCGAGATCGGCCCGCAGCCCGACCTCACGGTGGAGCAGACCACCTTGGCCGGGACGCCGGTCGAGTACGAGCTGGTGGTCTCGGACGACGTGGGCGCAGGGTTCGTGGTCGGCGCCGAGCCGGCCTCGGGGGCGCTCTTCCCGCTGGGCTCGACCGAGGTCACCGCGCTCGCCACCGACGCCCAGGGGAACGAGGCCAGCACCACCTTCACCGTCCGGGTGGTCGACACCACCCCGCCCGTCCTCCCCGTCCTCAACGACCTGAGCGTCGAGACTGACGACGAGAGCGGGGCGGTGGTCGAGTTCGGCCTCGGGATCGCGGTGGACGCGTGCGACGCGGCGCCGCTCGTCGTGTGCTCGCCGCCTTCGGGCAGCCGATTCCCGCTGGGTGAGACCACCGTGGTGTGCACCGCCAGCGACGCCTCCGGCAACCAGGCCAGCGGGACGTTCGTGGTCCGGGTCGAGCTCCAGCGCGACCGCGAGCCGCCGACCCTCACGTTCACCGCCCCGCCGGCGGGCGCCCTGCTCGCGAGCCGGTCCGTGCTGGTCGAGCTGACCTACGCCGACGCGCCCGACGGCACGGGGGTCGACCCGAGCTCGTTGGTCGTCACGGCGGGCGGGCTCGAGGTGTCGGACGCGTTCACGACCGAGCCCAGCGGTGCCCAGGGCACGGTCACCTTCCCTGGCGACGGCCCGGTCACGCTGCGGGCCTCCGTCGCGGACCACGCGGGGAACCGGAGCGCCGAGGTCGCGCTGGCCTTGGTGGTCGACACCACCCCGCCCGAGCTGACGCTGGTCGCTCCAGCCGCGCCGGTCGTGGTAGAGCAGGCCGCCCTGGCGGGGACCGCCGTCGCGCTC
>CAZMSZ010000441.1:4228-5927 GCA_964569055.1 uncultured Planctomycetota bacterium | reverse complement strand
TTCAACGAGGTCGACCGGCTCGGGCCCTGCCTCGACAGCCTGGCCTGGGTCGACGAGGTGATCGTGGTCGACTCGTGCTCGACCGACGGCACCGCGCAGCTCGCGCGCGAGCGCGGCGCGAAGGTGATCGAGCGGCCGTTCCCCGGTCACGTCGAGCAGAAGAACTTCGCGGCCGAGCAGGCGAGCTGCGAGTGGATCGTGAGCCTCGACGCCGACGAGCGGCTCAGCCCCGAGCTGGTCAGCGAGCTCCAGGCGGCGCTCGCCGCCGCGCCCGCGGACGTGGTCGGGTTCAGCATGCCGCGGATCACGTTCTACCTCGGCCGCTGGATCCGCCACGGCGGCTGGTATCCCGACCGCAAGCTGCGCGCGTGGCGGCGCGGGCAGGCGCGCTGGGGCGGCCGCAACCCGCACGATCGGGTCGAGCCGGGGCCGGGGCGGGTGGAGCGGCTGCGCGGGGACATTCAGCACTACTCGTATCGCGACCTCGCCGATCACCTGCAGAAAATGAACGGCTACACCACGATCATGGCGCGCGCGCGCTACCAGGAGGGCGAGCGCTTCCGGCTGTGGCGCCTCCTCCTCTCGCCGCCCGCGCGGTTCGTGCGCGCGTACTTCCTCAAGGCGGGCTTCCTCGACGGCGTGCACGGCCTGTTCGTGGCCATGCTGGGCGCGTTCTACGTGCTGCAGCGCCACCTCAAGCTGTGGGAGCTCGAGCGCGCGGGCGCGCCGCGCCTGCCGGGCCCGGGCGCGTGAAGGTCGGGCTCGTCGACCAGAACCCGAGCTGGGGCGGCGGCGAGCAGTGGTTCCTCGACGCCGCGCGCGGGCTCGCCGCCCGCGGCCACGAGCCGCTGGTGGTCGCGGCGTCGAGCTCGGGCCTGCTCGAGCGCTGCGCGGAAAACGGGTTGGCCACGCTCCCGCTCGAGCGCGCGCGCGAGCTGCTCGCCTTCGGGCCCGAGGTCGTGCTGTGCAACCAAGCCGTGGA
Organism: uncultured Planctomycetota bacterium; assembly: GCA_964569055.1. GTDB lineage: Bacteria > Planctomycetota > J058 > J058 > J058 > JAWLGW01. Next base: position 4,945 of record CAZMSZ010000441.1, on the reverse strand, counting down.
CGTGCGGCTGCTGGGGGGGCTCACGGGGCGGCGCCCGCCGTTTCGGATCGCGTTCCGCCGCGGCAGCGACCGGCGCCTGGTCGACAACTGCCTGCGCCGGCGGAGCTGGCGACTGCTCTCGGCGATCGTCGTCAACTCCGAGGCCACCGGCGCCACCGTGCGCCGCTCGCTCCGGTGGTTCCCGCCCGAGCGGATCACGCGGATCCACAACCCGATCCGCCTGACCCCGCTCCCGCGCGAGCCGCGCGCCGACGGTCCGCTGCGCCTGGCGTTCGTCGGCCGGCTCGCCAAGCCCAAGGGGGCCGACGTGCTGCTCGAGGCGCTCGGCGAGCTCCGCGACCTCGAGCTCACGCTCGAGCTGGCCGGCGAGGGCGAGCTGCGCGAGCCGCTCCAGGCCGCGGCCGCGCGGCTGGGAGTGGCCGAGCGCTGCCGGTTCCTCGGGCACCTCGCCGACCCGCGCCCGGTCTACGCGCGCGCCGACGTGGTGGTGGTCCCCTCGCGCTACGAGGGGTTCGGCTACGTGGCGGCCGAGGCCGCCCTGGCCGGCGCGCCGGTGGTGGCCAGCCGCACGGGCGGCCTGTGCGAGGTCGTGCTCGACGGCGAGACCGGCCTGCTGGTCCCGCCCGAGGACCCCGCCGCCCTCGCCGCCGCGATCCGCCGCCTGGCCGGCGAGCCGGCGCGGCGCGCCCGCCTGGGCGAGGCCGCCCGCGCCAGCGC
>CAZMSZ010000441.1:0-4128 GCA_964569055.1 uncultured Planctomycetota bacterium | reverse complement strand
GCCCCGATCCCGCTCGAGGCCGCCGACCTGCAGTGGTGGGTGAAGCCCGGCTACGAGGCGTTCGTGCGCGAGACCCTCGCGCCGGTGTGCCGCGAGCCCGAGCGCGCGAGCGGCGCGCGGGTGGTCAAGCAGAACAAGGTGCGCACGGTGGTCCGGCTGGAGGGGCCGGAGGGGCCGCTGTTCTGCAAGCGGTTCCGGGTCCGCGACGGGCGCGCCCGGCTGCTCCACCTGGTGAAGCCCTCCCCCGCGCGCCGCGAGTGGGACGTGCTGCGCCGGCTGCGCGCCGCGGGCGCACCCTGCCCCGAGCCGGTGCTGCTCGGCGAGGAGCGCGCCGGCGGGCTGCTGGTGGGGAGCGTGCTCGCCACGCGCGAGGTCGAGCGGGCCGACGAGCTCAACCTGGTGGTCGACCGGCTGCGGGCCAGCGGCGACCACGTGCGCCGCCGGCGGCTGTTCGAGGCGCTGGCCGCGGCCGCCCACGCCCTCCTGCGGGCGGGGCTCGACCACCCCGACCTCCACCTCGGCAACTTCCTGGCGCGCGAGGACGACGACGGGCTGGTCGCGCTCGACATGCACTCCGCCCGCGTGCGAGGCGGACCGCTGGGGGCGGCCAAGACGGTGCGCCGCCTGGGCAAGCTGGTCCACTCGTTCGGGGTGTGCGACCCCGAGCCGCCCAAGGGCGCGCCCGAGGAGCTGTCGTGGTTCGCGGCCGCCTACGCCCGCCTCGACCCGCGCCACGGCCCGGCCGAGGCGCTCGAGGCGGCCCTCGTCGCGCGCGCCGTCGTGGTGGAGCGGATCCGCCTGGCGAGCCGCGGCAAGCGCTGCCTGATCGACTCCACCAGCTACGCGGTCGAGGGCTCGCTCGCGCGGCGGGTGTATCGCCGGCGCGAGGTCCCGGCCGAGGCGGTCGAGGCGGCGCTGGTCGCGCCCGCGCTCGAGGTGATCCACCTGCACACCAAGGGGCGCTCCCGCCTCGAGACCGTGGCGGCGCCCCCAGGCTTCGACGTCCCCGGCGGCGTGCTGCTGCGCAAGGTCTACCTGTTCCCCAAGGCGCGCCACCGGCTGACCGGCGCCTACGCCGCGCGCCCGGTGCGCGCCTGGAGCGCCACCCGCGCCTGCGAGCTGCGCGCGATCCCGGTGCCGCAGGCCTGGGCGCTGGTGCGCGAGGGCTGGCCCCTCCCGCGCCACGCCGTGCTCCTCATGGAGTATCGCGACGCGCCCAACCTCGAAGTGCTCATGCGCGACCACCCGCCGACCTGCGCCGCGCGCCGCCGCCTGGCGCGCGACTACGGCGCCATGCTGGGCCGGTTCCACGCCTCGGGCCTGGCGCACCGCGACCTGGCCCCGCAGAACGTGCTCGTCCGCCCGCGCGAGGGGGGAGACGGCACGGACGGCTGGGACCTGTGGCTGCTCGACCTCGACGACGTGGCGGTCCGCGCCATGTCCCGCGAGGAGAAGCTGCGCGCCCTCACGCACCTCGCCGACACCTACGGCGCCACCCGCACCGACCGCCTGCGGTTCTTCGAGGCCTACCTGGAGGCGGGCGGGAGCGAGGTGCTCGCCCCCGAGCTGCAGGCGCTCGGCATGCCCGGCCTGGCCGCGCGGGTGACCGAGCGCCTGGCGCGCCGCGTGGCCGAGCGCGTGGCCCGCCGCGCGCGCCAAGCCGCCGCGGCCCAAGCGGCAGCCGGCGCGAGCGCGTGAGCGCGCCCACGCGGCCGAACGCGGCCCTGAGGGTGCTGCACCTCAACACCGAGCGCACCTGGCGCGGCGGCGAGCAGCAGCTCGCCTGGCTCCTGGGCGGCCTCGCCCGCCGCGGCCACCGCTCGCTCCTGGTCGCGCAGCCCGCGAGCCCGCTCGCCGACCGCGCCCGCGCCGCGGGCCACGAGGTGCGCGAGCTGCGCATGCGCGGCGAGGTCGACCCGCTGGCGGTGGTGCGCCTGGCGGGCCTCCTCCGCCGCGAGCGATTCGACCTGGTCCACGTCCACACCTCGCACGCCCACACCCTCGGCGCGCTGGCCGCCGCGCTCGGACGTGCGCGCCGCCCGCCGGTCGTCCTCACGCGCCGCGTGGACTTCTCGATCTTCCGCCGCTCGTTCTTCGGCCTGAACCGGCTCAAGTACCTCCACGGCGTCGACCGCACGATCACCGTCTCGCGCGCCGTCCGCGACGTGCTCGTGGCCGACGGCCTCCCGCCGGAGCGGCTGGTGGTCGTCCACTCGGGGATCGACCCCACCCGGATCGAGGCCGCCGCAGACCAGCGAGCCGCCACGCGCGCCGAGCTCGGTGTCCCCGACGATCACGCCCTGGTCGGCAACGTGGCCGCGCTGGTCGACCACAAGGGCCAGCGCTACCTCGTGGACGCGATCCCCAAGGTCCTCGCCGCCCACCCCCAGACCACGTTCGCGATCGTGGGCGAGGGCCCGCTGCGCGCCGCGCTCGAGGCCCAGGCCCGAGCCCGAGGGGTGAGCGAGCGCCTCCGCTTCACGGGCTTCCGCGACGACGTGCCCGCGCTCCTCGCGGCGTTCGACCTGTTCGTCATGCCGAGCCACCTCGAGGCGCTCGGCACCAGCGTCCTCGACGCCATGGCCGCGGCGCTCCCGGTCGTCGCGACCCGCGCCGGCGGCCTGCCCGAGGCGGTCGCGGACGGCGAGACCGGCCTCCTCTGCCCCCCCCGCGACCCCGCCGCCCTCGCCACCGCGATCACGGCCCTCCTCGCCGACCCCGCCCGGGCGAGGCACATGGGCGAAGCCGGCCGCCGCCGCGTGCGCGCCGAGTTCAGCAAGGGCGCCATGGTCGAGGGCACGCTCCGCGTGTACCGCGAGCTGCTAGGCCGCCCAATCAGCCAGCCCCATCCCCCCCGCCGCGAGCTCAGCGATCCGGCCGGACCAGTTGGTAGAACGACGCCATGAGCGCGACCCCGTTCACGACCGACGTCGCGGCCCTGGCCGCCTTCGACCCCGACGTGCTCCGCCACCGCGTGCGCGAGCCGAGGAACTGGTGGCGCGAAGCCCACCTGCTCGACCTCTCCGAAATGGAGGAGCGCCGCTGCGCGATCTGGCCGATCGGCCGCGAGGGCAGCTTCCGCGTGGCCCTCCGCCAAGCCGAAGCCCTCGACCCCGACGAGGCCGCACGCGCAACGGGCGCCGTCCTCGGCCTGGGCCTCAAGGTGATCTCCGGCGAGATCTTCGTAGGCGCCGCCGAACGCCTCCCGGGTGCCGGCATGGGCGAGCGCCTCTCCCACATTCCCGACACCGGCGCCCTGGTGAGCGTGCCCCCCGGCGACTACGTGGCCGACCTCCACGTCCTGCGCTGGCGCGACGAGGACCGCTTCTACGACGAAGACGGCGAGATCGTCCCCGAGGCCCCCGCCGACTTCGTAGTCCTCCTCCGCCCCGCCGACCCGGCCTCCCCGCCCGAGCTCCCCGACGACCTCCCCGACCTCCTGGACCTCCTCCCCAAGGCGGAGGCCAAGGGCCGCGCCAAGGTCGGCCTCCCCCCCCGCCGCCGCCGCAGCGACCCCGAACCCGCCCCGCGCCGAGCCCGCCGCACCACCGCCGGCGGCGCCCCCACGGAAGGCCCCAGCGGCCCCCCCCAAGCCCCCCGCCACGTCCCCGCCGAAGTCGGCCCCTACGACCCCGAGCAGATCCGCGACGCCTTCCGCGAGGTCCTCTACGGCGCCCAGCTCCACCCCCCCACCACGCTCCCGCTCGCCTCGATCGCCTTCCGCCCCCGCGACCGCACCCTCCTCGCCCAAGACGTCGCCCTCGACGTCCTCGACAAGAAGCTGACCCGAGTCCGCGAGCAACTGCGCATGCTCGAGGCCAAGGTCAACCAGGCCGACGACCTCGACCTCGTCGAGAAGCTCGAGCTCGAGGGCGGGATCACGAACGTGTACCTGGCGGTGGACGGTCTCTACGACGCGCTCGCGCGCGAGCTGGCGGAGGGGTGAGGGGAGCGACGGTAGACCCTCAGCTTCCCAAGCTGAGGGTTGTGAGTTCGAGTCTCATCACCCGCTTCTGACTAAGACGCGACAACGTCGCAAGTTCGAAGGCCCGCCCCGGCGGGCCTTCTCCGTTCCGGAGGGGGTGGGGGGCCAAAATGGGGGCCACGGCCCCCGTTTGGTGGCCCCCC
>CAZMSZ010000440.1:1920-5934 GCA_964569055.1 uncultured Planctomycetota bacterium | reverse complement strand
GCGCCAAGGAAGAGCTGTCGCTGACGAGGTCAGCTCCCCGCGTGAGAGATCAAGAGCGCCAAGGAAGAGCTGTCGCTGATGCGGCCCCTCCTCGGGGCTACTCTCCGCTCGGCGGGCGCTGCTCCACGCGCTCCAGCTCGGCTTCGAGCAGGCTGACCTTCTGGCCGAGGTTCTTGATCTGCTCGGTCATGCGAGAGAGGCGCACCGAGAACTGCAGGCACAGGCCGATCAGCGCGCAGAAGCCGAGGAAGAACAGGGCCGAGGGCGGGTAGCCCGAGCCCATCAGGCCCGCGAGGTACTCGAGCGCGCCGAACGGGAGCAGCGCCAGGGCGAGCACGCCGAAGCCGGCCAGGAGCCACAGCCAGGAGTACTCCTCGCGGAGGAGCCGCTTGCGCACCAGCTCGAGGATCGCGAGCACCAGCACGACGGCGACCCCGATCACGGTCACCTTCTGCTCGATCGGCACGGGGCCTCCTGCGGCGCCTCGCGCGCCTCGACGCCGCTGCTACTCGGCCGGGATCCTGTCGGGGCGGGGAGGCTCGCGCAGGAGGGTGACGCCGATCGAGAGCAGCATCTTGAACACGTAGAACATGGGGCGCAGCACGCCGCTGTGCATCGACTTGCCGGTGCTGCTCTGGCGCATGGCGACCGGCACCTCCTCGGCGCGGAAGCCGGCGCGGTGGAGCAGGATCAGGACGTCGGCGTCGGGGTAGTCGGCGGGGAACACGTCGCTGCGCAAGAACCGGAACACGCGCGACGAGAGCGCCTGGTAGCCGCTGGTCGGGTCGGTCACGCGCCGCTTGGTCACGACCGAGGCGATGTAGCCGAACAGGACCATGCCCACGCGGCGCGCGAACGGCGGGATGTAGCCCTCGCCGAGCAGGAAGCGCGAGCCCACGCACGCGTCGACGTGGCCCTCGAGCACGCGGCGCGCGAGCACCTCGACGTAGGCCGGGTCGTGCTGGCCGTCGGCGTCGAGCTGGACCAGGACCTCGTAGCCGTGCTGCGCCGCGTACTTGTAGCCCGTCTGGAGGGCGGCCCCGTAGCCCATGTTGAAGGGGTGGCGCGCCACGGCCGCGCCGTGGGCGCGCGCCATGTCCGCGGTGCGGTCGCTCGAGCCGTCGTCGACCACCAGCACATCGAAGCGGGTGTGGCGGCGCAGCTCGTCGAGCACCCCGCCCAGCACGCCCTCCTCGTTGAACGCAGGGATCAGCACCAACCCGCGCGCCGAGAGGGGCGGTGAAGCGAGCGGGGCGACGGCGGGGACGGGCGAGGCCATGGCTCTCTCGTAACCTGCGCAGGGGCGGTGATTCTACTCCTCCGGCTGGCCGGCCACTGCGACAGGAGCGCTCGCCTGCCGTCGCGCGACGGCGCCAGTGGCAGACGGGCCTCAGGGCCGAGCGGGAGAGCTAGTGCGTTGATATGAAACAGGTTGTGGTGCAACGGCCTGGCGCCACGCGACCACGGCAACCTCCTTGCACAGAGGGTGAGCACAGGGCGCGAGCGAGCCCTCCAATCCCCAACCCCCCAAAGACCCCCGCATTGGCGCGTTGCCCGTGCGGGGGTTCTTGTTTGGTTTTTCGCGGCCGCCCGGCGCAGCGACGTGACCGCGCCGGCGCTGGCGCACACCATTGATGACCATCAGGTCGTCACTTAGACTCTGCCGCCCTTGGGGGGACCCAGCGCCCCTCGTCGCCCTCGGCGCCGAAGCGCGCCGGGCCCCAACGAGCGCAGGAGCAGCCGTGGCCGCGATCCGCGACAAGGCGAAGAAGTTCCACAAATTCCTGCAGGGTTTGCAGGACAAGCACGGCCAGGCCGTACCCGAGCGGGACCTGCCGCTCCTCGACCGGTTCATCTTCTACCTGCTCGTCTACTCCAACCCGGTCCAAGCCGCGCGCAAGGCCTACAAGGGGTTCACCGACGACAAGGTGTTCGCCTCGTGGAGCGAGGTCCGCGTGGCGACGGTGCGCGAGATCGCCGACGTGCTCGACGACGCCAAGGTCGCCCCCTCCGAGTTCCTCGCGCCCCGGATCAAGGAGTTCTTGCAGCGGGTGTTCGAGGAGATCGACGACACCTCCTTCGAGCCGCTCCGGCAGGACCTCACCGAGTCGGAGAACGCCAAGGAGCGCAAGAGCGCGGCCGAGAAGGCGCGCAAGTGGATCGCGGACCTGCCGGGGATCCCGCCGTGGGGCTCCACCTACCTGCTCACCGGGCTCGGGCTCGAGTCGCAGCTCCCCTGGGACCCCCTCACCGAGGAGGTGCTCGAGGAGCAGAAGGCGTGGCCGCCCAAGTCGACGCTCAACCAGAAGAAGCGCACGGCGAAGGCCCTGCTCGACGGGGTCGACGACATCGGCCTGCTCGAGGCGCACCACCTCATGATCGAGTACGCGAAGCGCGACCTGAAGCGCGCTAGGTAGCGGGCGAGGACGACGATGGCAGGTCACTCCCACTGGGCCGGCATCAAGCACCACAAGGCGGCGCAGGACGCCAAGCGGAGCAAGTACTTCTCCAAGTACTCCAAGGCCATCATGATCGCGGCCCGCGAGGGCGGCGGCGACCCCGACAAGAACCTCAAGCTCCGCTACGCCGTCGACAAGGCGAAGGCGGGCAACATGCCCAACGACAGCATCGAGCGGGCGATCAAGAAGGCGACCGGCGAGCTGGGGGACGTGGTCTACGCCGAGATCCTCTACGAGGGCTACGGCCCCGGCGGCGTGGCGATCCTGGCCGAGGTCGTGACGGACAACCGCAACCGCACCGCGCCCGAGATGCGCAAGATCTTCTCGGTGAGCGGCGGCAACCTGGCCAACCCCGGCGCGGTCTCGTTCATGTTCGACAAGCAGGGGCTGATCGCCGTGGAGAAGGGGAGCGCCTCGTTCGACGAGGTGTTCGAGGCCGCGGTCGAGGGCGGCGCCGACGACGTGGTCGACGGCGAGGACGGGTTCGAGATCACGACCTCCCCGCAGGCGTTCGAGCCGGTCAAGCAGGCGCTCGCCGCGCGCGGCTGGACGCTCTCGACCGCGCAGGTGAGCTGGGTCCCGCAGAACACGGTGACCCCCGACGCGGAGCTGGTCCCCAAGGTCGAGAAGCTGCTCGAGGCGCTCGAGGACCACGACGACGTGCAGGACGTGTACAGCAACTACGAGCCGCCGGCCGCGTGAGGGCGCGCGCGCTCCTGGCGCCGGCGCTGGGGCTGGCCCTGGCGGGCGTCGCCCTGGCGCCCGCGCGCGCCGAGGACGAGGCCGCCTGGGAGACCGCCTGGGCGCGCGTGGACGGGATCGCGGTGCTGCGCACCGAGGTCGCGGCCGACGTCGCGCGCGGCGTCCCGCTCCCGCACGCGATCGAGCGGCGCGTGACCGTGGCGCTGATGCACGCCAACCTGCTGCGCGAGGGCGTCGACCCCGCGCGGTTGCCCGCGGGCGAGCTCGAGGCGGCGCTCGCGGAGGCGCGCGAGGCGCTGGCGCCGCAGGGCGGGCTCGACGCCTTCCTGCAGCGCGCCGGCCAGACGCTCGAGCAGTTCAGCGAGGCGCTGCGCGTCCCCACCGCGTTCCGCAGCTACCTGCGGGCGGGGATCAGCGAGGACGACCTGCGCGCCTTCTTCGCGCACGAGACCTTGCAGCTGCGGGTCCGCCACGTCCTCGTCAAGGTCTCGCCGACCCGCGACGCGGCGGCCGCGCGCGCCCGCGCCGAGGAGCTCCTGAAGCGCCTGGGGGACAGCCCGCGCGAGGCCGACTTCCTCCGCCTGATCGCCGAGTCCGACGACCCCATGGCGGCGCTGAGCGGCGGCGACCTCGACTGGCTCACTCGCGGGCCGCACCCGAGCGTGCCGCCCGAGGTGGTCGCGGCCGCGTTCGCGCGCGGCGAGCCGGGGCTGGTGCGCGAGCCGGTGCGCTCGACGGCCGGCTATCACCTGCTGTGGGTGAGCGGCGTACGCCGCCCCGCCTCGGCCAGCTTCGAGCGCATGCGACAGCCGCTGCTGGGCGCGCTCGAGCAGCGGCGCGCGCGCGAGCTGCT
>CAZMSZ010000440.1:0-1820 GCA_964569055.1 uncultured Planctomycetota bacterium | reverse complement strand
CCGCTGACGCGTTACAATCCGCCCGCTCGTTCGGAGGTAGGTGCTCCATGCAGAGGCACGCGCTGACCGCGGTCGCGGTCGTCTCACTGCTCGGCTCCGCCGCGCTGGCGGCCGACGACGCGCACAAGGACTTCGAGAAGGCCGCCAGGCGCAACGACACGGCGGGCATGATCCAGGCCGCCGAGAAGATCGGCGAGGCGCCCACCGAGAAGGGCGTGGAGGTCCTGGTCAAGTACGGGGCGCTGATCGAGGACGCGGACGTCTATCACGCCTGCCGCGACGCGCTCTCCGCCGCCAAGACGGGCGAGCCGCGCGAGGAGCTGCTCTCGCTGCTCGAGAAGTCGAAGCGGATCGAGCAGAAGGTGCTGTGCATCGACGCCCTCGGCGGCGCGGGCGACCCCGAGGCGGTCAAGGCCGTGGCGGCGGTGCTCCTCGAGGACGACGACGAGCTCAAGGTGGCGCGCATGGCGGCGATCCGCGCCCTCTCGCGCATGGAGCACCGCGACGGCGTGCAGCCGCTGTTCGAGCGGCTCGCCAAGGTCGGGTTCGACAGCGGCGACGCCGAGGCCGAGCAGCTCTACGACGCGCTCCACCACCTGACCGGGCAGGCGTTCGAGAGCCTCGAGGACTGGGGCAAGTGGTGGGAGACCGCCGGCCCCGACTTCGACCCCAAGACCAAGCCGGCCGCCGGCGACTCCGCCACCACGCGGCTGCGCCAGGGCGAGGGCAAGATCTTCGACTCGGTGGTGCGCTCGCAGGCGTTCGTGCTCTGCCTCGACATCTCCTCGAGCATGCGCGTGATCGACCTGCCGCTCGGCGAGACGTGGAAGGACGCCAGGGGTAAGGAGCACGACTACAAGGACCCCGACCCGAGCGGCGTCAGGCCGCCCCACAAGGAGTCGCGCTTCGTCAAGGCCCAGGAGGCGTTCTGCAAGTTCATCGAGGGGCTCAACCCGCGGGCGCGCTTCTCGATCGTGGTGTTCGGCGACAAGAAGGACACCAGGCTGTGGAAGCCGGAGGTCCAGCCGGCGACCGACCGGGTGAAGAAGGACGCGATCTCGTTCGTGCGCAAGCTCAAGTGGTCGCCCGCCACGCGCACCGACCTCGCGCTCGAGCTCGCGTTCAGCGTGGAGGGCGCCGACTCGATCTACCTGTTCACCGACGGGATCCCCGAGAGCCGCGAGAAGGGCAAGGCGAAGGACATCCCGCACGACGAGATCCTCGAGAAGGTGGCGGACCTCAACCGGGCGCGGCAGGTGAAGGTCAACTGCTACGGCATGGCCAGCAGCAAGTCGATGCGGAAGTTCCTGCAGGACCTGGCCGCGCAGACCGGGGGCGAGTACCGCGACCTGCGGGCGAACTGACGGGTGAACGGGGCGCGCGGGCGCGCCCGTCGAGGAGCAGCGTGAGCCGAAGCGAGCGCCGCGCGGGCCTGGCCCGGGTGAGCGGGACGTGAAGCCGGGCGCGGTCGGAGCGGTGCTGATCGTGCTGGCCGGCGGCGTGGCCGCAGGCGCGCTGGTGTTCCGCGACCGCACGGCCGGCGCGCAGGCCCGCGAGCAGCGCGCGCTCGGCGACGATCGGCTCCGGCAGGGGGACCGGGAGGGCGCGCGTCGCGCCTACCTCGAGGCCTGCGCGCAGGCGGCGCGGGTGGGCGGGCTCGGGGGCCAGCGCGCCGGCGCGCTCGACGAGGCGGACGCGGCCCGGGCGGGGCTGCGCCTGCTCGACGCGCTCGAGGCCGCGCCGGCCGACCCGTTGCCGCTGCTGCGCCTCGCGGGCGAGCTCCGCGGCGAGGCGGCGGCGGTCGTCAGCCAGGACGTGCT
>CAZMSZ010000439.1:0-5941 GCA_964569055.1 uncultured Planctomycetota bacterium | reverse complement strand
GCTCAGAGCCAGCCGCGCTCGCGGTACCAGCGCGCGACCTGCTCGAGGCGCTCGTCCCCCGGCGCGAGCGGCGCGTAGCCGAGCTGCTCGGCCGCCTTGGCCGAGGTGCAGCTCCACTCGCCGCCGACCCCGTCGCGCGCCTTGTCGAGGTTGAAGATCGTGGGGTGATCGCGGAGGCGGCCCCAGGCCTCGCCGAGCGCGCCCACCGTCCAGGTGAGCGCGGCGGGGACGCGGAGCACGCGCACGCGCTCGCGTCCCAGCGCCGCGCCCAGGCGGCGGCCGAGCTCGGCCAGGGTCACGCCCTCCTCGGTGACCGAGTAGTAGATCCCCTGTCCCGGCGGGCCGGCGGCGTCGGGCGCGGGCAGGCGCTCGCCGCGCTCCGCCGCGCGCACCAGCAGGTCGCACAGGTCGTGGACGTGGACCCAGGCCACGCGCGAGGCGCGCCACGACGGCACCACGAACAGGCCGCGGCCGGCCATGCGGAACAGCGAGAGCGCGGCCTGATCGCCCTCGCCGAGCACGATCGGCGGGCGCACGATCGTGATCGGGACGCGGGCCGCGTGGGCGGCGACGGCGCGCTCGCCCTCGAGCTTGGCGCGGCCGTAGCGGGAGGTCGGCGCGGGCGGGTCGGCCTCGGTGCGCGGCGGGCCGGCCGCGCGCGGGCCCGCCGCGGCCAGCGAGGAGACGGCGATCAGGACCGGCGGCGTGTCGGCCTCGGCGCAGGCGCGCGCCACGTTCCCGGCCCCCTCGGCGTTGATCGTGCTGAAGTCGGCGCGCCAGGGCGCGCGCAGCAGGGCCGCGAGGTGGAACACTACCGCCTGGCCCGCCACCGCCGCGCGCAGCGCGGCCGGGTCGCGCAGGTCGCCCGGGAGCAGCTCCGCCCCCAGCTCGCCCAGCGCCGCGGCGCGCGCCGGTTCGCGCACCAGGCAGCTCACCGCGTCGCCTCGCTCGAGCAACAGCCGCGTCAGGTGCCCGCCAATGAACCCGGTGGCGCCCGTGACGAGCACCCGGCGACCCGCCACTACTTGAACGTCCCCGAGAACAGGAGCAGGTACGCGACCACCGCTCGCCGGTCGGGCGCGCTCCCGGTGTAGCCCTCGACCCGCCCCCAGCTCAGCCCGCGCCACACGATCTGCCCGTCCTCGCGCACCCGCCCGACCCACTCGCGGCCGCGCCACACGTCGCCGTTGGCGTCGATCCGGCCGATCGCCTTGCGGTCGAACGAGACCCGCCCCTCCCCGTCGACCTCACCGAGCAGCACGTCGCGGGCGATCACCCGCCCGTCGGCCAGGACCTTGCCCGCGACCTGGTCGTCGCGCGACACCACGCCGCTCGACACGATTCGTCCCCGGGCGCTGCCGCCCTCCCAGATCACCAGCTTGGAGCAGCCGAGCGGCGCGCCGCCGGTGTGCTCCTCGCGGCGGGCCAGCTCGCGGGCGCGCGCCTCGCGCGCCTCGTCGGCGGCGCGCCGCTGCGCCAGCTCGAGCTGCTCGCCGAGCGAGGGCCCGGCCGTGCCGCACACGTCCCCCTCCCCGGGCGTGGCCGGCGGGACCGGCGGGCTCGGCAGCGGAGGCAGGGCCTCAGGCTCGGGGCGGGGGGTGGGGAGCGGGGCCGCCGCCCGGCGCGGCTCGGCCGGCGCGGGCGCGGGGACGCCCGTGGGGCCGGCGAGCTCCTGGAGCGCCAACGTGGCGGTCGCGAGCAGCCCGAGCAGGCCGAGCCCGGCGATCGCCAGCGGGATCACGTCGTTGCGGTGCACGCCTCGAGTCCTCAAGGTGCGGGGAAGGGGCCGCGCAGGCCGAGCGCCACGTAGGTGCCCAGCAGGCCCAGGGCCACCGTCGACAGGATCGGGTAGGCCAGGCCGCGCGGCTTGGGAAAGGGGAACGGGCTGACCATGGCGACCGCGAGCCCGCCCGCGGCGACGTCGGCCGCCACACGCAGGGCGCTCGCGCTCCACAGCCCCGACAGGAACACCGCCGGGATCGCGAGGGAGCTGAACGTGGTGGGCAAGCCGGTGTAGTAGCGGAGCGCGGGCCGCCCGCTCCCGGCCGCGTCCGCCGCGGCCTGCTCCTCGCGATCGCTGAAGCCGCGCGTGTCGAAGTAGGCCAGCCGCCAGATCGCGCAGCAGGCGAACAGCGCCAGGAGCGGCAGCTCGGCCCAGCTCCGCGCGCCGGCCGCGTGGAGCACCAGGAGCGGGGCCATGCCGAACGCGCAGGCGTCGACCAGCGAGTCGAGCCGCTGCCCGAAGATCCGCTCCTCGTCGCTCCGGACGAGCTTGCGCGCCACCAGCCCGTCGAACACGTCGCACAGCCCGCACGCCATGAGGGAGGCCACCGCGAACGCCAGCCGGCCGCCCGCCGCGAGCAGCATGGCGCCGACCCCGCACAGCAGGCCCAAGAGCGAGATCGCGTTGGCGGCGTCGAAGAAGCGGAGCATGCTCACTGGGCGCGGAGGCCGATCCGCGCGCCGACCCGCACGAGCACCTCGAGCCCGGCGACGTTCGCCTCGTGCAGGTCCGGGTCCAGGGTAACCCGACCGGGCTCGAGGAGGAGGATCACCGTCGAGCCGCCGAAGCGGAACAGCCCCTTCTCCGCGCCCGCCGCCACCGGCCCCGGGCGGTAGGTCTGCACGATCGTGCCGACCACCATGGCGCCGACCTCGAGCATGGTGATCAGCCCGAACCGCTCGGTCTCGAGCCGCGTCACGTGGCGCCGGTTGAGGAAGCTCGGCGCGCCGCTCGCGAGGGCGATCGGGTGCACCGAGTGCAGCCGGCCGCCGAAGCGGCGCGCCGGGCCGGCCACCCCGGCCGCCGGGAAGTGGAACCGGTGGTAGTCGGCGGGCGCGAGCCGAACGACCACGGCCGCCCCGCCCGCGTAGCGCGCCGCGAGCGGCTCCTCACCCAGCAGCGCCGAGAGCGAGGCCCGGCTCCCTTTGACCACCAGCCCCTGCTCGGGGTCGAGGATCGGGATCACCGTGGTCCGCCCGTCCGCCGGGGAGAGCAGCCGATCCGGGTCGGGGTCGATCGGGCGCGCCTCGGCGCGCAGTCGCCGGCAGAAGAAGTCGTCGAGGCGCTCGTAGGCCGCGAGCGGCAGCTCCGCCTCCGAGACGTCGATCCCCAGCCCCTCCACGAACGAGGCCACCTGCCTCTGCCGCGCCCGCCGCTTGAACCACCCGTAGACCCGACTGAACGCGGGCCGGCTGAACACCCGCTCGGTCAGCGCCCGCCCCAGCGGCGCCTCGTAGAAGAAGCGCAGCTCCGCGTCCCCGAACACCCGCTCCACCTCGACGCGCCCGGTGGCCCGGTCGAGGTAACGGATCGCGCGGGGGTCAGCGGGCCGTGGCATCGAGAGCTTCTTCCGGAACGAAAGCGGCTGGCCCCCAGGGGAGGCCAGCCGCTCGAGCCTGATCGCGCGGCGATCAGCCGTTGAACGTGGCGTAGAGCGAGTCGACCATGTTCCGCATGGGGTTGGTCAGCTCGTCCACCCACTGCGGCGTCGTCCCGCGGAGGTCGCTGTAGAGGATCCCGAAGTGGACGCACAGGACGATCACGCTGATCAGGACGCCGATCGTCCAGGCGGCGTGGGAGCTCTTCTGCTCGATCTCGAGCGCGCGCATGCGGGTCGAGGCCGAGGTGCCGCGGCGCGAGGCCCGGCGCGAGCCCTTGACGGCGCCGATCGCGCCCGAGCCGACCGTGTCGCTCTCGCCCGACTCGTCCATCAGCTCGAAGGCCTCGGTCTCCATGGACTCGTCGGAGCCCACCTCGACCAGCGCCGCGTCCGAGTCGGTCTCGACCAGGCCCATGTCCTCGGAGACCGAGGGGACCTCGACGGTCGGGATCACGGCCTCGGGGTCCATGGAGTCGCCGCTCTCGAAGCCCGACAGGCCCGACAGCCCGCTGTACTCGCTGACCCCGCTCAGCGCGCTGCCGCTCAGGCCGGCGCTGCCGGGCGCGCTCAGCGGCGCGCTGCCGCTCAGGCCGGCGCTCATGCCGCTGCTGATGTCGCTGTCGTGCGGGGAGACCGTGTACTCCTCGGTCGTGTCGAAGATGATCTCCTGCTGCGAGCCGGAGCGGGCGCCCATGATGTCGCCGATGTGGATGACGGTGTCCGAGGTCGAGTCCTCGAGGATCAGCTCGTCGGACGACTCGGCGATCCCCATCTCCTGGTCCGAGTCGGTCAGGATGATGGTCGGCTCCGTCTCGCGCCCCTGCTTGAGGTTCATCACGTCGTCGCGCTTGAACTTCATGCTGCTGCCGGCCCGGAAGCCGCGCAGCTCGGCGTTGGAGACGAGGCGCTTGAGCTCCTCCTCGTCGATCTGGAGCTCCTCGAGGACCTCCTGGAACGTCATGTACTCGACAGCCATCGGCCGTCCTCCTCGTGGGACCCGCCCGCGCGCCGGGTAGGTCCTGGATGTCGTTTCGCCCGACCTCGAGCTACCGCTTGTCCTTCTCGCTGGCGTCCTTCATGTCCTTGACCGAAGGAGTCTGCTTCTTGCCAGGGAACTCGTTGAAGCGCAGGTCGTACTCGATGTTGCGGATCGCGCCGACGGTGAGCCGCCCGTCCTTGTACTCGTAGACCGCCAGGCGGGTCGAGCGCGTGTCGACCACGAACAGCACGTCGCGGCTCTGGCCCTGGGTGCCGGTGCCGACCAGGGCGTACAGATCACCCGTCGCGCTCGCCTGGGCGTGGGCGCGCGGGAGCGCGTCCCCGCGCTGAATGACGAGGGCCGTCCCGAGGGCGACACAGATGCCCAGGAGGAAGGCGATCACGACGTGGCTGCGGTCCATGGTGTCTCGATTCTAGAGGCCCGACCTCGGGCTGAGGAGGGCCTAACGTCGCTGTTTCGTTCGGGTTGATCGGGGGCGGAGTATAGCCAACGCGCCGGGGCGCTGTCCAAGGCGATCGCTCCTCCCGAGTCGGCCCTCCTGGAGGCTCGACCCTACGGCCGGGGCGATCGCCCCGCGGTCACTTCTCTGCCACCGGACGGTCACCCGGCCGGGGCGGCGTGCCCAGCAGCCCCTCCAGCCGGGGGGTGAGCGGCGCCCCCTCGCCCCTCAGGAGCCCCAGGGTCTCCCCCTTGGCGTCGAGCAGCAGGGCGGACGGCCCGGGCGGGAGCTCCGCCTTGGCGTACTTCTCGAACAGCGCGGCGGCGACCTCCCGCCCCTCGCGGATCACCCGCACGAGCACGTGCTCGAGCCCGTCGCGCGCGAGGAGCGCCACGACCCGCGGGTCTTCGGCCAGGGCCTGGGCCGTGAGCGCGCTCGCCTCGTCCTCGTCGAGGAACACCACGAGCACCCGCCCGCGCGACCGCGACCGGCGCAGCGCCTCGCCGATCGAGGGAGCAGGGCGCGGGCCGGCTGCGCCCAGGGCGCGCCGACGGCGCCGCTCACCCGCCAGGAACGCCACCAAGCCCACGAGCGCCGCGAGGGCCACCGCCACCAGCCAGAGCAGCCGATCCACATGCCCCCTTCGGCCCTCAGGCCCCCGGCTTGGTATAGGTTGCGCCGAGCACGTCGACAAGGCTACGCTGAGCGCAGCGAGGCATCGGTGGCGGAACACGACCACGGCGAGCTGGACGGGAACCTCGGCGAGTGCGCCACCTGCGCGCGCCTCCGCCGCGCCCTGCGCGAGGCGCGCCGGCGGGTCAAGGCCCTCGAGGCCGAGAGCGCGACCCTCCGCGAGGAGCTGCTCAACGCCGGCGAGATGATCGAGACCCTGGCCCTCGACCTCGAGCGCCCCGTCGCCGACTGATCGCGCGCCCGAGGTCTCGAGCGACTCTCGCAGCACAGAGCGCCCTCTCGCCAAGCAACAGCGCCGCTTCGGGCGCCGCGGCGCTCACGCCGCGGCGCCGCGCGTTCAGCGACAGCCGGGGGGACTCTGGGGGGCAGGCAGCGACAGCGACACCGGGCACTGGGCCCGAAGCCCCTCTCGCCGTACAGAGCGCC
>CAZMSZ010000438.1:0-5949 GCA_964569055.1 uncultured Planctomycetota bacterium | reverse complement strand
CGGCGGCATGGCGCCTGGCGTCGACCGCACGATCATGCTCATGCTCGACGAGCCGAACATTCGCGAGGTGGTGGCGTTCCCCAAGAACCAGCGCTGCCAGGACCTCCTGGTCGGCGCCCCGAGCGAGGTCCGCCCGCAGCAGCTCGAGGAGCTCCACCTGCGGGTCGTGCTCCCGACCCCCGAGGCCGGCGCGGCGAGCTGAGGCTCGCGGCTCGCGAGCCCGCGCGGTCACCGCGGCGGCCGCACGCGCTCCACTCGGCGCGGCGCCACGCCTCGCGCTCGAGGCTCCTCGAGCCGCGGCCAGCGATCGTCCTGGAGAGCAGGCACGAACGAGGTTCCGCCCGATATCGCACGTAGCGCGCGCGCTCGAGGCTCTCTATACCGCCCTACGGGAAGGTCGGGGCGAAACGGGGAAGCTCGATGCGAGGAGGATCCAGCGCGTTCCTGGCGGCCGTGGCCGCGGGGCTCGCCGTCATGGGGAGCGGGCGACCGGCGCTGGCCGACGCTCTGACCGTCACGAGCCTCGGCGACACGGGAGGCTCGGCGAGCTCCGGACGGTGCTCGACGCGGCCGCGAGCGGCGACACGATCGTGTTCGACCCGACGCTCGCCGGAATGACGATCACGCTCGCCTCGACGGACGCGCGCACGACCGGCGCGGGGGCGGCGATCCCGGTCGGGAGCACCGCGCTCGTGCTCGATGGGGGCCGCACGATCACGATCGACGGGAGCGCGGCCCCCGGGCTCGTGATCAGCGGGAACGACGCGCGCCGGATCTTCGTGGTGAGCGGCGCCACGACCGTGCTCGAGCTGGTGAACCTGACCCTGAGCGGAGGACGCGCCGCGGGCGGACACGGCGGCGACGCGGAGACCGGCGGTGGCGGCGGCGGCGGTGCGGGCCTCGGAGGGGCGATCTACGTGGACGGCGCCACCGTGCGGATGGTCGGCTGCCTCGTGACCGAGTGCGTGGCGTTCGGCGGCGGCGGCGGCATGATGAGCCCCTTGGGGTTCGGCAACTCCTCGGGAGGCGGCGGCGGGCTGGGCTCGGACGGGGCCGGCGCCGCGGGCGCCAACGGCGGGAGCGGCGGCGACCCGAACCCGGGAACGGGGGGAGCCCCGAGTCCCTCGGCCGCGACGGGACCTGGCGGCGGCGGCGGCGGCGGCGGTGACGACGGCGGCGGCGGCGCGGCCGGCGCCGCCGGCGGCGTCGGGGGCGGCGGGGGCGGCGGCGGATTCGCCGGCGGCGGGGCGGGCGGCCTCGGCGGCGGCGGCGGCGGGTCCAGCACCGGTCCCGGCGGCGCCGGCGGCCTGTTCGCCGGCGCGGGCGGAATGGGCGGAAACGGCGGCGGCGGCGCGGGCCTCGGGGGCGGCGTGTTCCTGAACGGCGGCGCGCTCGAGGCGACGAACTGCACGTTCGCGTTCTGCTCGGCCACGGGGGGGAGCTCGGCCATGAACCTCGGTGAGGGCCGGGGCGGCGCGATCTTCCAGCGCAACGGGTCGCTCGCGCTCATGCACTGCACGATCGCGCGGAGCGGAGCCACGACGACGGCTGGCGGGGTGGGCGTGGTGGGAGACGGCGCCACCGCGACGGTCTCGATCCGCAACACCATCATCGAGAGCGCGACCACGGCGCTCGAGGGCACGACGAACGCCGGCGGGACGATCAGCGACTCGGGCGGCGGGAACGTGATCACGAGCCAGACGGGCTTCTCGCCCGTGCCGACGGTCTCGACCGCCGACCCGCTGGTGGCCCTCGTCCTGGCGGCGAACGGCGGCCCGACCCAGACGCTCTCGCTCCTGTTCGGCAGCCCCGCGGTCAACGCCGCCGACGCGACGGTCCAGGTGAACGCCCCGCCCGCCGGGCCGGGCGGCGTCGACCAGCGCGGCCTGGCCCGCCGCAGCGGCTTCACGGACGTGGGCGCGTTCGAGGCGCAGGTCGACGCGATCGTGGCCCAGTCCGGCGGAGGACAGTCGGCGCTGGTGAGCGCGGCCTTCGCGGACCCGATCGTCCTGCGGGCCGACGACGCGAACGGGAACGCCCTCGCCGGGGCGCCGCTCACGATCGCTCCGCCGGCCTCCGGCGCCACCGCGGTCATCTCCTCGCTGACCCCCACCACCGGCGCATCCGGGACGGCCCAGGTGACCGCCACGGCGAACGCCACGGTCGGAGGCCCGTACACGGTCAACGTCACGTCCGGGACGGGGGCGGGTGTGTTCCAGCTCACGAACACGGCCCCGCCGCCGGCCGCGATCGCGCTCGTGAGCGGCGGCGGCCAGAGCGCCGAGGTCGGGACGGCGTTCGCCCAGCCGGTCGTGCTGCGGGCCGACGACGCGGGCGGGAACCCCCTCGAGGGCGTCACGATCACGATCACACCGCCCGCGAGCGGCGCGAGCGCCACCTTCCCGGCGACGGTCCAAACGGACGTGAACGGCCTGGCGTCCCTCTCGCCGACCGCGAACGCGGTGGCGGGGGGCCCCTACACCGTGAACGTGAGCGCCGGGAGCGTCACGGGCTCGTTCGAGCTCACGAACCTGGCGCCGCCGGCCACGCCGGCCGCGATCGTGCTCGTGAGCGGCGGAGGCCAGAGCGCCGAGGTCGGGGCGGCGTTCGCGCAGGCGATCGTGCTGCGGGTCGACGACGCGGGGGGGACCCCCCTCGCCGGGGTCACGATCACGATCACGCCGCCCGCGAGCGGCGCGAGCGCCACCTTCCCGGCCACGGTCCAGACGGACGTGAACGGCCTGGCGTCGCTCACGCCGACGGCGAACGCGGTGGTGGGGGGACCCTACACCGTGAACGTGAGCGCCAGCGCCGGGAGCGTCACCGGCGCGTTCGAGCTCACGAACACGGCGGGTGCGCCGGCCAGGATCGTGCTCGTGAGCGGCGGCAACCAGCGCGTGCGGGGGCCCGCGAGGTTCCCGGGCCCGATCATCATCGCGGTGCACGACGCTCACGGGAACCTGGTCCCCAACGTCACGGTCACGCTCTCGACCTCGAGCCCACTGGTGACGATCTCCCCGCCGAGCGCGAGCACGGACGCGATCGGACAGGTCGCGTTCGTCGTCGAGGCAACGCGGAAAACGGACAACGACCAGCTCATCAGACTGTTCGCTTCCGTCGTCGGGGTCCCGGACCGCGCGCTCGTCCACCTCAGCGTGTAGAGGTCGTCCACGTTCACGGTCAGTGGCTGCGCGATCGCCCCTGGGTCGGCCCCGCCGACCCGCCTCGTGCCGGTCGCGCTGCTCCTCGCGCTGCTGCTCGCCCTCGGCCGCGCGCGGCGAACGGCGTAGCCCGGACGACCGCCCGGGGCGGCGCGAGCCGCCCCGGGTCGGGTCGCGAAGAAGCCGGCGGTGCGACGGAGCTGCCGCCAGCCCCACCCCCGTCCGGCTCGCCTCGGGCGAGGTCCTGCTGGTCGGCGGCGCGGGCCTCGCCAGCGGGGCTCCGCTCGACACGGTCGAGCGGTTCGATCCGCTCACGCGCACCTGGTCGACGCTCCCGGTGCGGCTCACCACGCGGTGGTGACCGAGGCCGTGGTGGGCGGCCAGGTCGAACGCGTCTCCACCCGCCGTCGCACTGGCGCGCGCGCTCGAGGCTCTCTATACCCTACGGGCCCCCTACGGGGGCTCTGAGAGCAACCGGGGGGAAGCTCGATGCGAGCGAGATCTAGCGCGTTCCTCGCGGCCGTGGCCGCGGGGCTCACCTTGCTGTGGAGCGGGCGACCGGCGCTCGCGGCCGAACTGACCGTGCTGAGCTCCGAGGACACCGGAAACCCCGGCGAGCTCCGGACGGTGCTCGACGCGGCCGCGAGCGGCGACACGATCGTGTTCGACCCGACGCTCGCCGGAATGACGATCACGCTCGCCTCGACGGACGCGCGCACGACCGGCGCGGGGGCGGCGATCCCGGTCGGGAGCACCGCGCTCGTGCTCGATGGGGGCCGCACGATCACGATCGACGGGAGCGCGGCCCCCGGGCTCGTGATCAGCGGGAACGACGCGCGCCGGATCTTCGTGGTGAGCGGCGCCACGACCGTGCTCGAGCTGGTGAACCTGACCCTGAGCGGAGGACGCGCCGCGGGCGGACACGGCGGCGACGCGGAGACCGGCGGTGGCGGCGGCGGCGGTGCGGGCCTCGGAGGGGCGATCTACGTGGACGGCGCCACCGTGCGGATGGTCGGCTGCCTCGTGACCGAGTGCGTGGCGTTCGGCGGCGGCGGCGGCATGATGAGCCCCTTGGGGTTCGGCAACTCCTCGGGAGGCGGCGGCGGGCTGGGCTCGGACGGGGCCGGCGCCGCGGGCGCCAACGGCGGGAGCGGCGGCGACCCGAACCCGGGAACGGGGGGAGCCCCGAGTCCCTCGGCCGCGACGGGACCTGGCGGCGGCGGCGGCGGCGGCGGTGACGACGGCGGCGGCGGCGCGGCCGGCGCCGCCGGCGGCGTCGGGGGCGGCGGGGGCGGCGGCGGATTCGCCGGCGGCGGGGCGGGCGGCCTCGGCGGCGGCGGCGGCGGGTCCAGCACCGGTCCCGGCGGCGCCGGCGGCCTGTTCGCCGGCGCGGGCGGAATGGGCGGAAACGGCGGCGGCGGCGCGGGCCTCGGGGGCGGCGTGTTCCTGAACGGCGGCGCGCTCGAGGCGACGAACTGCACGTTCGCGTTCTGCTCGGCCACGGGGGGGAGCTCGGCCATGAACCTCGGTGAGGGCCGGGGCGGCGCGATCTTCCAGCGCAACGGGTCGCTCGCGCTCATGCACTGCACGATCGCGCGGAGCGGAGCCACGACGACGGCTGGCGGGGTGGGCGTGGTGGGAGACGGCGCCACCGCGACGGTCTCGATCCGCAACACCATCATCGAGAGCGCGACCACGGCGCTCGAGGGCACGACGAACGCCGGCGGGACGATCAGCGACTCGGGCGGCGGGAACGTGATCACGAGCCAGACGGGCTTCTCGCCCGTGCCGACGGTCTCGACCGCCGACCCGCTGGTGGCCCTCGTCCTGGCGGCGAACGGCGGCCCGACCCAGACGCTCTCGCTCCTGTTCGGCAGCCCCGCGGTCAACGCCGCCGACGCGACGGTCCAGGTGAACGCCCCGCCCGCCGGGCCGGGCGGCGTCGACCAGCGCGGCCTGGCCCGCCGCAGCGGCTTCACGGACGTGGGCGCGTTCGAGGCGCAGGTCGACGCGATCGTGGCCCAGTCCGGCGGAGGACAGTCGGCGCTGGTGAGCGCGGCCTTCGCGGACCCGATCGTCCTGCGGGCCGACGACGCGAACGGGAACGCCCTCGCCGGGGCGCCGCTCACGATCGCTCCGCCGGCCTCCGGCGCCACCGCGGTCATCTCCTCGCTGACCCCCACCACCGGCGCATCCGGGACGGCCCAGGTGACCGCCACGGCGAACGCCACGGTCGGAGGCCCGTACACGGTCAACGTCACGTCCGGGACGGGGGCGGGTGTGTTCCAGCTCACGAACACGGCCCCGCCGCCGGCCGCGATCGCGCTCGTGAGCGGCG
This sequence comes from uncultured Planctomycetota bacterium, assembly GCA_964569055.1. Lineage (GTDB taxonomy): Bacteria > Planctomycetota > J058 > J058 > J058 > JAWLGW01. The sequence goes on along the minus strand of CAZMSZ010000438.1, from coordinate 450 downwards.
GCGGCCAGAGCGCCGAGGTCGGGACGGCGTTCGCCCAGCCGGTCGTGCTGCGGGCCGACGACGCGGGCGGGAACCCCCTCGAGGGCGTCACGATCACGATCACACCGCCCGCGAGCGGCGCGAGCGCCACCTTCCCGGCGACGGTCCAAACGGACGTGAACGGCCTGGCGTCCCTCTCGCCGACCGCGAACGCGGTGGCGGGGGGCCCCTACACCGTGAACGTGAGCGCCGGGAGCGTCACGGGCTCGTTCGAGCTCACGAACCTGGCGCCGCCGGCCACGCCGGCCGCGATCGTGCTCGTGAGCGGCGGAGGCCAGAGCGCCGAGGTCGGGGCGGCGTTCGCGCAGGCGATCGTGCTGCGGGTCGACGACGCGGGGGGGACCCCCCTCGCCGGGGTCACGATCACGATCACGCCGCCCGCGAGCGGCGCGAGCGCCACCTTCCCGGCCA
>CAZMSZ010000437.1:0-5964 GCA_964569055.1 uncultured Planctomycetota bacterium | reverse complement strand
GCACGATCACCACGTCGGCCCCCTCGACCATGCCCTCCAGCCGGACGAGGTCGGGGTCGGGCGCGTAGTGGCGCGCGCGCAGCTCCGGGTAGACGGCCGCGAACGCGGTCAGCGCGGCGGGCCCGTGCTCGCTCAGCAGGTTGGCCCGGCTCCAGCCGCCCTGCGGCTCCCACACCTGCACCTCGTGCCCGCGCACCAGGAGCTCGCGCGCGACGCCGCGCAGGAAGTGGGCGTTGCCGTGGTTCCAGTCCGACTCCAGCGAGTGATAGAACAACGCGAACCGCATCAGCGCGGCCCTCCCCCCGAGCTCGAGTCGACCTCGGCCGCCAGGGCGGGTCGGGCGAGCTCGTCTTGCTCCGCGGCGGCCGCGATCAGCCAGCGGTAGGCGTCGAGGTAGCCGCGCGCGAAGCGCTCGGGGCCGTAGCGGCGCGCCCGCTCCTGCGCGCGCCCGGCCAGCTCGCGCCGCAGCGTGGGCCGCTCGATCAGGTCGCGCAGCGCCGCGGCGAGGGCGTCGTCGTCCCCGGGGGGGACGTAGCGCGCGTCGGGTCCCCACACCTCGCGCAGCGAGGGGATGTCGCCCAGGACCAGCGCCGCGCCGGCCAGGGCCGCCTCGAGGGGTCCCAGGCCGAACGGTTCGTAGCGCGCGGGGTGGACGAAGATCGAGGCCCGCGCCAGCCACGAGGCGAGCACCTCGGGGGGGAGCGCCCCCAGCAGGTGCGTGCCGCGGGCGCGCTCCCAGCGCCAGGCCTCGCCCGGCGCGCCGGGCTCGTCGCTCGGGCTGCGGACGGGGCCGGCGAAGAACACCGGCCAGGGCAGGCGACCCGCCACGCGCCCCACCGCCTCGAGGTTCTTGGCCTCGTCCCACAGCCGCCCCGCCGCGAGCACCAGCGGGTCCTTGCGCCCGGGCGGGAACAGGGCGGCGCGGCGCGCGTTGGGCAGGACCCGGGCCGCGCGCAGCGGGCCGTAGTGGCGCTCGAGCGCCGCCAGCATGGCCCGGGTCGGCGCCGCCACGAGGTCCGCGCCCGCGAGGCCCGCCCGCACGCGCCGGCGGTACTCGTCCCACTCGCGCGGCGCCTCGCGCCCCCGCACCGCCTCGAACCATGAGCACACGCAGGAGTGGCCGACCACCAGCACCGGCGCGCGGAGCGGCAAGGCGCCGTGGGCGTAGGCGTTGAGGTGCACCACGTCGGGCGCGTAGGCGCGCTCGAGCGCGAGCAGGCGCTCGTCGGCCGCGTCGACGTCGGCCCAGGGGTCGGGCATCCACTCCAGCTGGGGGGGGAGCGGCTCCACCGCGACGACGTTGGCGCGCCGCTCGAGCGCCTCGCGCTGCGCCCGCGGGACGCCGCCCGACACGGCCAGGACCAGCTCGGCCGCCTCGTCGAGCGCGCTCAGCAGCTCGAGCACGTAGCTCCACACCCCGCCCACCCGGTCGGCGGTGATCAGCGCGCGCAGCGGCCGCAGCGGGGCGATCACGCGGCGAGCCCCGTGGGCGCGAGCGCCGGCGCGGCCGGGGACGACAGCTCGCGGGTCCACCCGTAGAGCCGGCGCAGCCCGTCGCGCAGCGAGACCTGCGGGCGCCAGCCCGTCGCGCGCGCGAACCGGGCGGTGTCGGCCACGAACCAGCGCTGGTCGCCGGTCCGCCAGGGGGCGTAGCGCACCGGCGGGCGGGCGCCGTGCAAGGTCTCGAGCTCGGCGAGCAGCTCGAGCAGGCTGAGCGCGCGCGCCGGCCCGCCGCCGATGTTGAACGCCCGGCCGCTGAGCGCGTCCACCCGCTCGCGCGCGAGCCCCAGCGCGTCCACGAGGTCGTCGACGAACAGGGCGTCGCGCACCTGCTTGCCGTCCCCGTAGATCGTGAGCGGGCGCCCGCGCAGGGCGCACAGCAGGAACTGGCACAGCCAGCCCTGGTCGGCGTTCCCGAACTGACGCGGGCCGTAGATGCAGCTCATGCGCAGCACCACCGCGCGCAGGCCGAAGCTGCGGGCGTAGTCGAGCACGTACTGGTCGGCGGCGCCCTTCGAGCAGCCGTACGGGCTGTAGAGGTCGAGCGGGCGGCCCTCGTCGACGCCGCCCGACTGGGCCGGGCGCGGCGCCCAGCGGGTCGCCTCCTCCACCAGCTCGAGGTCGCCGAGGGCGCCGTAGACCTTGTTGGTGGAGGTGTAGATCACCGCCGGCGGCCGCGGCTGGGCGCGCGCCGCCTCGAGTACTCGCTGGGTGCCGAGCGCGTTGACCTCGAAGTCGACCGTCGGGTGCTCGAGGCTGGTGGTGACGGCGACCTGGGCGGCGAGGTGGTACACGACCTCGCAGCCCCGCATGGCCGCCCGCACGGTCGCGGCGTCGCGCACGTCTCCCAGGACCAGGCGCAGCGCGTCGGCGCGCGGGTGCGCCAGCAGCCAGCGCGCGTTCGCCTCCACCCCGGCGCGCGAGAGGTCGTCGAGGACGGTCACCGCCCAGCCCTCGCCCAGGAGCCGCGCCACGAGGTTGGAGCCCACGAACCCGGCGCCGCCCGTGACCAGGGCGGCGCGGCGCGCGGGGCCGTCGGCCGCGGGCGCGCGCTCGGCGCGCGCGAACAGCTCGCCCCAGCTCGACAGGCGCCCCTCGCGCAGGAGGGCGTGCAGGAGGGTCGGCGCGCCGTCCTCGCGCCGGAGCGCGCCCGCGAGCAGGTCGCCGTCTCCCGCCTCGTCCCGCCAGAACAGCCGGTCGACGGGCGCGCCCTGCGCCTCGAGCAGCGCGCGCACGGGCGCGACGCCCTCGCGCGGGCCGCGCGCGGCGCGGGTCAGCCACACCTGCGGCGAGGTGGCGCCTGCGCCGCCCTGGGCCAGCCACGCGCGGAGGCGGGCGAGGAGCGCGAGCAGCTCGGGCTGGGGCGTGCGCGCGTCCGCCTCGAGGGACAGCGCGGCGACCTCGTGCCACGCCGCCGGCAGCGGGCAGGGGGCCGCCGGCGCCGCGCGCTCGAGCAGCTCGAGGTGGGCGGGCCGGAGCCCGCCGAGGGCCACCGGGAACCCCGCGGCGCGCACCTGCGCGGCGGCGGCGCGCACGGCGCCCGCCCAGGCGCCGCCCGGCTCGTCGAGGGTGCGGACCCACGGCGGCGCGAGCTCGACCGCCGCCAGCCGCGGCGGCGCGCTCGCCAGGGCGACGCGCACGCGCTCGATGTAGTCGCCGGGGCGGGTGGTCGGGCCGGCGCGCAGGCAGAGCACGACCTCGAGCTCGGCGGTCAGCCGCGCCAGCAGGCCGGCGAGCGCGCGCCCCTCGAGGGAGGCGCTCGGCGCGCCCGGCCGCGGGCAGGGCAGGCGGAGCCGCAGCCAGCGCAGCTCGAGCGCGCGCAGGTCCGGGATCAGCCCGGCGGTCGTGGCGCGCCCGAGCCCCAGCGTGTCGGGGCGAAGGTCGCCCGGGTGGAGGTCGAGGGCCAGGCCGAGCTCGGGCCGATCGCTGCGCGCGCCGTCGCGGGACACCTCGCCTCCTCAGCCGCCGATGGTCAGCCCGCGCGCCGCGAGCTCCTCGTGCGCCTCCGCCACGTGGTCGGTCGCCGGCTGCCCGCGCAGCCAGCCCACCAGCTCGCGCAGCCCCTCCTCGAACCGCTCGCGCGGCTCGTAGCCGAGGCGGCGGCGAGCCTTCCCGATGTCGGCGTAGCAGTGGCGGATGTCCCCCACCCGGAAGCGGCCGGGGAGCTCGGGCGCGAGGTGCTGCTTGCCGAGCAGGCGCGCCATGGCCTGGGCCACCTCGCTCACGGTGCGCGGCTGGCCGCTGCCTATGTTGAACACCTCGCCGGCCACGTCCTCGCGCTCGAGCGCCAGCACGCAGGCCCGCGCCACGTCGTGGACGCTGACGAAGTCGCGCAGCTGCGCGCCGTCCTCGAAGATCACGGGGGGCCGGTCGTTGAGGTAGCGCGAGGCGAAGATCGCGAGCACCCCGGTGTAGGGGTTACTGACCGCCTGGCGCGGCCCGTAGACGTTGAAGAAGCGCAGCGCGACCGTGGGGATCCCGTAGGCCTCGCCGAGCATCAGGGACAGGCGCTCCTGGTCGTACTTGGAGAGCGCGTAGACCGAGGCGAGGTCGACCGGCTTCTCCTCGGGGGTGGGGAGCGGGCGCAGCAGCCGCCCGCGCTCGTCGACCGGCTCCCACTGCCGGCGCGAGAGGCGCTCGCGCGGGCGCAGCGCGCGCGGCCACTCGCCGGCTCCGCCCGCGTAGCGCCCCTCGCCGTAGACGCTCATGCTCGAGGCGACCACCAGCCGCCGCAGCGGCGGGTCGCGCTCGATCAGCGCCTCGAGCAGCGCGGCGGTCCCCAGCGAGTTGACCGACGTGTAGCGCTCGACCTCATACATGCTCTGGCCGACGCCGACGGCGGCGGCGAGGTGGAGCACGGCGTCGGCGCCCTCGAGCGCGCGCGCCACGTCGGCGCGGTCCCGCACGTCGCCGCGCAGCCGCTCGACCCCGGGGGCGAGGTAGTCGGGCCAACGCCGCTCGGGGCCGTGCACCTGCGGGTCGAGCGCGTCGAGCGCGCGCACCGCGCAGCCGCGCGCGAGCAGCTGGTCCGCGACGTGGGAGCCTATGAACCCCGCGCCGCCCGTGATCAACACCCGCTTCATGCCTGGCTGCTCCCGCGCTCAGGTGATGCCGCGCAACGCGCGGGCCACCGTCCTCAATCGACGCGCGCGCCGAGCTCCGCGGGGGCGGCGCTGGGCGCGTTCCCCCAGCGGTCGGAGGGAATCCCCTCGTCCGCCAGGAGATGAGCGGGGCCGGGCTCCGGCGCCCGCGATGCTTCGAGGGCGCCGTCGCGCCCGTAGATCGCGTCGAGCAAGGCGGCGACCTGCACCGCGCCCTCGACCTCGGGGTCGTAGCTCGGATCGTCGGCCAGGCGGCGCGCCCAGGCGACCAGCGCGCGCCCACCCCAGGCGTCGGGCGGCGCCGCGATCGTGGTCCGCGCGGTGCCGTCGAACCGCTCGACCCGGAAGTCGTAGAAGGAGCCGCCGACGTTGCTCAGCGCGACCGCGCCGCGCGTGCCGTAGAAGCGCGCGGCGATCGCGGCGTCGCGCCCGGCGTGGAGCCGCCACGAGCACGAGAGCTGCACGGCGGTGCGGCCGCCGAGCTCGAGGCGGGCCGCCGCGAAGTCCTCCACCTCGCTGGCGCCGGGCGGGAGGAGCTGCCCGCCGCGGTAGCACATGCGGTCCGCCACGACCGCGCTCGGCCAGTCGAGCGCCCACAGCGCGAGGTCGACGAGGTGCGTGCCGAGGTCGATCAGGCAGCCGCCGCCCGAGAGCGCGCGCTCGTAGAACCACGGCTTGTCGGGCCCGTAGGCGTTGTGGAACTGGAGGTCCACCGCGAACACGTCGCCGAGCTCGCCGCCCTGCACCAGGCGGCGCAGCTCGGGCACGCCGCTCACGTGCCGGTAGGAGAGGTCCACGCCGACCAGGCGGTCGACCCGGCGCGCGTGGGCGAGCACGTCGCGGGTCTCGGCGGCGGAGCGGGCGAGCGGCTTCTGGCAGAACACCGCCAGGCCGTGCTCGAGCGCGGCGTGGGCCTGGTCGGCGTGGAGCGCGCTGGGCGTCGCGATCACCAGCCCGTCGAGGCCGAGCGCCAACAGCGCGTCGAGGTCGTCCGTCGCGACGGCGCCCGGCGCGCAGGCGGCGGCGGCGGCGCGGGCCTGCTCGCACGGGTCGGCCACGCCGACCACCTCGGCCGCCTCGGCCGCGACCAGCCGCTCGAGGCGGTGGCGCCCGATCCAGCCGCAGCCCAAGAACCCCAGCCGGGGACGACGCGCGCGGCCGCTCACGAGAACCTCACCAGGGCCTTCACGAACCCGTCGGGGCGGCGGCCGGCGAGGTCGAGCGCCGTCCCCAGCGCCGCCAGCGGAAACTGGTGGGTGTAGAGCGGCGCGAAGTCGAGCCGCCCGGCGGCCGCGTCGTCGGCGGCCGCGCGCACGCCGGCCAGCACGACCTCCGGGTCGCGCTCGTGGGCGTTGATCACGTC
>CAZMSZ010000436.1:2336-5990 GCA_964569055.1 uncultured Planctomycetota bacterium | reverse complement strand
GCGCCGCACCCGCGGCGCCGAGGCCGAGGCGGCGTGCGGGCAGCTGGCGCTGCGGTCGGGGCGGCGGGCGCTGCCGACGGCAGGAGACCGGGAATATCAACAGGGAACTGGGAACTGGAAATGAGGAATGGCTGTCGCTGACCGCGCGAGCGCCTCACCGACGACCGCGCGCCGCCTCGGCGACAGTCGTTCTGGCATTTCTAATTCTTTAATTCCCTGTTTGTATTCCATATTTCCAGGCTCGCAGGCCTCACGTCATCTGCGGCCGACTGACTCCAGCACCGACGTCGCCAGCAGAGTCACCTCGCGGTCGCGCAGCTCCTCGCCGGTGAAGCGCCACACCAGCGCGCCGTCCTCGACCGCGTCGGCGTCGTGGCGCTCGACCCGGCCGGGCAGGCGGAGGCGGACCACGAACCGCTCGTCGCCGAGGTCCTCGGTCACCTCGAACGTGCGGCGCTCGGCCTCGAGCGCCTCGCGCAGGCGGGTCGCCTGCTCTGGGCCGAGCGCGAGCGCGCGGCGCAGCGCCTCGCTCACCTCGTGGTCGTGGCGGGCCTGCAGGCCGCGCAGCTCGCCCTCGAGTCGGGCCGGGTCGGCGCGGGCGAGGTCGAACAGCGCGCGGGCGCGCTCGACCGGGAGCTCGCGCGCGAAGAACGCGCCGACCGCGTCCTGGGCGGCGAGGCGGGCGAGCGGCGCCTCGGCCCGGTCGGGCGCGGCCGCGCGCAGGGCCTGCTCGGTCCAGCGGCCAGCCTTGCCGCGCTCCCACTCGATCACCGCCTGGAACACCCGGTCCTGCTCCGCGCCGCTCAGCGCGTCGAAGCCGCCCCTCTCGGGCGCGAGCAGCGCGCGCACCTGTTGGTCGAACGCGCGCGCGTGGAGGACCCGGTAGTCGCCCCAGGCGCGCGCGCCGTAGGTGCGGGCGAACACGTAACGCGTCGCGCCGGGCTCGGCCACGACCGCGAGCCGCGTCGTCATCTGCAGGGGCGCGCCCTCGGGCTCGCCCGGCGCGCCGAAGTGGGTCGGGACCTCGGCGGCGGAGGCGAACCTGGCCCGCGCCACGAGGACGTGCTCCTCCTTCCCGTCGTCGCGCGGCCGCACCTCGCGGCGCGCCTCCCACGGCCCCGCGGTGGGATACCGCGCCGCGCCGCCGTCGAGGTCGCCCGCGTCGCCGCGGATCGTGTGCACGACCTCCAGCGCGCCGTCGGGGGTGACGGTCACGGCCTCCTCGCGCTCGAGGCAGCCGGCGAGGAGCAGGGCGCAAAGGAGCGCGGGCCAGCGTCGGGGTCGCATGAGCGGACCTCCTCCCGGCAGTCATAGCACCGGCGCGCGCGGCCCGCCGCCCGTGCGCTCGACGCGCGCCGCTCACGCGGCGGGCGCGCTGGTGTAACCTCCGCGAGCTGGAGGTGTTCATGACGCGCCTGCTCATCGCCGCGACGCTGATCGCGCTCGCCGCCGGGTCCGCGCGCGCCGGCTCGCCCGAGGTGGGAGACCCCGCGCCCGAGCTGGACGGCGTCGAGTGGGTGGCGAACGCCCCCGAGGTCGCCTCCCTCGCGGCGCTGCGCGGCGAGGTGGTGCTGGTGGCCAAGCTGGGCCCTGGCGGGGAGGCGCTGCTCGGGCGGCTGCAGCGCCTCGAGGACGACCACGGCGAGCGCGGCCTGCGCGTGATCGCGCTGCTGGCCGAGGCCCCGCAGGCGGCGGAGGTCCGCGCGGCGGTGAGGGGCCGGACCTATCCGATCGCGGCCGGCGTCGCGAAGTACGACGCGGGCGGCGCGCTCCCGCGCGGGTGGCTGATCGGCCTCGGCGGGAGGGTGATCTGGGCCGGTGACCCCCGCGACGAGGCGCTCGCGGAGGCGCTCGAGCCAGAGCTGCGCAAGGTCCGCTACCCCGGCCTGGGCCGGAGCGAGCTGCACGAGGCGCTGCACGGCGCCCTCCGCCGCTACCTCAAGGGCGACCTCGCCGGGGCGCGGCGGGAGGCGCGCGCGCTGGCCGCCGCCGGGACCGCCGTGGCGGACGCGACCTACCTCGCCGAGCGGATCACCCGGATCGCCGCCCGCCGGCTGGCGCGCGCCAAGGGGCTCGCGCAGGAGCGCCGCTACGCCAGGGCCGTCGCGCTCTACACCACGCTCGCCAAGACCTTCGGGGAGGAGGCCGAGGGCCGGCAGGCCGCGGCGCGCCTGCGCGAGCTGAGGCGCGACGAGGCGGTGATCCGCGAGCTCAAGGCCGCCTCCTCCTTGCGCAAGCTCGAGGCCTCGCTCGCCAGCGCCTCGCCCGAGGAGCGCGAGGCGGCGCTCGCGCGCTGGGCGCAGGGCAACGGGGTCGCGGGGACCAAGGTCGCCGAGGACGCGCTGCGGGAGGCGCGGAGCCGCGATCAGAAGTAGCGCGGCGGCTCGGGCGCGCTCGGCTCGGGCGCCTCGTCGGGCTCGAGCCGCCAGCGCAGGTCGTCGCGCGCGCGCAGCGCGAGGCGCGCGCCGAGGAACACGCGCGCGCTCCCGTCCACCTCGCGCCGCACCTCGGCCGCGACGACCTGCTCGCCGCCCGCGGGCGCGGGCGCGAGCCGGGCAGCGCCCCGGAGCGTGACCGCGCGGACCCGCACGTCGCGCGCCCCCTCGCCGGCCGCCTCGGGGTCGGGCGCCAGCCGCGCCGGGCCGTCGAGAGCCAGCGTCATGCGCTCGCCCTCGCGCTCGTACGCGACCGCGTGCTCGAGCAGGCCGAGGTCGGGGAGCGGATCGCTCCGCTCGACTCGCCAGCGCGCCCTGTCCGGGCCGGCCGCGGGCGGCGGCCGCCGCAGCAGGTCGAGCGTGGCGGCGAGCGAGGCGTCGCCGAGCGACGCGCCCAGGCGGGCGAGCATGGTCTCGGTCCCCGGCGGCCCCTCCGCCTCGGCGCTCGCGCGGGCGAGCCGCGCGCGCAGCGCGTCGCCGCCCTCGACGGCCTCGATCGCGCCCTCCGCCGTCTCGAGATAGCGGAACCTCTGGCCCACGAGCGCGGCCAGGGGGGCCAGCGGGCCCTCCTGCGCGTCGCGCGAGTCGAACCGCAGCCGGGGCGTGCCGATCCCGACCATGCGCGCCTCGACCTCGCCGCGCACCGCGCGGATCGTGACCTCGACCCGCCGCACGCCCTCCTCGTCGGGCGCGCCCTCCACCTCGCGGAGGTGGAGGTGCAGCGCGAGCGTGGCGTCCTGGACCGCGCGCCCCGCGACCAGGCGCGTGCGCTGCCGCTCGATCGAGAGCACCCCTCGCACCTCGCGCGCCTCCTCCTGGGCGGCGGCGGCGCCGCCGCTCAGCAGGAGCAGCGCACAGACCAAGACGAGGCGACGGGCGGCGGGGAGCACGTCCCGAGGCTACCCCGGTGGTGTCGACGCGGCGAGCCATGGGCGCGGGGCGTCTCCTTGCCGCTGCCCTTGCCCTTGCCCTCGTGCTCGTGCTCGTGCTCGTGCTCGTGCTCGTGCTCGTCTTCGTGCTCGGTGCTCGTTCTGACAATGCCGCACGAACCGTGCGTTGCCCGTCCGCCTGGCCCCTCGTCGCTTCTGACGTGGCGAACGGGAGGCGAGCGACAGCGATCTCTCGTCGCGCCCTCGAGCACGAGCACGAGCACGAGCTCGAGCACGGGCACGGGCACGGGCACGTAGGCTGTCGCCCAAGACGACCCCCTCCAGGGCTC
>CAZMSZ010000436.1:0-2236 GCA_964569055.1 uncultured Planctomycetota bacterium | reverse complement strand
CGGGCACGGGCACGGGCACGTAGGCTGTCGCCCAAGACGACCCCCTCCAGGGCTCGGCGGCGGCACCCGCCTTGCGTCCTCCCCCACGGGGAGGAGGCCCTCATGGACGTGGTCCGTGTGCTGCTCTCGATCCTGCTGCCGCCCCTCGGCGTGTTCTTGCAGGTCGGGGTGGGGCTGCACTTCTGGCTCAACATCGTGCTCACGCTGCTCGGCTACGTGCCGGGCTTGATCCACGCGATCTGGGTCATCGTGAAGAAGCCGAGCCCCGGGCGACTGGCGCATGAAGCGCGCGAGACCGTCCGGCTCCGTTGAGGCGACGGCGCCCCCCGACCCGCTGGTGACCCTGGCGCGCCTGCGCGCGCTGGCGCGCCTCCTGGACGCGGCGGTCCGCGTGCCGGGGACCAGCTTCCGGGTCGGGCTCGACCCGCTGCTCGGGCTGATTCCGGGCGTCGGGGACCTGCTCGGCGCCGGGATCACCGCCTACTTGATCTGGGAGGCGCGCCGCCTGGGCGTCTCGCGGGCGGTCCTGGCGCGCATGGTCGCCAACGCCGGGCTGGACGCGCTGGTCGGCGCCGTCCCGCTGGCGGGCGACGTGTTCGACGCGGCGTTTCGGGCCAACCTGCGCAACGTGCGCCTGCTCGAGCGGGAGGTCGAGCGGCTGTCGCGGGTCGGCGCCGGACGCTGGCGCCGCTCGGCGCGCGCCGCTAGCGGTCGCGTCTGAGCCCGGCCGGGAGCGCCCGCTCGCGCGGCGCCCCGCCCGGCCCGGCCGAGATCCCGGCTCGCGGCGCGACCTGCGCGCCCTCGGGCACCACCCGCCACACCACCCCGGTCCCTGGGCGCGGCCGCGGCATGGGCACCCGCGTGGCGAGGACCTCGAACACGCCCTGGTCCACCACGTACAGCGCCTTGCCGTTGGGCGTGAACACCACGTCGATCGGCCGGCGCAGCCCCGCGGGCTCGCCGCCGGCCTCGCCGTTGGCGGAGGGGGCGGCCTCGAGGAACACCTCGTGGCGCTTGGCGACCGGGTCGAGCCGCAGCACGGCCGGGCGCGGGGCCTCGGCCTCGGCGGGGCCGGAGAGCGGCGTGAGCGGGCCCCACGCGGCGAGGAACAGCGCGCCGCGCGCGCCGAACGTGCCGGTCCGATCGACCGCCAGCTTGGCCACCCCGGTGTGGGTGGGGAACGTCATGAGCGGCTTCTCCACCGGCGGGTGGTCCTCGAGGAGCATCTCGGGCTCGGGCCCGTCCTCGGGGCGGAAGCGCGGGTCGGTCACCGGCTCGCCGCCGGCGAAGTCGGGCCACCCGTACCAGGCGCCCTGCTCGATCGCGTACAGGTCGTCGGTGTCGTTGGCGATCGGGCGGCTGCCGCGCTCGTCGAAGCCGTTCTCGGCGCAGTACAGCCGGCCGTCGGCGCCCCACTCCAGGCCGAACGGGTTGCGCAGGCCCCAGGCGTAGACCTCGAGCTCCGAGCCGTCGGGGTTGAACCGCAGGATCGTGCCGTTCGCCTTGACCGCCGTCGGGTCCACCTCGTCGCGCTCGTCGCCGAACGCCGCGAACGCGCCGGTGGTGCGGGTCGGCGCCGACTCCGCGCCGCCGAGCACGAACGGGTTGAGCGTCGCGAACCCCTCGCCCCGCAGCTTGAGCGGGTAGGGCGAGCGGTCGTGCTGGTCGGGGTGGAGCGCGAGCCAGCCGAACAGGAAGTTGTCGACCCCCACCACGCCCGAGTTGGTGGCGGTCCCCTGCCCCATGTAGAGCTTGCCGTCCGACCCCATGGCGAGCTGGTTGTTGTGGTGGTCGCCGAAGCTCGGCAGCCCCGTCACGATGTCGCGCAGCGCGCCGTCCTGCTCGAGCACCGAGACCTTGCCGCGGTGGGAGATGAACAACCGCCCGTCCGCCCACAAGAGGTCGTTCACCGGGCCGACCAGGGCGTCGGTGATCGTCTCGAGCTCGCCCTCCGGCGAGAGCCGCAGCAGGCGGGCGGGCGCGTGCGGGTCGCCGTACACGTAGCCGGACTCGGCCACGTAGAGGTTGCCCGCCTCGTCGACCTCGATGCTGCTCGGGTAGACGAGGTCGGTCAGGACCGCCTCGACCCGGTAGCCCTCGGGCGCGCGGATCGCCGCGGCATCGGGGGCGGGCACCGGCTTGGCGGCCGGCGCCGCGGCCAGCGGGCGGGTCGGGCGCGCCACGGCGGCGGTGCGGACGTTGGTGCGGCAGGCCGACGCGCTCAGCGCGACGGCGA
>CAZMSZ010000435.1:1205-5992 GCA_964569055.1 uncultured Planctomycetota bacterium | reverse complement strand
CCACGACGGCTTCACGCTCAACGACCTCGTCTCGTACAACGACAAGCACAACGAGGCCAACGGCGAGGACAACAACGACGGCGAGAGCCACAACCGCTCCTGGAACTGCGGGGTGGAGGGCGAGACCGACGATCCGGCGGTGCTGGCGCTGCGGGCGCGGCAGCAGCGCAACTTCCTGCTCACCCTGTTCCTGGCGCAGGGGGTGCCGATGCTCCTCGCGGGCGACGAGCGCGGGCGCACGCAGCGCGGCAACAACAACGCCTACTGCCAGGACAACGAGCTCTCCTGGCACGACTGGGCGGCCACCGACGAGGACCTGCTCGCGTTCGTGCGCCGGCTGATCGCGTTCTACCGCGAGCACCCCACCTTCCACCGGCGCCGCTGGTTCCAGGGGGCGGAGATCCGCGGCACGGACCTGACCGACATCGGCTGGTTCCAGCCCAGCGGCGAGGAGATGTCCGACGGCGACTGGCAGGCCTCGTTCGCCAAGGCGCTGGGGGTGTTCCTCAACGGGCGCGGGATCGCGGGGCGCGACCGGCGCGGGCAGCGGATCGTGGACGACGACTTCTACGTGGTCGTGAACGCCCACGCCGGGCCGCTCGAGTTCACGCTCCCGACCGCGATCGCGGACGGCGAGTGGACCACCGAGTTCGCCACCGCCGCGCCCGACGCGGCCTCGCCGGGGGGCTCCCCGCGCCGCGCCGGCGAGACCTGGCGCGTCGAGGCGCGCAGCCTGGAGGTCCTGCGCCGTGTCGAGTGAGCCGCGCACGCCCCGCGCCACCTACAGGCTGCAGCTCCGCCCCGGCTTCGGCTTCGACGACGCGGCGGCGGTGGCGCCCTACCTGGCGCGGCTCGGGATCTCGCACGTCTACGTGTCGCCCCCCTTCCAGGCCGCGCCCGGGAGCACGCACGGCTACGACGTGGTCGACCACGGGCGGGTCAACGAGGACCTGGGCGGGGCGGAGGCGTTCGCGCGGCTGACGCGGACCCTGGCCGAGCACGCCATGGGGCTGGTCGTCGACATCGTCCCCAACCACATGAGCATCGCCACCCGCGACAACGTGTGGTGGTGGGACGTGCTCGAGAACGGCCCCGCCAGCCGCTACGCCCACTTCTTCGACGTCGACTGGGACCCGCACGAGGAGCGGCTGCGCGACAAGGTGCTGCTCCCGATCCTGGGCGAGCACTACGGCCGCATGCTCGAGGCGGGCGACATCCGGATCGCGCGCGAGGGCGGCAGCTTCACCGTGCGCGTCCACGACCACGTGCTGCCGGTCGCGCCGATCTCGCTGCACGGCCTGCTCGCCCGCGCCTCGGAGGAGAGCGGGGACGACGAGCTCGGCTTCCTCGGCGACGCGGTCGCCTCGCTCCCGAGCCCCTCGCTGACCGACGACGAGAGCCTGCGCCGCCGGCACCGCGACAAGGCGGTGGTCGGCCGCTACGTCCTGCGGCTGTTCGCCGAGCGCCCCGAGAGCGCCGCGGCGGTGGACGACACGATCGGGCGGATCAACGCCGAGCCCGACGAGCTGCACGCCATGCTCGAGGGCCAGAACTACCGCCTGGCGTTCTGGCGCGCGGCGCGGCACGACCTCGACTACCGGCGGTTCTTCGACATCGACACCCTCGCCGCGCTGCGCATGGACCACGAGGAGGTGTTCGAGGAGACGCACCGCCTGGTGCTGGAGTGGGTCCAGCAGGGCCTGGCGGACGGGCTGCGCGTCGACCACCCCGACGGGCTGCGCGACCCCGAGGGCTACCTGCGCCGGCTCCGCCGCGCGGCCCCGCGCGCCTGGATCGTGGTGGAGAAGATCCTCGAGCGCGAGGAGGAGCTCCCGCCGACCTGGCCGGTCGACGGTGCCACGGGCTACTCGTTCCTCAACGTGGTCGGCGGGCTGTTCGTCGACCCCGCCGGCGCCGAGCCGCTGCGAAGCGTGTACGCCGAGCTGTGCGGGCAGGAGCTCCCCGAGCTCGACGTGCTGGTCCGCGACAAGAAGCGGATGGTCGTGCGCGAGCTCCTCGGCAGCGACCTCAACCGGCTGACCTCGGTGCTGGTGCGGGTGTGCGAGCGCCACCGCCGCTACCGCGACTTCACCCGCGAGGAGCTGCGCGAGGCGCTCGCCGAGCTGATCACCTGCCTGCCGGTGTACCGCACCTACGTGCGCCAGGGCGAGATGGCCCAGGAGCGGGACGTGGCCTACATCCAGGCGGCGGTGGACCAGGCGGCCCGCGACCGGCCCGAGCTCGACCGCGAGCTGCTCGGGTTCCTGCGCGAGCTGCTGTGCGGGCGCGTGCCGGGGGAGCTCGAGGCCGACCTCGTCGACCGCTTCCAGCAGCTGTGCGGGCCGGCCATGGCCAAGGGCATGGAGGACACCGCCTTCTACTGCTACCCCCACCTGCTCTCACTCAACGAGGTGGGCGGCGCCCCCGACCGGTTCGGCACCAGCGTGGAGGAGCTGCACGCCTTCAACCAGCGCGCCCAGACCCGCTGGCCGCGGGCCATGCTGGCCACCTCCACCCACGACACCAAGCGCAGCGAGGACGCGCGCGTGCGCCTCTCGCTCCTGTCCGAGATCCCAGACCGCTGGCGCGACGCGGTCCAGCGCTGGTCGCGCCTCGCCGCGCGGCACCGCGGCGGGGAGCGGGTCGACCGCCCCACCGAGTACACGATCTACCAGACGCTGGTCGCGGCCTGGCCGCTCTCGGCCGAGCGGCTGCTCGGCTACCTGGAGAAGGCCGGGCGCGAGGCGAAGGAGCGCACCTCCTGGACGCGGGTCGACGCGGAGTACGAGGCGGCGGTCGCCGCCTTCGCGCGCGGGCTGCTCGAGGACCGCGAGCTGGTGGCCGACCTCGAGGCGTTCCTCGCCTCGCTGCTCCCCGCGGCGCGGGTGAGCTCGCTGACGCAGACCCTGATCAAGCTGACCTCCCCCGGCGTGCCCGACTTCTATCAGGGCTGCGAGCTGTGGGACGAGAGCCTGACCGACCCCGACAACCGGCGGCCGATCGACTTCGAGCTGCGCGCGCGCCTGGTGGCCGAGGCGGAGCGCATGGGACCCGACGAGGTGCTGGCCCGGGCGGACGGCGGGCTCCCCAAGCTGTGGCTGATCCGGCGGGTGCTCGAGCTGCGCCGCGCGCGGCCCGAGTGGTTCGGGGCCGACGCCGGCTACCAGCCGCTGGCCGCGAGCGGTCGGCACGCGGCGCGCGTCGTGGCGTTCGTGCGCGCGGGCAGCCTGATCGTGGTGGCCCCGTGCCGGGTGCTCGGGCTGGAGCGCGGCCCCGAGCCCGGCTGGGGCGACACCGCGCTCGCGCTGCCGGCGGGCCGCTGGACGCGGCCGCTCGGCGGCGCGCCACTCCAGGCCGACGAGGGGGGCGCCCCCGTCCCCCTGCAGAAGCTGCTGGAGCCGTTCCCCGTGTGCGTGCTGGCGAAGGAGGAGGTGGGCCCGTGACCGTCACCCAGGGAAGCGTCGGGACGATCGAGGCGCCCTCGCGCCGCCGGGCTCGGCGCGGCGAGCCGGAGCGGGCCGCGCTCGCGGTGTGGGCCCCCGCGGCGGAGCGGGTCGAGGCGGTGCTCGGGACCGGCGCCGCCGCGCGCCGCGAGCCGCTCGTCCGCCACGAGCGCGGCTGGTGGCGTCTGGCCGCGCCGCTCGCGCTGCCCCACGGGACGCGCTACGCCTTCTCGCTGGACGGCGGCCGCCCGCTGCCCGACCCGCGCTCGCCCTGGCAGCCCGACGGGGTGCACGGCGCCTCCTGCGTGGTGGACCACCGCCTGTTCCCCTGGACCGACGCCGGGTTCGAGCCGGCTCCCCTGGAGGAGGCGGTGCTGTACGAGCTCCACGTCGGCACCTTCACCCCGGGCGGCACGTTCGAGAGCACGATCGACCGCCTCGACCACCTCGTGGAGCTCGGGGTGACGCACGTCGAGCTGATGCCCGTGGCCGAGTTCCCGGGCGCGCGCGGCTGGGGCTACGACGGGGTGGACCTGTTCGCGCCGCACCACGCCTACGGCGGGCCCGAGGGGCTGAAGCGGCTGGTCGACGCCTGCCACGCCCGCGGGCTCGCGGTGGTGCTCGACGTGGTCTACAACCACCTCGGCCCCGAGGGGAACTACCTCTCGCAGTTCGGCCCCTACTTCACCGACGCCTACGCGACCCCCTGGGGCCCCGCGATCAACCTCGACGGCGCCGGCAGCGACGAGGTGCGCCGGTTCATCTGCGACGGGGCCCTGGCCTGGCTGCGCGACTACCACCTCGACGCGCTGCGGCTCGACGCGATCCACGCCTTCTACGACCGCTCGGCGACCACGCTCCTCGAGCAGCTCTGCGCGGAGGTCGACGCCCTCGCGGCCGAGCTCGGCCGCCGGCTCGACCTGATCGCCGAGAGCAACCTCAACGACCCGCGCGTGGTCACGCCGCGCTTCGCGGGCGGCTACGGCTGCGACGCGCAGTGGAGCGACGACCTGCACCACGCGCTGCACTCCCTGCTCACCGGCGAGCGCGACGGCTACTACCAGGACTTCGGCAGCCTGGCGCAGGTCGCCAAGGCGCTCGAGCGGGTGTTCGTGCTCGACGGCTGCTACAGCCCGTTCCTCGGCCGCTGCCACGGCCGCCCGATCCCGCTCGAGCTCGACGGCCACCGCTTCGTGGGCTACCTGCAGACCCACGACCAGATCGGCAACCGCGCCCGCGGCGAGCGCCTCGGCCACCTGATCTCCACCCAGCGCCTCAAGCTCGCGGCGGCCCTGGTGCTGTGCTCCCCGCGCCTGCCCATGCTGTTCCAGGGCGAGGAGTGGA
>CAZMSZ010000435.1:0-1105 GCA_964569055.1 uncultured Planctomycetota bacterium | reverse complement strand
GGCTGGCTGGTGCTCGAGCGCCCCGAGACGTCGGTCGCGGCCAACTTCTCGACCCAGCCCCGCCGCCTCCCGCTCGAGCCCGACCGCCCGCACCGGGTCGCGCTCGCCGCGCCCGCCGGCCTGCGCACGGGCTACGACCCGGTGACCCCGGCCCGCTGGATCGACCTGCCGCCTGGCGGCGTGGCCGTGCTGGTCTGAGCCCTCGCAGCCCGCCGCGCGCTGGCGCATCCAGACGCCGGCTCAGCTCCCTTGGCCCGAGCGCCGATGGTTGCGGCAGCCGATCGTGGGGCAGGACCCCGCCTCCTCCAGGCACTCGCGGTGGAGCACGGTCTTGCAGGCCGCGCAGCTGATCAGGTGCTCGTTTCGGTCGAGGTCGACGTGGCAGTACGGGCAGAGCTGGTCCTCATCGAGCTGGACGGTGACTCGACCCGACGAGCGGAAACGCGTGGCCTGATCGGGCGAGGGCTCCGGTTGAACGGGGGCCGCGACCGCCGCCGGATCGCGCGAGGGCTCCGCCGGCACGGGGGCCGCGACCGGCAACGGCACCGGGTCGTCGCGGTAACGGCGTGCCGCGGCGCACCGGTCGAGGAACAGCACGAGCGACCCGCCGCACACGAGCGGGATCACGACGGCAGCGGCGTCCCCGAACAACGCCGCGGGGATCACGAAGCCCGCGAACATGCTCGCCACGAACGCGAGGGCGAACAGCGGGGAGAGGAAGCCGTCCTCGTCGACCCCCCAGGGACGAGGCTCGTTCTCGCGCGCCATACGCCGATCGAAGCATCGCGGCCGCGCGAGGGCAAGGCGCAATCCGCGAGCTGCGCCGGCGAAGTCGGCGCAGCTTGCGGGTTAGCGACCGACACTCCCGCTCGCCCGTCGCGCCCGCGCGAGGTGTGGTCGTCTCGGCGACAGCCACACACACTCGGCCTTCGCGCGAGGGGGTGCCGCCTCAGCGACAGCCACACCTTCACCCGCCCGCTCCTCGCGAGGCGGACCCATAGGAGCGACAGCCACTAACCCTCACACCCACCAACGGGGCGAGCACCAACTCGCCCCGTTCTGATTTCGTGGGGCGCGGAGGCCGATCCGCGGAGCGGATCGGCCT
>CAZMSZ010000434.1:0-6011 GCA_964569055.1 uncultured Planctomycetota bacterium | reverse complement strand
CGAACGGGAGCACCGCGCTGACCGCGGCCAGCGGGAGCGGGCCGTAGAGGTGCGGGAACACCCCGTGGCCGACGTCCTCCCAGCGCAGCGGCGCGCCCGCCGCCTCGGGGGCGTCGATCCGCAGCAGGACCAGCCCGCGCTGGCCGGCGTAGTAGCGGGCGGCGGTGGCGAGGACCTGCGCGGGGGTGGAGAGGTGGACGAAGCCCTCGCGGGCCAGGCTGGGCGGCGCGTAGACGCCCGCGGCCTGCGCGGCGGCCCAGGCCTCCGCGCTGGTGATGTGCAGCAGGGGCCCGGCCCGCTCGCCGTCCGTCACGCGCCCGGCTCCGGCACGGGGCCGGTCTGGCTCGGCGGCGGCTCGTCGCGCAGCTGCTGCACCAGCTCGGCGTAGCGGCCGCCCCGGGCCAGGAGCTCCTCGTGGGTGCCGCGCTCGATCAGGCGGCCGGCGTCGAGCACCAGGATCTGATCGGCGTGGCGCACGGTCGAGAGGCGGTGCGCGATCGCGAAGGTGGTGCAGGTCCGCTGCACCTCGTCGAGGGCCTCCTGGATCAGCCGCTCGGTGCGCGTGTCGAGGGCGCTCATGGCCTCGTCGAGGAGCAGCACCGCCGGGCGGCGCACGATCGCGCGGGCCAGGGTCACGCGCTGGGCCTGCCCGCCCGAGAGCTTGGCGCCGCGCTCGCCGACCACGTAGTCGTAGCCCCCCTTGAGCGCGAGCACCTCGTCGTGGATCCGCGCGATCCGCGCCGCCTCCTCGACCTCGGCGTCGCTCGCCTCGAGCCGGCCGTAGCGGACGTTCTCGCGCACCGAGGCGTTGAACAGGAACGTGGCCTGGCTGACCACGGCCAGGCGGGAGAGCCAGCTCGCGAGCGGCACCTCGCGCAGGTCGCGCCCGTCGACCCGCACCGCGCCCTGCGTGGGGTCGATGTGCCGGGCGATCAGGTCCATGAGCGTCGACTTGCCCGCCCCGGTGTGGCCGACGATCGCGGTCGTGCTCCCCACGGGCGCCTCGAACGCGATGTCCCGCAGGACCCAGGTCCGCCCCTCGTCGTAGCTGAACGAGACCCCCTCGAACCGGATCCCCTCGCGCAGCGCCTCGAGCGGCGCGCCGCCCGCGGCGTCCACGATCGCCGGCCGCTGCCTGAGCACCTCGTCGAGCCGCTCCAGCGAGGGGAGCGCGTCCTGCAGCGTGGTCCAGGCGGCGGCGAGGGACTTGATCGGGCGGTACATCAGCACCACCAACAGGCCGAACACGGCGAAGGTGCCGGTGTCGAGCGCGAGGGTGCGGTTGAGCACCAGGTAGCCGCCCGCCAGCACCACCAGGGGCACGGTGAGGTCGTTGACCAGCCCCAGCCAGCTGCGCGCGCCCGCCCGCAGCGCGACGATCCGCTTCTCGGCCCGGTAGGCCTCGCGCGAGCGCTCACGGAACCGCGCCCGCTCGTGCTGCTCGCGGCGGAACGCCTTGACCACCCGCACCCCGGCGAACAGCTGGTGGAAGGACTCGAGCACCTCGGCCAGCGCGGTCTGGCGCCGCTCGGCCCCGCGCTGGATCAACCTGCCGCCGATCCGCACCGGCAGCACGATCAGCGCCGCGATCACGACCAGCGCCAGGCACAGCGCCGGCGCCACCAGCAGGGCGATCGTCAGCAGCACCGCGATCTTGAGCGGCTGGACCAGCAGCATCGAGGTCAGCGGCTGCACGACCCCCTGCACCGTCTTGTTGAGGTCGACGTTGAGCCGGCTGAGCAGGTCGCCCCGTCGCCCCGCCAGGAGCTGCCCGGCGGAGAGGGACAGGACGTGGTTCACGACCTGCACCTGCAGGTCGAGCATGATCCGCGCCACGATCAGGCGGCTGGTGGTGGTCTCGAAGTAGCGGATCGCCGCCAGCAACACGGCCAGCGCCATGCCGGCCACGAGGATCCAGCGCAGGGTGGTCCAGGCCGAGACGAAGCTGGCGAGGCGCGCCCGCTCGCGCGCGGCGAGCGACAGCGCGGCGGCGCGCTCGCGCGCCTGCGGGTCGCTCGTCAGCCGGCCCGGGGCGGCGAGCAGCGCCTCGCCCGCGGCGCGCTGCAGCCGCGCCGCCACCGCCAGCTCGCGGCGGGCCGCCGTCTCCTCGGGCTCGAGGTCGCGCTCGGTGCGCAGGAGGGTCCAGCGGGTCCGCTCGAGCAGCCGCGCCGGCGGGTCCGCGCCCCAGGCCTCGTTGGGCGCGGCTCGCCCGCCGAAGCGCGGCAGCGCGTCGATCGGCGCGGCCGCCTCGCTCGCCTCGGCCTGCGCGACCGCGGCCGCGACCGCCGCCTCATGCCGCGCCTGCGCGGGCGCGAACGCCCGGTCCTCGAGCTCCCCCTCCGAGTCGCCCCGCCGCAGGAGCACGCGGTTGAGCAGCGGCCCGGCCAGGTACGCCTGCCCGCCCTCCGCCGCGCCGGCGAGGATCGTGCAGACCACCAGGGCCAGGAACTGACCGAGGTGGGCCCGGAGGTAGGGGAGGACGAAGAGGAGGGCGCGCTTCAGGGGAGGGATCTCGCTGGACGTCGATGAGGCGGCGGGTCACGCGACGATTCGAAGACGACACGGAACATCAACAGGGAGTATCAATCGGAATGCCAGAGTGGCTGTCGCTTCGTGGCACCTCCATGGCCTCGACGGTGTGGTCGTGCCGGATTCCGCCGTCGTTCCCCAGGAGCGGCCCTAGTCGATCCCGAACCGCTTCATCTTCTTCAGCAGTCCGGGGCGGCTCAGCCCGAGGCGGCGGGCGGTCTCGCTGCGGTTGCCGTCGGTCGCGACCAGGACGCGGCTGATCAGCTCCTGCTCGAAGGCCTCCACCACCTCGGCCAGGCCCTTGCCGCGCTCGAGCATGAGCAGCATGGCGTCCACGCCGTCGGTGACCGCCACCTTGCGGATCGCGGAGCTCGGCCCGACCTCCCCCAGCTCGCCGCCCAGGATCTTGGGCGAGAGGTGCTCGGGCAGCACGCAGTCGGGCACGAGCGTGAGCAGCTTCTTGAGCTCGTTCTCGAGCTCGCGCACGTTGCCGGGCCAGTCGTAGTGGACGAGGAGCTGCAGGGCGTCGCGGCTGACCTCGGGGGGGCGCCGCTTCTCGGCCGCGGCCGCGCGGGCGAGCAGCGCGTCGACCAGGAGCGGGATGTCGTCGCGCCGCTCGCGCAGCGGCGGGACGTCGAGCGTCATGACCGCGATCCGGTAGTAGAGGTCCTCGCGGAACGTGCCCTGCCGGGCCATGGCGGCGAGGTCGCGGTTGCTGGCGGCGATCAGGCGGAAGTCGACCTTGCGCACCTCGCGCCCGCCGACGGGGCGCAGCTCGCCCTCCTGCAGCACGCGGAGCAGCTTGGCCTGCATCCGCTCGCTCATCTCGCCGATCTCGTCGAGGAACAGCGTGCCGCCGTGGGCCGCCTCGATCAGGCCGACCCGGTCGCTGTCGGCGCCGGTGTAGGAGCCCTTCACGTGCCCGAACAGCTCCGCCTCGAGCAGCGAGTCCGAGAGGGCCGCGCAGTTCTCGGCGATGAACGGCCCCTTGGCGCGCGTCCCGTTGTAGTGGATCGCCGAGGCGACCAGCTCCTTGCCCGTGCCCGACTCGCCGTGGATGAGCACCGGGTGCGCCGAGTCGGCCAGGCGGTCGAGCAAGCGGAACAGCTTCTTCATGGCCGCCGACTCGCCCACGATGTTCGTGTAGCGGCGGCGGGTCAGGATCTCGGACTCCGCGGTGCGCGACAGCGCGAGCTTGGCCCGCTCGAGCTCCTCGGCGCGGGCCTGGTGGATCACCTGCCGGCGGATCGGGCCGGCGATCAGGCGGGCGCAGGCGAGGAGCAGGTCGCGGGCCTCGTCCCCGAACCCGCCCGCGACCGAGCGGTTGTCGAGGTAGATCACCCCGACCACCGTCTCGCCCCACAGGATCGGCGCGGCCACGATCGAGCGCGCGCCCTCGGCGATGATGCTCTCGCGCTCCTTGAACCGCTCGTCGGTGCGCGCGTCGCTCACGAGCACGGCCGAGCGCGCCTTCTCCACCTGCCGCACGATCCCCTGGCTGACCGAGCCCTCCCGCCAGCGCGCGCCGGGGGCGTCGCGGTTGACGACGGCGCGCACGCGCAGCGCGCTCCCCTCGATCCCGCCGCGCAGGAGCACGAACCCGCGCCGCGCGCCGGTGGTGTCGACGACCACGGTCAGGATCAGGTCGAGCAGCGCGTCGAGCTCGAGGTCCGAGCCGAGCGCCTGCGCCACCAGCCCCAGGATCGACTGCCCGCCGTGGGAGAGCGTCAGCGGCGCGATCGCGGCGTTGCTCTCCTCGTCGGGCGCGCCCGCGCCCTTGGCGACCCGGGGGTCCCACAGGCCCGAGGCGGCCCACAGGCCCGAGGCGCGCGTCTCGCGCAGCGCCAGCGAGGTCAGCCGCGGCTGCTCCTCGGCGCCGATGGCCGAGGTGCTCGCCAGCCGGTCGCGCCCGGTCTGCTTGGCGTGGCTCAGCGCCGCCTCGGCCCGGCGCAGGAGCGACTCCCACTCCTCGCCGTCGTCGGGCGCCTGGGCCACGCCGCCGCTGAGCGTGATCGAGGCCGCTCGCAGGGGCCCCTGGAGGTCGAGCCGGGCCACCTCGGCCCGCGCCAGCTCGCCCAGCTCGCGCGCCTGCTCGCGCGAGCAGCGCGGCGCGATCACCAGGAACTTGCCGCCCGCCTCGCGCGCCACCAGCGGCCGCACGCCCGGCACGGCCTGCATGGCCGAGCGGATGGCGCCGGCCGCCTTGCGGATCAGCTCGTCCCCCGCCCGCAGCCCGAACATGTCGTTCATGAGCCCGAGGTAGTCGAGGTCGAGCTTGAGCACCGCGGCCGTGACGCGCTCGTCGCGCTCGCCCGCCTCGCGCTGCAGCCGCTTGAGCTCGGCCACCGCCGCCGGGAACGAGGCGAGCTCGGTCAGCGGGTCGCGCGCGAGCACCTCCTCGCCCACGGCGGCCCGCGCCCGCAGCTCCTGCTGCAGCGCCTCGGCCTGGCGGGCCCCGGCGTCGCCCGGCCCGGGGAACGTGATCACCGTCGAGCCGATCTCGATCCGATCGCCGGCCTGCAGCAGCGCCTTGGTGACGAACCGCCCGTTGAGCCGCGTGCCGTTGCGGCTGCCGAGGTCCTCCACCCAGTAGCGCCCGTCGCTCGGGTCGCGCGACACGCGGCAGTGCTCGCGCGAGGCGGCCGTGTCCTCGATGATCACGGTGTTGGTGAGCGCCCGCCCGACCCCGATCGGCCCCTCGTCGGGGACGTCCTGGATCCAGCACTGAGCGCCATCCTCGATCACGAGTCGCACGAGCCGAGCCCCTCGCGTGCAAACACCGTTGACAGGCCGGCGGAGTCTAGCAACTCGGGCCTCCCAGGTCTCGGGAGGCTGTCGCATTGCAGACCGCCTCGGCTAGCGAAGCTGAGTACGAAGCGCAGAGGGCGCGGGGATCGCAGAGAATCTCTGCGCTCTCGGCGCCCTCTGCGCTTCATTCCTAACTGGACCTCGTACGCGACAGCCTCTCGGGGTGCCGCCGGCTCAGAGGCGCTCGAACAACCCGAGCAGCGGCAGGAACAGGGCCACGATCGTGGCGAAGGTCCCGCCCAGCACGAGCAGCGCGGCCGCCGCGTCCAGCCGCAGCCGCCGCGGGCTCGCCGCGAGCGACCCCGCGTGGAGCAGGAGCATCACGACGAGCGCCACGAGCAGCGGCCCCTCCCGCTGGAGCGCGAGCTCGGTGTGCCAGGGCAGCTCGATCCCCACGTTCGCGAACCCCTCGAGGAAGGCCGGCCGCACCAGGCGCGCGTAGCCGAACGCCACCAGGGCCACGACGGCGGCCGCGGCGCAGCGCGTCCCGGCGCGCGCGCCCGGCGGCGGCTCGCCCCGCGCGCGCACGCGCACGCGGCCCAACGCGGGCCTGACGAACGGCCGCGCGCAGGCGCTGCACCGGCCGTGCGCGTCGGCGCACTCGAGGTGGTGCCACGCCCGGCACGCGCAGCAGGCGACCTGCGCGGCGCCCGCCGCCACCTCGTCGTGGCAGT
>CAZMSZ010000433.1:0-6019 GCA_964569055.1 uncultured Planctomycetota bacterium | reverse complement strand
GGTGGTGGAGTTCAGCTTCGGCCAGCCGCTCGGACCGGGCGCGCCGAGCGGGTAGGGCTGGGCGCGAGCGCGTCGCCGCAGGACTCGATCGCTGGCGCCTACTCTCGCCGCAGCTTCACCTCGAGGAGCCGTTCTGGCGGGTGGGGCGGAGGCCGCCCGCCGCCTATCCCCCCGGCGTCGGCGGGAACGGGGCGTCGGGGTCGGGGTGCTTGCGGAGGTACTCCTCCAGCCCTCCCGGTCCCGTGAGCGGGGCGTCGAACAGCCGACCGATCTGTCCTCCCGGGGTCGTGGCCCAGCGCTCGCGCGGGCCGGCGGCGTCGCCGATCAGGAGCACGTGCTCGGTCTCCTCGACTCGGTCGCCCTTGCGGAGGGCGGTGGTGATCACGACCTTCATGCGCGGGGGGGCGAGGCCGCGCTCGCGCAGGAGCTCGGGGGTGGCGGGCTCGGGGTGGGTGACCTCCACCCGCTCCAGCAGCTCGATCACGTCCTCGAGCTCGCCAGGGCGCTCGACGATCCGGGTGCCGCGCTTCCAGTTGACGTCGGGCTTGCGGGCGTCGAGCACCACGCGCCCCTCGCGCTCGATCCTGAGGCCGCGGGCCTTCCACATGTCGATCTGCCACAGGACCAGGCCCGGCGCGAAGCCGCGCTCGAGGCGGTCGAGGAACCCGGCGTCGATCACGCCCACCGCGGGGATCGCGTCGGAGAGGGCGTAGATCCGCTCCCCCTCGCGCCGGCCCAGGCGCAGCACCTGCGGCACGACCTGGAGCGTGCCGTCGGGCGCGGGGCGCTCGAGGCCGAGCGTCAGCAGCCGCGGCGCGTCGAGGCCGTAGCGCGCCAGCACCGCCTCGCGGTCGGGCACGTCGGTCCGGGCCACGTAGCGGTCGACGTAGACCTCCTCCAGCGACTCGAGCAGCGGGAACACCGCCTCGTCGGCCAGCGGCTCGGGGGTGTCGTCGCTCTTCCACACCGCCAGCGCCGCCGGGTCGTTCGGGTCGGGGCGGACCTTGGCCAGGTGCGCGCGCACCGCGCCGTCGGGGTCGGCCAGGGTCAGCTCGCGCACGTCGTAGGAGGGCGCCCGGAAGATCCGCCGGTCGAGCAGCTCGAGCGGCGCCTCGGCCAGCGTCGCGGGGAGCTCGGCGATCTCGGCGGTGTAGGTGGCCGCGCTCCCGGGCGGGCTGGGCGGCGGGAGCAGCCGCTGCGCGTGGTGCACGCCGGGCTCGCCGGCGACCGGCGCGCCGACGCGCACCACCTGCTTGAGCGTCTGGCCGAGGACCTGCAGCTGGATCGCGGGCGCCTCGAGCCCGAGCGCGGCGGCATCCACCTCGCCCACGAGCCGCTCGCCGATCCGCAGGGCCAGCAGGCGTTCGGCGAGCGCCTCGGCGGCCTGGGCGTCGGTCGGGATCCGGGCCTCGCCCTCGCCGACCAGCAGCCACTCGCCGTCTTGCGTGCGCTCCACCAAGAACCGCGTCCCGTCGGCCAGCTCGGCCCCGTAGCCGCTCATGGCCTCGACCCCGCCCTGGAGCGGGAACAGCTCGGGCGCCAGCCACTCGGCGGGCGCGCGCGCGAGCGCCTCCTCGAGCGGGTCGGGGGTGACGGCGTAGATCGGGCGCCGCCCCTCGACCCGCGCGTAGCGCGCGCCGGGGCGGTCGGGGATCGGGTCGCCCAGCCACAGCGTCTCGCTCGCCGCGCCCACCGTGACCGCGAAGCCGTCCGGGGCGGCGGCGAGGCCGAACGCGGCCAGCGCGGCCGGGTCGCCCGGGTCGGCGTCGGCCACGATCGCGCCGGCCCGCAGGTCCTCGAGCAGCCCGAGCAGCGCCTCGATCCTGGGGCGGTCCGCGAAGTCGCCGGTCGGACCGGCCCGCCACAGCTGCTCGCTGAGCGTGAGCGCGACCTCGCGCCGCTGGCCCGGCCCAGCCGTGCGCGGGGTCGAGACCACCCGCAGGGCGGTCGCCTGGCGGGCGGCCTCGGTGAACAGGCGCTTGCTGCGGAAGGCCGCCGGCTCGCGCAGCACGCGCCGCGCGAACGCCTCGGCCACGTGGTAGACCGCCTCGGGCGCGTCCTCCCCGATCCGCCGCAGCGGCACGACCCCGCCGCGGGCCGCCCCGAGCTCGAACGCCAGCGGCGCCGCGCGCCCGGCGCGGTCCACCGCCACCCGCGCGGCCACCTCGCCGAACGGGTACTCCGCCAGCGCCTCGCCCTCGATCAGCGCCTCGTGCTCGAGCCACTCCATGCCGCTGAGCAGCTCGCGCACCGCCGCGTCGTCGGCCGCGTCCTCGACCGGCTCCAGCAGCCGCCAGGTCCGCCCGCCCGCGTCGGACTCGCCGCTCGGCACCAGCACCACGGGCGTGGCCACGTCGCCGCCCACGGCCACCGTCAGCCGCGTGACGTCCGCGGCGGCGAAGAACGGGAACACCTTGCGCTTCTCACGCTCGAGCAGCGCCGTCGGCTTGGTCTGACCCTCGCCCTGCCACACCCACACCGCGAGCGCGCCGACCAGCGCCAGCAGGATCAGGTTGGTGACCCAGGGGCGGTGCTCCACCGGCTCGACCCCCGCGGGGGCGGGCTCGCTCGGCACTCGCTCGGGCGTGGGCTCGGGGGCGGCGCTCATGCTTCAGCTCCGGTAGCGCAGGACCCAGGCCACCACGCTCAGGGCGAGCGCCAGGGCGGGCAGACCCAGGCCGGCGGCGATCTTGAAGCGCTCCAGCTCGGTGGCCGACATCTCAAGGCGATACGACGGCGGCCGCGGGGCCTTGCCGATCAGGAACTTCTCCCGCTCCTGACACCAGTTGAGCGCGTTGAGCAGCAGCTCGAGGTTGGTGAACGTGCGCGGGGTCAGCTCCTCGTTGGTCACCCAGTCGACGTCGCCCACCGCGATCAGCCGGCTGCGGGTCGGCTTGGCCCCGGCGCGCGCCGCCTCGCCCAGCGGCTGGATCACGCGCTCGGACGCCAGCGCCACCGTGAACGGGCCGGTCTCGGTGCGCGCGCTGAGGTGCTGCTTCATGACCTCGCGGGTGAGCTGGATCCGGCTGCCCAGGCGGGGGTGCGTCTCGAGGAGCGCGGTGGTCTCGACGCCGAGCACCGGGATCTTGATCAGCGGCCGCGCCGTGTTCGCCCACACCCGCGCCCGATCGACCAGCGGCTTGGTGACGGGGTGCGTGGCGTCGACCTCGGTCAGCTCGAGCTCGGCCGTGCCCACGCCCTGTCCGGCGACGACCCCGGTGAACAGGATCCAGCCGTCGTCCACCCGCACGCCGTAGCTCTGCTCGAGCAACGCCTCGAGGCCGGTCGGGTGCCACACCGTGCGCCCCGTGTCGTCGCCGCGGGCCCACGGCTCGAGCAGGACCAGCGCGTCGCCGCCCCGGTCGAGGTAGGCCTTCACCGCCGCGAGGTCGCGCTCGCTCAGCGGGACCCGCGGCCCCGGGATCACGAGCACGTCGCACTCGGCGGGGACGTCGTGCTCCTCGCGCTCGGTCAGCGCCAGCCGCTCCACGACCATGTTGCGGTCGCGCAGGGCGCGCGCCAGCTCGGCCAGCCCGTCGCGCTCGAAGTCGCCGATCGAGGGCTCGTCGTGGCCCGCCAGGAAGTAGACCTGCACCCGCTCGGCGCTGGTGACCTCCATGATCGCGGTGCTGATCTGCTGCTCGCCGCGGAACACGCGCCGCCCCACGCCGCCGTGGCCGTGCTCGTCGTCCCCGCGCATCTCGAGCTCGAACAGCTCCTCGGCCGTGACGTGCTTCGACTTCTCGACCCGCCAGCTGCCGTCCTCCTGGCGGAGGCCGGCCTGGATCACCAGGCCGGTCAGCTCGCTCGGGCTGCGGTCGGGGAGCTGCAGCTCCGTCCGCCGCCGCTCCAGCTCGTCGGGCGCGAGCATGAGCGGATCGAGCCGCTCCAGCGTGACCCGCGGCGAGTGGGCCCGGTACTGATCGACGAGCTGCTGGACCTGCTTGAAGTAGAACTGCTCGCGCTCGCCCCCGCCGCTGGGGAGGAGCGCCACGATCCGCACGTCGGTCTCGAGCGCCTCGACCAGGGCCGCCGACTCCTCGGAGATCGAGTACAGCCGCTGCTGCGTGAGGTCGAGCCGGACCAGGTCGTGGCGCGCGAACACGTAGTTGACGAGCAGCAGCAGCGCCGTCGCCAGCACGACCATCACGACCACGTTCAGGAACAGGAGCGTCTGCCGCTTGGCGAGCAGCACCCGCGGCAGGAGCGCGAGCCGCGTGATCAGCGCCCCGTCGCGGAACCGCGCCGCGAGGGCGGCCGGGGCGCCGGCCGCGAGGTCGTCGGAGCGCGCGAGGTGCAGCAGCGCCAGCGACACGCCCTGGAACACCAGCCAGCCGCCCAGGCCCAGCAGGAACCAGCTCCGCCGGACCTCGCTCTCGGTCAGGAGCTCGCCGGTGGAGAACGAGGCGCGCCCGATCAGGAACAGCAGGCCGAGCACGAAGCTGGCGACCGCCAGCGGGAACAGGAGCGTGCGCTCCTGGGCGGGGGCGTGGCTGCGCGGCGCCGTGGTCTTGGGGTCGCTCATGCGCTCGCTCACCTCCACCGCCGCGACTCGACGCCGCGCACGGCGAGGAACAGGAAGAACGCCGTGGTCGACACGTAGAACACCAGGCTCCGCCACTGGATCACGCCCGAGGCGAACTGGTTCTGCTGCCGCATGACGTCCACGTGGCGCAGCGCCCCGCGCAGCCACTCGGGCAGGGCGGGCATCTGCTGGAGCTGCGTCACGATCAGGATCAGCCCGAGCAGCGGCAGCGCCGCGAGCAGGTAGCCGATGATCTGGCTCTGGCTGAGCGAGGAGGTGAACACCCCCAGGCTCAAGAACAGCGCCCCGGCCAGGAGCAGCCCGAGGTAGCCGCCCACCACCGGCCCCGCGTCCCACTCGGGGGCGTACTGGAACAGGATCACGAGGTAGGCCAGGGTCAGCGAGATCATGAACGCGTAGTAGACGAGCGTCCCCGCGAACTTCGACAGCACGACCTGGATGTCCGTCACCGGGGCGGTGAGGAGCATCTCGAGCGTCCCCTCGCGCTGCTCCTCGGCCAGCAGGCGCATGGTCAGCGCCGGGCAGATCAGGACCAGCGACAGGAACAAGAAGACGTTCTCGGTCACGAAGTACGAGGCGGGCAGCTGGAAGTCGCGCTGGAACGACTGCGTCCCGGCGTAGGCCTCGAGCAGGAACAGGAACAGGAACCCGTTGATCGAGAGGAACACGAACAGCACGACGTAGGCGACCGGGTGGAAGAACACCCGCCGCACCTCGCGCCAGGCCAGCGCGAACAGCGTGCGCCACCACCAGGGCTCGAAGGGGAGCCCCAGCGGGTTGAACCGCGCCGCGGGCTGCCGCCCGGTGACCAGCGCGATCAGCCCGAGCGCGACCGGGTAGGCGGGGACCAGCACGGCGGCGGCGCGGATCACGAGCAGCACGCGCGGGTTCTCGGCCCCGAAGTCGTGGGCGAACACCTGCCGCGCGAACAGCGCCCCGAGCACGCCGAACAGCGCCGCCGCGCGCAGGCCGAGCAGCCGCGTGGCGAGCTGCGGCCCCGTCGCCGCCCAAACGCCCGGCGGGGGGAGGGTCAGGGGCGCGGCCACGCTCGCCGCGGCGCCGCCCGCGCGCCAGGCGCGCAGCGCGAGCAGGGCGCAGCCCAGCGCGGCGAGCAGGAACGGCAGCCCGAACACGCCCTCGCCGTCGTCGCGCCTCAGGATCGCGATCAGCGCCGCGCCCCCGAGCAGCATGGCGCCGAGCGCCCCGAGGGGGAGCGGGTCGCTCGCGCGGCGTGCGGGAGCGGGGGAGGGCACAGGAGTGGCATTCGGAGCCGTGCTCGTGCTCGTGCTCGCCGAGTCCGAGTCCGAGTCCGAGTCCGTGCCCGAGCCCGTGCCCGTGCCCGTGCCCGTGCCCGTGCCCGAGTTCGAGTCAGAATCCGAATCCGAATCCGAATCCGAATCCGAATCCGAATCCGAGCCCGAGTCCGAGTCCGAGTCCGAGTCCGAGTCCGTGCCCGTGCCCGTGCCCGTGCCC
>CAZMSZ010000432.1:0-6025 GCA_964569055.1 uncultured Planctomycetota bacterium | reverse complement strand
CGAGGGCGAGGGCGAGGGCTTCGGCCGCACCCGCCGCGGGGCCGCCGGCCCGGTCGAGCCGAGCCGGGTCTCGTACGAGACGGTCAGCTCGATCTTCGAGGCGATCCGCGAGGGCGCGGCCACCCGCCTGGGCGTCCGCGCCGGCGAGGTCACCGACGCCGAGGGGCGCGCCACGCTCGAGCGCGGGCTCGAGGACGTCTCGCGGCTGCGGCTCGAGATCGTGGAGAGCAACGACATCCTGGCCGACCACAACGCCGAGCGCGGCCGGGTCCGGGTCTCGACCGGCCTGCTCAACGAGCTCTACGCCCGGGCCGAGAGCGTGCCGCCCGCCGAGCGGGCCGCGTTCCGCGCCCGCGCCCTGGCGCTGGTGTTCGGCCACGAGGCGGCGCACGCCAGCGGCGTGAGCGTGGAGCGGGTGGCGGACGCCGAGGCGGTCGAGATCGTCAACAACTCGCGCCTCGGCGCGACGGGGCCGCTCGGCGAGGCCGAGGTCCGCGCCACGGTGGGCGCGTTCGACCGCCCGCTCGGCTCGTCGTGGGTCGACAGCTTCTTCAACCGGCTGCGCAACTTCACCCGCTACGGCACCACCTCGGGCCGGGTCGAGAACCTCGAGCGCGCCGCCCGCGGCGAGCAGGACCCGCTCGCCCGCTACCGCCGCGCCGACGGCACGCTGCGCTGGCCGGAGATGATCCGCAACCGGGCGCTGCAGGAGGCGGGCGGGCTGGCCCACTTCGGCCTGGCGCTGTTCCTCAAGGAGGTCGCCACCGTGGCGGCGACCGGCGACCGCGCCCGGATCGAGGAGTTCTTCGACGGCCTCATGACCACCGACTTCTACAAGCAGTACGGCCTGTTCGTGGCCGGCGCGCGCGTCGGTGAGGTCGCCTACACCCGCTACCTGCAGCAGTACATCAAGCCGCGCTTCGTCAACGGCATGCTCAAGACCAACCTCGTCCTGGCGGCGGGCATCGCGCTCCCGCTGATCGTGGAGGGGCAGTTCGAGGGCAAGGCGTTCGCGATCTCGCTCACCTCGCTCGGCCTGTCCTCGGCCGCCGTCAAGGCGGGCGTGCAGGGGATCCGCTGGGTGATGGGGCTCAAGGAGGCGCAGAACGCCGGGCGGCTGGCGCGGTTCGGCCTGGCCGGACGGCGCCTGATGCGGTTCGGCGGCTGGTTCTACACCGCCGCCGAGCTGGCGGTGGTGCTGTTCGTGGCCGAGAAGATCGAGGGCGAGGTCAACGAGTACCTCGACCGGCGCGCGGCGCGGGCCGACCTCGCCGCCGCGGGTGAGGAGTTCCTCCGCGCCTCGAGCGACCCGAACGCGACGGCCGAGAGCCTCGCCGCGGCGGCCGGCGCCTACCACGAGGCGTGGATCGAGTACCGCAACTTCCTCTACGGCCCGCTCTATCAGGACGAGGCGATCCTGGCCTCCCGGCTGGAGGGGCTGGCCCGCCGGGCCAAGATCAAGGCCGACGAGCGGGCGGCGGCCATCGACCGCCTCAACCAGCACGCCGCGCTGCGCCGGAACATCGAGCGGCGCTACGGGAGCGTGGAGGCCTACGCCGAGCACCTCACCCGCGAGGACGACGCGGAGATCGCGGAGCAGGTCAACACCTACGTCGACTCCTACAACCTCACCCGCGACCAGCACCTCGAGGAGGTGTATCGCGGCAACCGGCGCTCGGAGCCGCTGCTCGCCGAGGTGGACCACCTCGACTGGCTGCTCGCGGGCGGCCGGACCGGCGCGGCCGGCGACCCTTGGGGCGAGCGGCGCGACACCTTCGCCGAGATCGGTCGGGCCCGCGCCCGCGCCAGCCTGGAGGACGCGCTCGAGGGGGCCTCGGAGAACCGGATCCAGGCCTACGACGACGAGGCCGAGGTGCTGGCGTCGGTGGCCACGGCCCTGCGCGACCGCGGCCGCGACGACCTCGCCGACGCGCTCGACGAGCAGCGCGGGCTGGTGCTCGTCCTCAAGGAGGCCGATCAGCAGCTGATCGACGGGAACGGGCTGATCGACCTGCAGGACCGTGAGGGCCTGATCGATCGGGTGAACACGCTCAGCGAGAGCGGCCGGTAGGCCGCGGGCGCGGGGGCGTGCGGCGGGGCGCGAGCGCGTCGTCGGTCATCGCGGGAGGGCGCCCGGGCGCCCGGGGCGGCGCCGCCGGCGCGCGCGCGGCGCGGTGGCTGGCGCTCACCGCGGCGCTCCTCCTGGCCGCCGCGCCGAGCGCGCGCGCGCAGCCCGCGCCCTCGGCGCCCGGCGCCGACCTCGCCTTCGGGCTCGAGCTCGAGGTGATCGGCGTCGGTCCGCAGGTCCGCACCGTGGCGGAGCGCACCCCCGAGGACTACCGCCGTGTGCTCGAGCCGGTGGTGCGCGCGCTGGGGGGCGACCCGGCCGAGATCGTGGTCCACGAGTTCAGCAAGCCGAGCGCGCAGGGCCGCCGGCTGCTGGCCGGGGAGTGGACCGACCCGCAGGGGCGCACCTGGCGCGTGGTCCCCGAGTGGGTCGCGGGCGGCGGCCGCCAGCAGGTCGACTTCGAGCTGGTCACCCCCAAGCTCTCGGACCCGGCCGAGCTGGAGCGGGTGGTGAGCGCGCTCGCCGCCTCGGGCGTGGTGCGCGAGGGGCTGCAGTCCTCGACCCACATTCACGTGGACGGGCGCGGCCTGATCGGGCCCGACGGCGACGCGACCGCCCTGATCAACCTGATCAACCTCCACGAGCGGCTCGAGCCGACCCTGCGCCGGCTGCTGCAGCCCGCGCGCGGCGCGGGGATCTACAACCCGAAGGACCCCGCCACCGGGGCCGAGGGCGCCTGGGTCAACCGCTACAACCGGCCCCTCTACCTCGACCATCCCGACCTGCTCGCCGAGCTGGCGGCGCTGCCCGAGGGCGAGCGGACGCGCGCGCGGATCGAGGCGCTGTTCGCGGAGCGCAGCGCGCGCGAGGCGGCCGCGCACGGCCTGGAGGGGCTCGGCACCAAGGGCTGGAAGTACCGCTCGCTCAACCTCGCGAACCTGCTCGACATCAACCCCGAGCTGCCGGCCAGCAAGGGGAGCGTCGAGTTCCGCATGAACGACCTCGACCTC
Source organism: uncultured Planctomycetota bacterium (assembly GCA_964569055.1). Lineage (GTDB taxonomy): Bacteria > Planctomycetota > J058 > J058 > J058 > JAWLGW01. Next base: position 2,947 of record CAZMSZ010000432.1, on the reverse strand, counting down.
GGCGACCCCGCCACGCACCGCCTGCAGGTCGAGCTCTACCGGGCGCTGGTGGCGCGGGCCCGCGCCCTGGCCGCCGAGGGGGTGGTGGTCGAGGCCCCGCCGGCGCGGACGCTCGCCCCGGGGGAGGACCCCGCGGTCCGGTTCACGAGCGCCGACCCGCTCGAGGCGGCCGAGCAGGTCCGCGCCATGCTCCGCGAGCTCGACCTCGACCCGGCCCGCTACGAGGGCCTGATCGAGAGGAACGTCCGCGCGCCGCCGACCACCGAGCGCGAGCTGCGCGAACGCCTGGCCGCCGCTCAGCCGGGACCGGAGGTGAGGTTCCGCGCCGGCGCCGCCGAGGGCGCGCTGGCCGAGGCGCTCGACGGGCTGCGCACGGCGGGCGGCCCGCGGCCGCCCCTCGAGCTGAGGATCCCGCTGGGGAGCGAGGCGCCCGACGCGGCCCTGGCGCGCGCGCAGGGGCTGGCGGCCCGCGCGGACGCCGCGCTCCACCTCGAGCGCGTCGCCCACGCCGGCGCCCGAGCCGGCCTCGCCCCGCGGACCCGCGTGGCGGCGCGCGCGGAGCCCGGCGCGCTGGTGCTCACGATCGACGCGGGCGAGCTCCCGATCGAGCGGGTCGAGCGGATCGCGCGGCTGCTGGCGGTGGCGGTCGAGGGCGGCGCGGCGGTCGGCGGCGGGCTCCCCGCCGAGCGCGGCCTTCTGGACGAGGCGCGGCGCTACCTGGCCGAGGTCGAGGGGCGCCCCCTCGGCGAGGCGGCCGCGCGCGCGCTCGAGGCGCTCGCGGCGCGCGGCGGCGCGCAGCTGCGGCTGCCGCTGCTCGCCTGGGGCGCGGTCGACTACCTGCCGGCCGCGATCCGGCGCGACCTCCGCTTCCGCGCCGAGGCCTACCTCGCCGAGGCGGTGCGCGCGGCGGAGGCCCTCGGCGAGCAGCCGGCCGAGGCCGAGCTCGAGCGGGTCGCGGGCGAGCTGCGCGGGCGGGTGCGCACCTGGGCCCGTCAGACCGCCCTGGGTGAGCAGCTCCTCCGCTCGCTCCTCCCGCCCGAGGCGCCGCGCCCCGCCGAGGAGACCCGCCCGGCCGAGGAGCGGGACGCGCTGGCGCGCTACCGGCGACCCGACGGCACCTTGCGCTGGCGCGAGGTGGTCCGCGAGCGGGCGCTGCAGGAGGCGGGCGGCCTGGCCCACTTCGGCCTGGCCCTGTTCCTCAAGGAGGTGGCGGTCGTCGCCGCGACCGGCGACCGGGCCCGGATCGAGGAGTTCTTCGACGGCCTGATGACCACCGACTTCTACAAGCACTACGGGCTGTTCGTGGCCGGCGCGCGGGTGGGCGAGGTGGCCTACACCCGCTACCTGCAGCGCTACGTCCGCCCGCAGTTCGTGAACGGCATGCTCAAGACGAACCTCGTGCTCGCCGCGGGGATCGCGCTGCCGCTGATCGTGGAGGGCCAGTTCGAGGGCAAGGCGTTCGCGATCTCGCTCGGCTCGCTCGGCCTCTCGTCCGCCGCGGTCAAGGCGGGCGTGGAGGGGATCCGCTGGGTCAGCGGGCTGAAGGAGGCGCAGCAGGCCGGCCGGCTGGCGCGCTTCGGCCTGGCGGGCCGGCGCCTGATGCGCTTCGGCGGCTGGTTCTACACCGCCGCCGAGCTGGCGGTGGTGCTGTTCGTGGCCGAGAAGCTCGAGGACGAGGTGAACGAATACCTCGACCTGCGCGCCGCGCGCGCCGACCTCGCGGCGGCGGGCGAGGCGTTCTTGCGCGCCGCGGCCGACCCCGCCGCCACGCCCGAGGCCCTGGCCGCGGCGGCCGACGCGCACCACGAGGCCTGGATCGAGTACCGCAACTTCCTCTACGGCCCCCTGTACGCGGACGAGGCGGTGCTGGCCGGCCGCCTGGAGGGCCTGGCCCGCACGGCCAAGATCAAGGAGGACGAGCGCGCCGCCGCGATCGCGCGGCTCGAGCGCTACCCGGCGCTGCGCGCCAGCATCGAGCGGCGCTACGGCAGCGTGGAGGCCTACGCCGACGCGCTGGTGCGCGAGGACGAGGGGGAGATCGAGCGGGAGGTGAACGGCTACGTCGACTCCTACAACCTCACCCGCGCGCGCCACCTCGAGGAGGTCTATCGCGGCAACCGGCGCGAGGGGCCGCTCCTGACCGACGTCGACCACCTCGACTGGCTGCTCGCCGGCGGCCGCGCCGGCGCGCCGGCCGACCCCTTCGACGGGCGCACCGACGTGTTCGCCGACTGGGGCCGCGAGCGCGCCCGCGCCGCCCTGGCGAGCGCCTGGGGCGACGCCTCGCGCAACCGGCTGCAGGCCTACGACGACGAGGCCGAGGTCGTGGGCGCCGTGGCCGCCAGCCTCCGCCGCCGCGGCCGCGCCGACCTCGCGGCCGTCCTCGAGGAGCGACGCGAGGGCGTACTCCTGCTCCGCGCCGCCGATCAAGCCCTGATCGAGGGCGACGGGCTGATCGACACCCGCGACCGCCAGGGCCTGATCGAGCGGGTGCGCGCGCTGGGGGATTGAGGGCGGCTCTCAGCCCGCCTCATGCTCGTGCTCGTGCTCGTTCGTGCTCGTGCTCCGTGCTCGTGCTCGTCCCTGGCGAGGCGTGGTCGTGTATGCGACAGCCTCGCGACTCCGACTCCGAATCCGAATCCAAATCCGGATCCGAATCCGAATCCGATTCCGATTCCGATTCCGAAGCCGAATCCGAATCCGAATCCGAATCCGGATCCGAATCCGAATCCGAAGCCGAATCCGAATCCGATTTCCGATTCCGAATCCGACTCCGAAAAGCCTCGCGGTGAACGGGAGAAGCGCGAGCACGAGCACCGGCACGAGCGACTGTCGCCTTGCATGCCGCCTCGGCTAGCGAACGGGAGTACGAAACGCAGAGGGCGCTGGGACCGCAGAGAATCTCTGCGTCCTCAGCGCTCTCTGCGCTTCGTTCCTAGGTGGAGCT
>CAZMSZ010000431.1:0-6051 GCA_964569055.1 uncultured Planctomycetota bacterium | reverse complement strand
CGGTCCGTGCTCGAGCGAGGGAGCCGAGCTCGTTCAGCGACAGCTCTCCCTCGCCGCTCTTGGCGGTCCGTGCTCGAGCGAGTGAGCCGAGCTCGTTCAGCGACAGCTCCCCCTCGCCGCTCTTGGCGGTCAGTGCTCGAGCGAGGGAGCCGAGCTCGTTCCGCGACAGCTCTTGGCGGTCTCCGGTGGACGCCGGACCGGGGCCTCGCGGACGACCCGCTACGCGGCGCGCTTCGCCTCCCCCGGCGCGCCCTCCTTGGCCCACGCGATCGCCTCCTCGAGCTCGTCCCAGCCGAACCGCTTCACCTCGGCCGGCGTGAACCGCGCTGCGAGCCGGGGAGCGTAGCTGGCCACCCGGCCGCCGGCCGCGAGCGCGATCCGGGCCACGGCGCGGCGGTGCTCGCGCGCGAACCGCAGGTGACGCAGGAGGCCCGCGACGTCCTGCCAGCCGGGGAACTCGCGGGTGTGGATCACCAGCCCGCGGAGCTGGCCGTGCTCGGCGATCCAGGGGTCCGCGGCCTGCGCGAGCGCCTCGAAGTCGCGCGCGTGGAGCGGGCCGCTCACCTCGACCACCAGCACGCCCTCGGGGAGCAGGCGGTGCGAGGACACGCCCTCGGCGGCGGCGCCCGCGTTCAGCCAGGCGATCGCCTCCTCGAGCTGTGCGTCGCGGAACACGCGCACGGGGTAGGGCAGCGCCAGGGTGGCCACGCGCGCCGAGGCGCGGATCCACGGCCGGTCGCTCACGATCGCCGCCGCCTCGCACGCGCGCCGGTGGCGGAGCGTCGTCCAGGTGTCCGCCACTGCGCCCCCGGCGCTGAAGCCCGCGAACTCGGGCGGGAGGTGGAACAGCAGGCGCAGGCGCCGGCCCTCGCGGCGGGCCCGCTCGAAGGCGGGCTCCACCAGCCGCATGTAGTCGGCGCGGGTCACCTTGCCGGTGGCCCGGATCGCGAGCGTCCCCTCGGGATACCCCTCCAACCGCTCGAGCATGGTCGTCCCTCCGCCGCGGCGGCGCTCCGCGCGGCACGGAATGGAGAGCAGCGCGCGTGCCGACCGCGGCCGAGGCGGCCGTCCTGGGTGCCGATCGCGCGCGCGTTGCGCGGGCTCGTTAGAGTGGGCGGCCCATGTCGCCCACCTCGCCGTCTTCGCCGCACGCCGCGGCGCCGCTGCGCGCGCTGTTCCGCAAGCTGCGCCACCGCCGTCCCAGGATCGTGGCGGCCAGCGCCTGCTCGGTCCTCAACAAGCTGTTCGACCTCGCCCCGCCCGCGCTGATCGGCGCGGCGGTGGACGTGGTGGTCAACGGCGAGCGCTCGCTGATCGCGCGCCTGGGGGTCGAGACCCCGACGGCGCAGCTGTGGGCGCTGGCGGCGGCCACGCTGGTGATCTGGACGTTCGAGTCGGTGTTCGAGTACCTGCAGGCGATCCTGTGGCGGAACCTGGCCCAGGAGGCGCAGCACGAGCTGCGGGTCGAGGCCTACACCCACGTCAACCGGCTCGACATGAGCTGGTTCGCCGAGCGCTCCCGCGGCGGGCTGTTGGCGGTGCTCAACGACGACGTCAACCAGCTCGAGCGGTTCCTCGACGTGGGCGCGAACGAGCTGCTGCAGGTGTTCACCACCGTGGTCGTGGTGGGGGCGGTGTTCTTCGGCGCGACGCCCGCGCTGGCGGCCCTGGCCTTCCTGCCGATCCCCGTGATCCTGTGGGGCTCGTTCCGCTTCCAGGCGCGGATCGCGCCGCGCTACGCCGAGGTGCGCCGGCGGGTCGAGCGGCTGAGCGCGGTCCTGACCAACAACCTGGCCGCGATCGCCACGATCAAGAGCTTCACCGCCGAGGAGCGCGAGGTGGCGCGGGTGGCCGCGGTCAGCGCCGAGTACCAGGAGGCGAACCGCCGGGCGATCGCGCTCAGCTCCGCCTTCTCGCCGCTGATCCGGATGGCGATCGTGGTCGGGTTCACCGCGACCCTGGTCTACGGCGGCGGCCTGGCGCTGCGCGGCGAGCTGGCGGTCGGCACCTACTCGGTGCTGGTGTTCCTGACCCAGCGCCTGCTGTGGCCGCTCACGCGGCTCGGGCAGACGTTCGACCTCTACCAGCGCGCCATGGCCTCCACCGTGCGCGTGCTCGACCTGCTCGCCACGCCGGTCGCCGCGCGCGACGGGGCCCACCCGCTCGACCCGCGCACGGTGCGGGGGGGGCTGGCGTTCCGGGACGTGACGTTCGCCTACCCCGGACGGGCGCCGGTCCTGCGCGGGTTCGGCCTCGAGGTCGCCCCGGGCCAGACGGTGGCGCTGGTCGGGCCGACCGGGGCGGGCAAGACGACGCTGCTGCGCCTGCTGCTGCGCTTCTACGACCCGCAGGAGGGCGCGATCACGCTCGACGGCCACGACCTGCGCGACCTGCGCCTGCGCGACCTGCGCCGCTGCGTGGCGCTGGTCAGCCAGCAGGTGTTCCTGTTCCCGGGCAGCGTGCGCGAGAACATCGCCTACGGCCGCCCCGACGCGCCCGACGCCGACGTCGAGGCCGCCGCGCGGCTGGCCGAGGCGCACGGGTTCGTGCGCGAGCTCCCCGAGGGGTACGCCACGCCAGTCGGCGAGGACGGGCAGAAGCTCTCGGGCGGGCAGGGGCAGCGGCTGTCGATCGCGCGGGCGGTCCTGCTCGACGCGCCGATCCTGGTGCTCGACGAGGCGACCTCGGCGGTCGACAACGAGACCGAGGCCGCGATCCAGCGCTCGCTGGCCCGGATCGCCCGCGACCGGACCACGCTCGTGATCGCGCACCGCCTGTCCACGATCCGGCACGCCGACCGGATCGTGGTGCTCGAGGCCGGCCGGATCGTGGAGCAGGGGACGCACGAGGAGCTGCTCGCCCTGGGCGGCGCCTACCGTAAGCTGTGGGACGTGCAGACCGGAGAGGCGGCGGCCCCCGCGGCCGGCGCGCAAGGGGAGGTGGAATGACGAGTTGGTGGTGGTTGCTGCTGGCGGTCCCGGCGGCCGCGCTCCTGTTGGTCGCGCTGTACGACCTCTTCCAGCGCGAGAACGCGATCCTGCGCAACTTCCCCGTCGTCGGCCACGCGCGCGCGCTGCTCGAGGGGCTCGGCCCCAAGCTGCGCCAGTACATCGTCACGGCGAACGACGCGGAGCGGCCGTTCACGCGCGACCAGCGCCGCTGGGTCTACGCCTCCGCGGCGCGGGAGAACGACTACTTCGGGTTCGGCACCGACAACGACCTCGAGCGCACCCCCGGCTACCTGGTGGTGCGCCACGCCAACTTCCCGCTCCTCGACCCGCACGAGGGCGAGCCGGGCTACGACCCGCTCCACCGGCTCCCCTGCGCCAAGGTGCTGGGCGAGCCGCGCCAGCGGAAGCACGCCTTCCGGCCGGCCTCGATCGTCAACGTCTCGGCCATGAGCTACGGCTCGCTCAGCCCGCGCGCGGTCGAGGCGATCAACGGCGGCTGCGCGCTGGCGGGCTGCCTGCACAACACCGGCGAGGGCGGGATCTCGCCCTACCACCAGCGCGGCGGGGAGCTGATCTATCAGTTCGGGACCGGCTACTTCGGCTGCCGCGACGAGCACGGGCGGTTCTCGCTGCCGCGGCTGGTCGCGACGGTCGGCGCCGCGCCGGTGCGCGCGATCGAGGTCAAGCTGAGCCAGGGCGCCAAGCCCGGCCTCGGCGGCGTGCTCCCCGCGGCCAAGGTCAACGCGGAGATCGCGGCGATCCGCGGGATCCCGCAGGGGAAGGACTGCTGCAGCCCCGCGGCCCACAGCGCGTTCAAGAGCGCCGACGAGCTGCTCGACTTCGTGGAGCGGATCGCCGAGGCGACCGGGCTCCCGGTCGGGATCAAGTCGGCCGTGGGTCAGCTCGAGTTCTGGGAGCAGCTGGCCGACCTCATGGCGAAGGACCCCGGGCGCGGGGTGGACTACATCGCGGTCGACGGCGGCGAGGGCGGCACCGGCGCGGCGCCGCTCGCCTTCTCCGACCACGTGGCGCTGCCGTTCAAGCTGGGCTTCAGCCGGGTCTACCGGGTGTTCGCCGAGCGCGCCCTCACCGACCGGGTGGTGTTCGTCGGCTCGGGCAAGCTCGGCTTCCCCGAGGCGGCCCTCCTCGCCACCGCGCTCGGCTGCGACCTCGTCCACGTGGCGCGCGAGGCCATGCTGGCGATCGGCTGCATTCAGGCGCAGGAGTGCCACACCGGGCACTGCCCGACGGGGGTCGCCACCCAGAACAAGTGGCTGATGCGCGGGCTCGACCCGACGCTCAAGGCGGCGCGGCTCGCCAACTACGTGGTGACGCTGCGCAAGGAGCTGGCGCGCCTGGCGCGCGCCTGCGGCGTGCCGCACCCGGCGTTCCTCCCCGCGGACCGGCTCGAGATCCTCGACGACCACTTCGGCTCGCGGACCGCCGCCGAGGTGTTCGGCTACGCGCCGGGCTGGGGGCGGCCCGACGCGGCCGTGCTGAGCGCGCTCGAGGCGGAGCTGGGCGTGACGCCGAGCGCTTGAGCGCGCCTCAGCGCCCGCCGCGGAAGGGCGCCTTCCCCGCGTAGACCGCGGCGTCCCCGAGCTCCTCCTCGATCCGCAGCAGCTGGTTGTACTTCGCCACGCGGTCGGTCCGGCTGAGGCTGCCGGTCTTGATCTGGCCCACGCCGGTCGCGACCGCGAGGTCGGCGATGAACGTGTCCTCCGACTCGCCCGAGCGGTGGGAGATCACCGCGCTGTAGGCGTGGCGGCGCGCGAGCGAGATCGCGTCGAGGGTCTCGGTCAGGGTGCCGATCTGGTTGACCTTGATCAGGATCGAGTTGGCGACGCCCTGCTCGATCCCCTGGGCGAGGCGCTCGACGTTGGTCACGAACAGGTCGTCGCCGACGAGCTGGCAGCGGCCGCCGAGGGCCTGGGTGTGGCCCTTCCAGCCGGCCCAGTCGTCCTCGGCCAGGCCGTCCTCGATGCTCACGATCGGGTAGCTGCCCAGCCACTTGGCGTAGGCGGCCGTCGCCGCGTCGGCGCTCACGGCGGCGGTCGAGCCGAAGGTCTGGCCGCGGTAGCCGTCCTGGCCGTGGAACTCGCTCGCGGCCACGTCGAGCGCCAGCGCGATGTCGTCGCCCGGCTTGCGGCCGCCCTGCTCGATCGCCGCGATCAACAGCTCGAACACCTGCTCGGGCGTGTCGATCGCCGGCGCGAAGCCGCCCTCGTCGCCCACGTTGGTGGCGAGCCCCTTGTCCTTGAGCAGCTTCTTGAGCTGGTGGAACGTCTCGGCGCCCCAGCGCAGCGCCTCGGCGAAGCTCTTGGCGCCCCAGGGGACGATCATGAACTCCTGAATGTCGAGCGCGTTGTCGGCGTGGCTGCCGCCGTTCACCACGTTCATCAGCGGGACCGGCAGCACGCGCGCGCCCACCCCGCCGAGGTAGCGGTAGAGCGGCTGCTGGAGCGCGTCGGCCGCGGCGCGGGCGGTCGCGAGCGACACGCCCAGGATCGCGTTGGCGCCCAGGCGGCTCTTGTTGGGCGTCCCGTCCAGCTCGAGCATGCGCAGGTCGAGCTCCACCTGGTTGAAGGCGTCCACGCCCGACAGCGCCCGGTCGAGCTCGTCGTTGACGTTGGCGACCGCCTGGTCCACCCCCTTGCCGAGCCACTCGGCGCCCTTGTCGCGCAGCTCGAGCGCCTCGTGGGCGCCGGTCGAGGCGCCCGAGGGGACGATCGCCCGCCCCTGGCTGCCGTCCTCGAGCGCGACCTCCACCTCCACCGTCGGGTTGCCGCGGCTGTCCAGGACCCAGCGGGCGTGGACCTGCTCGATCTCGATCTTGGGGATCACGGGGCGGCTCCTTCGGTCTGTCGCGAGGGTTGGCGTGACGGGTTGGCGCGCGCAGCGCGACGCGCCGGGTCCGGCTTCGGGGGCGGGATTCTACGGGCAGTCCGCGAGGTCCGCAGGGGGGACCGCTCGGGCAGGCCACGCCGGATCCGGACGGCATGGGGGCGCGCCCCGATCCGCAGCCCGGGACTCCGCGGCGAGCGACCCGACTGAGCGACGACGCCCACGCGCGGCGGGCTCGGGGCCGGCGCGCGTGGCA
>CAZMSZ010000430.1:0-6062 GCA_964569055.1 uncultured Planctomycetota bacterium | reverse complement strand
GCGCGCGCTGCTCGTCCTCACGCTCTCGGCCAACCTCCTGCTCGTGACCGCGCTCCTGGTGAGCGCCGCTCGCCGCGGTCAGCGCGCGTGGCGCGCTCCGCGCGCGAGCGACGGTCGCGAGGTCGTGGTGGCCCTCGCGTTCAGCCTGTTCGCGCTCCCCGCGTCCCTCGCCTGCGGCGCGCTCGTCGGCGCCGTCATGCCTGCTGCGGCGTCGCCGCCGCTCCTGATCCCACCGGGCTTGGCCGCGGCGCTGACGCTCCAGGGCTGCTGGGTGGCCCTTCTGGCTGCCGGGCGGGCGAGCCGAGAGCGCGTGACTCAGGAGGCCGCGGTGTGTCGAGGAGCGGACGCCGGTGGACCCGTCGGAAGGGCGCCGCGGGGACCGGCCTCATGACGGAGCGGGAGCGGTGAGCGCGGTTCCGAGCGAGTCCCGGACGGACGACGCCGCGGGCGGGGTCGCTGCGGGAGGCTCCGCCTCGCGCGAGCACGGCCCCGCGCTCGCGGGGGTCGACCTGTTGGCCGCCTCGCCGGGGAGCCGGCCCTGGATCGAGCGCCACCGGCACGCGTCGCGATCGCGCGACGCTCCGGGCGTGCTGGCGCTCGCGACGCCGCTGGTCAAGGCGCTGCTCGTGCTCGACGGGGTCGCCGCGGTGGCGCTGACCTGGATCCTGGCAGGGGGGCTGGCCTGGGGTTTCTCGAGGGGTCACGTCCTCGGCGCTGGCGAGGGCTGGCTCGCCGCGGCGACCGTCCTCGCGAACGCCGCGGTCGTGTCGGTCGCGGTCGCGCTCCTGGTCCGCCACCTCGACCGACTGTGGCGGGTGCCCCGCCGCGGATCGACCGCCGCGCGCGAGGTCGCGCTCGCGGTCGGGTTCGGCCTCGGCGCGGCGCCGTGGCTCGCGGCGCTGGGCCTGTACGTGGAGGTCGCGCTGGAGGACGTCGGCCTCCGCGGCGCTCGCGCGCTGCCGCTCCTGCTCCCGCCTGGCGCGGCGGTGGCGCTCACGCTCGAGGCGGGCGTGGTCGGGGTGCTCGTGGCCGCGCGGCTCGCGAGGCGCTCGTGAACGACCTCCCTCCCCGGCCGGCGGCGCCTGACGAGGCGGGGCGCGACGTGGAGGAGGTCGAGCAGCCCACCGGCTGGTTCGCGGCGGCCAGCGAGCTGGTCGCAATGTTCTTGTACATCGACCTCGCTGGGGCGCTGTTCGGGAGCTGCGCCGTCGCGCTCGCGCTCGTCGTCGGGCCGGCGACGGGCGAGGGCAGCGGCTTCGTGGCCGCCGGGATCTTGGTCGTCGCGCTCGGCCTGGTGTTCGGCGTGGCGTGGGGGCTCGCCAGCCTGGTCGGCAGGCTCGAGCGCCGCTGGCGCAGGCCGCCCTCCCCGAACGTCCTGCGCGAGGTCGCGCTCGGCCTCGGGTTCTCGCTGACGGCGCTCCCCTGGCTGCTCGCCTGCGCCGCGGCCGCCACTCAGGAGCTCGGCGCTCCGTTCCCGCTCCTGGTCTCCCCCTTCAGCGCGGTCGCCTGCACGCTGCAGGGCGGCTTCGCGCTCGTGCTCTGCGCGGCGCGCCTGGGGCGGCGCGGGTGAGCACGGGCGCCGTGACCGATCACCGCGCGCGGGCCCAGCGAACCGCTCAGCGCGGCTCTGCGCGCGGGGTCCGAACGCGAGTGGCTTGGAGCGACACGCGCCAGCGTTCGACGTGGCTGGGTACGATCACCAGGACGGGAGGTGGCGCGTGAGCGCGTGGGGCGAGCGGGCGCTCGACGAGGACCCGGCCGGCGACGCGCTCGCGACCGAACGGCTCGCGGACGTGCTCCTCCCCCTGTACGCGCTGGTCGTCGGGTTCGACGTCGTGCTGGGAGCGGTCGCGGGCCTCGCCGTCGTGCCGCCCCTGGTGTTCCTGGCGACCGACCTGCGGGGAGGCGCCTTGTTGCAGCTCCTCGCGTTCGCGGGGGTCACCGGGGTGTGCGCGCTGCTCGCCGCGACCGGGCTGGCCCTGACCGCCCTGTGGCGCTCGGCCACGCGCGAGGCGCTGGCGCTCGAGCTGGCGGTCGCGGCGGCGCTCGCGCTCCCAGCCCTACCGCTCGCGACCGTGGTCGCGGTGTGGGTGGAGGTCGTGTGTGTCGCCCTCGGCGTCCCGACCTTCGTCACGCCGTTGGCGTCGCCCGGCCCAGCGACCGTGCTCACGAGTTACCTCGGGGCCACGCTCGGGATCGTAGCGGCCCGGCGCGCGCGAGCGGCGGGGTGAGAGAGACCGGACACGACGGCGATGCGAGGCTCGCGGATCGGCTGCTGCCGCTCTACCGCCTGCTGCTGCTGGTCGACGTGATGTTGGTCACAGTTGCGAGCGCGCCGCTCGGCGCGGCGGCGGCGGCCGACGTGCTCGGCTTCGGCCTGGGCGCGGTCCTGTGTGGCTGCGGCGCCGCGCTCCTGGCGGCCGCCGTCGGCGGCGCGCTCGGGTTCGTCGCTCACGGCCTGTGGCGCTCACCCGCCCACCCCTGGCCGGCGGCCGAGGTCGCGATCGCCGTCGCCTTGTCGCTCGCCGCGCTGCCGTTCACCGCGGTCGCGGCCTTCCTGGCCGACACGGTCGTGTCCGCAGTCGGGCTCCCCCTGCTCGTTTCGCCCACCGTGGCGGCCGCGCTCACCTGCCAGGCCGGCGTGGTCCTCGCGATCCTGGCCGCCCGCCGCCCCGTCGTTGAGGCGTGAGACGCGGGCCGAGACCGGCGCCGAACCTCGGATCCGGACTCGGACTCGGTCGTTACGCGAGGGAGCTGAGCTCTCCAGCGACAGCTATTCCTTTGCGGACGTACCGTCGTATTGCGAGCCATTCTGGCATTACAATTGATACTCGCTGTTGATATTCCGTGTTGTCTTCCGGAGCGATCCCGTACGACGTCACCCTTGCTCCTCCTCCTCCTCCTCCCAGCTCGGCGGCTGGTAGGTGCCGTCGAGCCAGTTGGCGAGGTCGACCGCCTTGCAGCGGTAGGAGCAGAACGGGAGGAACTCGGGGTGCTCGGGGTCGAGCGGGCCCTCGCAGGTGGGGCAGCGGGGCTCCTCCTCGGCGTCGGGGTCGGCCACCTCGCTACTCCTCGACGCGGAAGCCCTCGAGCACCGCGAAGCCGCGCTCCGACACGCGCACGCTGCCGTCGGCCCAGGCCTTGGGATACCAGGCCTCGCCCTTCGCCTCGTCGCCGGGCCGCAGGAAGCCGAGGCACAGCAGGCGGCGCAGCTCGCCGTCGAGCGAGCGCCCGGCGAGCTCGGGGGCGTAGATGTTCTCCAGCTCGTAGAGCATGCGACCCACGTCGACCTCGCTCAGGCCGGCGCCGGGGCGGTACGCGCGGGCGATCATGCGCAGCGGCTTGAAGATCCGGCCCTGGCGGATCCGGTAGCGCAGGGCGGCCATCTCGTTCCAGTGGACCTTCTTGCCGGCGAGGTGGTCGCGCAGCCGCTCGCCGCGCTTGGTCAGGCTGCACAGCGCGGCGGCCGCCGCGGGCGCGAGGCCGCGCAGCGGCGTGCGCGGGTCGCGGGGGGCGATCACGCCGGCCTGCAGCAGGCGCCACAGCGGGTCGGCGCCGGGGAGGCGGCCGCACCAGGCGGAGAGGTTCGACTCGGCGATCCACGGGTCGAGGAGGTGCTGGCGGTCGGGGGCCGTGCGCTCGGCGAGCCAGCCGATCTCGTCGTAGTCGAACACCTTCTGCTGCAGCGCGGCGGTGCGCGAGAACAGGCGGGTCTCGCTGCCGGGCTCGATCGGCGCGCCCGGCATGGGGAGCTCGTCCTCGGCGAAGGGCGCGGGGAGCTCGTCGTCGCTGGGGATCGGCGGCGGCGCCTCCGCCTCGCGGAACAGGATCATGAGGTCGCCGAGCCGGATCACGTCGCCGTCGGAGAGCGCGTGGCGCGAGATCCGGTCGGGGCCGATGAAGCAGCCGTTGAGCGACTCGAGGTCGAACAAGACCGGCTGCCCTCGCTCCCAGCGGATGCGCGCGTGCTCGCGCGAGAGGAGCGTCGAGTAGACGGACAGCTCGCAGTGGCGCCCGCGGCCGATCGTCACGTCGACGCCGGGGGTGAGCTCGAAGGGCGGGGCGCCGCGCATGGTCAGGTAGAAGGCCACGCGCCTCCCCCTGCCCGTCCGCTCGCCCGCCGCCGCTCGCCGTCTCGCTCCACGCCCGCTCCCGCCTCGCTCAGCCGAACAGGCCGAAGAAGCCCTTCCTGCGCTTGGTCTCGCTCCCGCTCCCGCTGCCGCTCTCGCCGCCGCTCGGGGTGTCGCCGCCGTCGCCCACCGGCGCAGGGCCGAACGAGCGGCTCACCCGCCCGATCACGACCTCGACCGCGTCCGCCAGCTCGCCCGCGGTCTGCTGCCGCGCGGCGGGGTCCTTCGCCAGGGCCTTGAGCGCGATCGCCGACAGGCGCGCGTCGGCCTGGGCGAACACCTGCTGCGGAGGGAGCGGGTCCTCCTTGAGGACCTTGCGGATCACGTGGATCGCCTTCTTGCCGGTGAACGGCGGCTTGCCGGTCAGGACCTCGTACAGGATCGCGCCGAGCGCGTAGACGTCGGCCCGCGCGTCGATCGCGCTCGGGTCGCCGCCGGCCTGCTCGGGCGCCATGTAGGAGGGCGTCCCGAGGAACGCGCCCATCTGCGTGAGCTGCTCGAGCTGCGCCTGGTCCACGTTCTTGGCCAGCCCGAAGTCGAGCACCTTGGGCTCCCCGCTCTCGCCGTCGACCATGATGTTCTGCGGCTTGAGGTCGCGGTGAATGATCCCCTTGCGGTGCGCGAAGTCCATGGCGCGGGCCACCTTCGCGACCACCGCCGCGCCCTTGCCGATCGGGAACTGCCCGGTGCGGAGCGTGGCCTTGAAATCCTGCCCGGCCACCAGCTCCATGGTGAACCAGCACAGGTCGTCGCCCCACTCGGCGTGGATCACCTTCACGATGTTCGGGTGGTTGAGGTTGCCGATCAGCTTCGCCTCGCGCTCGAACCGCTCGCGCTCCTCGGGGGAGGGCCCGACGCCGCCGCGGCGGAGCATGACCTTGAGCGCCACCTCGCGCCGCAACGAGAGCTGCGTAGCGCGGTAGACGGCGCCCATGCCGCCCTTCCCCAGGATCGTGTCGACGCGATAGCCCTTCCAGGTGCGGCCGAGGAGCCCGCCCGGATCCTCGGGGGTCGACGGGCCGCGCTCGCTCGACGCCGCCGCGCCCGCCGCCGGCCGGGCCGGCGCGAGGGGCGCGCCGGCCTCCGCGCCGTGGGTCGCCTCGACGCCGATCCCCGAGGTGCCCGCCCCCGCGGGGCCGAGCTCGCCGCCGCAGGCGACGCAGCGCAGCGAGCCCTCCTGCGAGAGGTTGACGTTGAACCGGCGCCCGCAGGAGCGGCAGACCACGATCCACTTCTCCTGGTAGGAGAGGACCTGCTGCACCTGCTCGGGCGACAGGCGCCGCGCGCGCACCAGGATCTCGCCGATCCGCATCACGTTTCCCTGCTCGGCGAGCTGCTCCTGCAGCCGGAGGGCGCGGTCGACGTCGTCCTGCGAGACGAGCTTGCGGTCCACCGCGATCTGCCCGAACAGGACCAGCGCGCCGCTCCCGGAGATGATCCCGGGGAGCGCGGACGGGGGCGGGGTGACGAACGTGGCGTCCGAGGCCGATGGTTCGGCGAGCGCCGGCCCGGCGGTGGGCGCGGCCGTAGTGGGCGCGGTCTCGCCGCCGCCCTCCTCCAGGATCTTGTCCAGCTTGCGCCGCAAGGAGTCGAGGTGCTTCTGCTTGACGTAGCGCTTCCGCAGGAGGACGTCGCCGACGTCCCCCGCGGCGCCGTCCGCCTCGCGCAAGCACTCCTGACCCTCGGCTTCACTGATCAGGTGGTTCTTGACCGCGAGGTCGACGAGGATGCGGTCGGCGTGAGTCGCCACGGCTCCTCCAGGGGGCCCGATCTTATCCCGCCCAGGCCGGCCGGGAAGGCCAGCGTGGTTTCTGGGGGGAGTGCGTGGTTTCTGGGGGGGCTCCGCCCCCCCGAGAGTCCCCCCCGCTGTCGCTGAAATTGCGCGCCGCCGCGGCGGCGCGGCTGCACGGGTGTGACGCGCCAGGTGTTGGT
>CAZMSZ010000429.1:0-6070 GCA_964569055.1 uncultured Planctomycetota bacterium | reverse complement strand
GGACGAGCCCGAGTCGCTCGGCGCGATCGACATCGCGGTGCGCGAGAAGCTCGACAACCTGATCGTGGTCGTCAACTGCAACCTGCAGCGGCTCGACGGGCCGGTGCGGGGCAACGGGAGCATCGTCCACGAGCTCGAGGGGATCTACCGCGGCGCCGGCTGGCGCGTGATCAAGGTCCTGTGGAACAGCGCCTGGGACGAGCTGTTCGCCAAGGACGAGGAGGGCCACCTCGCGGCCGAGCTCGCGCGGACCGTCGACGGCGAGCTGCAGCGCTACGCCGCCGAGCCCCCCTCCTACATGCGCGAGCACCTGTTCGGCCACAGCCCCGAGCTCACGCGCCTGATCGAGGGCTGGAGCGACGAGGACCTCGCCCGGCTCGGGCGCGGCGGGTTCGACCGCCGCAAGGTCCACGCCGCCTACGCCAAGGCCTGCGAGCGCACCGGGCGGCCGACGGTGATCCTGGCCCACACGATCAAGGGCTACGGCCTGGGCAAGGCGGTCCAGGGCGCCAACTCCACCCACCAGGCCAAGAAGCTCAAGGAGGACGGGATCCTCGAGCTCCGCGACCGGCTGGACGCGCCGCTCTCCGACGAGCAGGCCCGGGCGCTGGCGTTCGCGCGGCCCTCCGAGCAGGAGGCCCCCGAGCTGCGCTACCTGCGCGAGCGGCGCGAGGCGCTGGGCGGGTTCGTGCCGAGCCGCCGCGAGAGCGAGCTGCGCCTCGACACGCCGCCGCTCGAGTTCTTCGGCGAGTTCATGGGCGGGAGCGGCGGGCGCGAGGCCTCGACCACCATGAGCTTCGTGCGCATGCTCGCGCTGCTGCTGCGCGACCGCGAGCTCGGCAAGATGGTGGTGCCGATCATCCCCGACGAGGCGCGCACCTTCGGCATGGAGGCGTTCTTCCGCCAGTACGGGATCTACGCCCCCCAGGGGCAGCTGTACGAGCCGGTCGACAAGAACACCGTGCTCTACTACCGCGAGTGCCAGGACGGGCAGATCCTCGAGGAGGGGATCACCGAGGCGGGCGCCATGTGCTCGTTCATCGCGGCGGGCACCTCGTACTCCACCCACGAGCTGCCGCTGATCCCGTTCTTCATCTACTACTCCATGTTCGGCTTCCAGCGGATCGGCGACTTCATCTGGGCCGCCGGCGACATGCGCTGCCGCGGGTTCATGCTGGGCGCCACGGCCGGGCGGACCACGCTCAACGGCGAGGGGCTGCAGCACGAGGACGGCCACAGCCATCTGATCGCGGCCGCCTTCCCCAACGTGCGCGCCTACGATCCGGCCTACGCCTACGAGGTGGCGGTGCTGGTGCAGGACGGCATGCGGCGCATGTATCACGACCGCGAGGCGTGCATCTACTACCTCACCCTGCAGAACGAGAACTACGCCATGCCGGCCATGCCGGAGGGCGAGGACGTGCCCGAGGCGATCGTGCGCGGGATGTACCGCGTGCGGCGCGGCGAGGGCGACGGCCCGCGGGTGCAGCTGTTCGGCAGCGGCTCGATCCTGCGCGAGGTGCTGCGCGGGGCGGACCTCCTGGCCGAGAAGTACGGGGTGACCAGCGACGTGTGGAGCGTCACCAGCTACAAGCAGCTCCGCACCGACGCCCTGGCGGCCGAGCGCTGGAACCGGCTGCATCCGGGCGCCGAGCCGCAGGGCTGTCACCTGTGGCGGCAGCTCGAGGGCGTGAAGGGCCCGTTCGTGGCGGCCAGCGACAACGTGCGGCTGGTCGCCGATCAGATCGCGCCCTGGGTGCCGGGGCGCTGGCTCTCGCTCGGGACCGACGGCTTCGGCCGGAGCGACACGCGCGCGCGGCTGCGCCGCCACTTCGAGGTGGACGGCGAGAGCGTGGCGATCGCGGCGCTGTCGGCGCTCGCGGCCGACGGCGCGCTCGAGCAGGCGGTGGTCAAGCGCGCGATCGAGGAGCTCGGGGTCGACCCCGACCAGCCCGACGCCCAGTTCGCGTAGGTAGAGGGAGAGCAGGCGTGAGCGCGTTCGAGTTCAAGCTGCCCGAGCTGGGCGAGGGCGTCGACAAGGGCACGGTCGCCAAGCTCCTGATCGCGCCCGGCGACGAGGTCGCGGCCGAGCAGGGGGTCATGGAGGTGGAGATCGACAAGGCCACCGTCGAGCTCCCCGCCCCGCGCGCCGGCAAGGTCAGCGAGCTCAAGGTCAAGGAGGGCGACACCGTGACGGTCGGGCAGGTGCTGCTCCTGCTCGAGGGCGACGGCGCCGCCGGCGGCGGCAAGGCGGAGGAGGCCAAGGCCCCCAAGGTCCCGGCCGAGGCCGCCTCCGCGCCGGCGCAGGCCGAGGCCGACGCGGCCTCACCGGGCGAGCAGCGCGAGGCCGCCGAGCGGGCCGGCGCGCGCACGGCCACCCCGCCGCGGCCCCAGCAGGCCCGCCCGCAGCCGCGCGCCGAGGGGCGCCCCGCGCAGCGCGACGGGCGACCGCTCCCGGCCGGCCCCGCGGTGCGCCGGCTGGCCCGCATGCTGGGCGTCGACCTCGCGCAGGTCAGCGGCAGCGGCGAGCGCGGCCGGATCACGCCCGACGACGTGCACGCCTACCTGCAGGGCCTGGCGCACGGCAACGGCGGCGCGCCGGCCGCGGCCCCGCCGCTCCCCGACTTCTCCCGCTGGGGCCCCGTGCGCGAGGAGCCGCTGTCGACCGTGCGCAAGCGCACCGCCGAGGCCATGACGCGGGCCTGGAGCACGATCCCCCACGTCACCAACCACGACCTGTGCGACGTGACCGAGCTCGAGGCGGGGCGCAAGGCGCTGCGCGCCGAGCGGCCCGACGTGAAGCTCACCATGACCGTGCTGGCTGCCAAGGCCTGCGCGGTCGCCCTGCGCGAGCACCCCGACCTCAACAGCAGCATCGACCTGCGCAGCGGCGAGCAGGTGCTCAAGGACTACGTCCACATCGGGATCGCGGTCGACACCGAGTACGGCCTGTTGGTGCCGGTGCTGCGCGACGTCGACAAGAAGAGCGCGGTCACCCTCTCGGCCGAGCTGACCGACCTCGCCCAGCGCACCCGCGACAAGAAGGTCGCCCCCGACGAGCTGCAGGGCGCCACCTTCTCGATCAGCAACCTCGGCGGGATCGGCGGCTACGGCTTCACCCCGATCGTGAACTGGCCGCAGGTCGCGATCCTGGGGATCTCGCGCGCCCGGGTCGAGTACCGCCCCAGCCCGCAGGGCCCCGTCGAGCGCCTGATCCTGCCGCTCAGCCTGTCCTACGACCACCGCCTGGTCGACGGCGCGGTGGCCGCGCGCTTCCTGGCCCGGCTCACCGAGCTGCTGGAGAGCCCGGCCCGGCTGCTGGTGCACGTGTAGCCACGACGCCGGCGGCGCGCGCGATCGCGCCGCGCAGGTAGCGCGCGTTCGGGTCGGCTGCGGCGCGCCAGGAGCTGGCGAGCAGGACGGTGATCGCCTCGGGCGAGCCCTCGTCCGCGAGGACGTCGGCGATGGCCCGGACGACCTCGTCGCAGTTGTCCCAGCGGGCGGGCAACGGCTCGCGATCGCGGAGAGCCGCTTCGAGCGCAGCTCGCCGAGCGGGGCTCGGGGGGACGTACCTGCCGATCGAGCGGATCGTGCGCGGCCGCGCCGCGCCGCTCCGCAGGTGAGCCAGCAGGCGCTCGCGCGCCGGGGTATCGCCAGCCGCGCTCAGCACGAGGTCGATCGAGACGGACAGCTCCGTGTCCTCGCGCTCGAGCGCGCGGCAGCGCTCCGCGTACGCCACCTGCCCGCCCGGGAGCGCCAGCAGCCCGCGCAGGGCCAGCGCGCGCCAGCCTGCGCGCGGCCCAGCCAGCGCGACCTCGAACAGCTCCCGATCTCCCTCGACCGGATCGCGCGCGCAGCGCTCGAGCACGGACCCGAACAGGAGCGGTCGCTCCTCCGCCGCTCGCGCCCGCAAGGCGGCTGCGACCGCCTCGGTTCGGCAGGTAACGAGCAGCGCGCGCGCGAGCGCGGCTGCCGTGCGCGGCGCGCGCTCGGGCGCGACGGCCACCGCGAGCATCCGCGACGCCGCGGCAGGCCAGCGCCGGATGAGCCGCTCGACCCGCTCGATCGCGGAGATGGCGGCCAGCTCATCGCCCGAGCGACTGGCTTGGTCGATCGCGTCGGCTCCGGCCACGAAGCTGGCCCAGAGCCGCTCCTCGCCCAGGAGATCGACGAGCACCGGAAGGGGCAGCGCGTCGTCCGCTCGAGCGCTCGCGAGGAGGTCCGGGCTCGCCAGAAGCCCCTCCAGCAGCTCGGGGCTTCGTCGCGCCAAGCTGAACAGCAAGCGCAGGCTGGACCGGCTGGAGGTGGTACCGAGCGCCTCGAGCCAGGCGTCTACCTCCGGCCTCGTCAGCGCGAGCCGAGCACGCACCAGCATGTACAGGACTCCCGTGGCGCCGGGACACCCGTCACGAGCCCAGCGCGCCCGCAGCCAGGCCAGCAGCGGCTCCGCCGCTCCTCGCCGGTCGCGATGGGCGAGGCGACGCAGGAGGGTCGCCCGCGTGTCTGGATCGAGGTCCTCCGCGATCCGGGTCGCTGTGGCCAGGACCTCCTCCGCGTCGCTCAGCTCGCACGCTTGCGCGAGGCAGGTTGCCGCATGGCGCTCCTCCGTCCCAGCGCGCTCGAGCAGCGACACGACCACGACGGGAGGAAGGACCGGTCCGATCCGGGCGAGCGCGGCGAAAGCCCCCTGGCGGACGCGCGGGTCGGGGTCGTCGCGCGCCAGCGCCACCAGCCCGGGGACCTCCTCGTCGCGCGCGAGCGCGCACAGGAGCAGCCCCGCCCGGCGGCGGAGGTCCGCGTGCTTGGGGTCGGAGAGGTCGAACAGGACGAGACGAGCCAGCGCCTCGCACGCGTCGGCGCGCGAGGTCCAGCGGACCGGCAATCGATCGAGCACGAGAGGCCCGTGGGAGTGCGGTGGGCCGAGCCGCGCCTCGCGAGAGCGAGCGAGGTCTCCTCAGCCTAGCGGCGCCCGCGCGCGAGCTCAACCCGCGGCCCAACTCCTGACCTCACGAGCGCTCGGGCGGCTTGCGCTTCCGCTTGGCCCGCGCCGGCGGCGCGCCGCTGGCGCGGCCCTCCTCCAGCTCCTCCAGTGTCCGCGGCCAGTCGTCCTTGAGCAGGCGGCTGAGCGAGCGGTCCGCGAGCAGCTTGCCGCCCGTCTGGCAGCCCGGGCAGTAGTTGCTCTCGTTCTCGCTGCGCACGATCCGCTGGATCGGGGCGCCGCATACCGGGCAGGGCTTGCCGTAGCGGCCGTGGGTGGCCATGCCCTCGCGGAAGGCGGTGACCTTCTCGGGCCAGCCCTCGCCCGGGGTGCCGGCCTCGGCGCGGAGGCGCTCGGTCCACTCCTCGAGCACGACCCGGCAGGCGTCGAACAGGGCATGCCGCTCCTCGGGCGCTAGCCGCGAGGTGAGCTTGACCGGCGAGAGCCGGGCGCGGTGGAGGATCTCGTCGGAGTAGGCGTTGCCGATCCCGCTGAACAGGCGCGGGTCGGTGAGGGCGCGCTTGAGGGTGTGGTTCTCCCGGGCGAGGACCGCCTCGAACGCGGCGAGGTCGGCCTCGAGCACCTCGAGCCCGCCGCGGTCGAAGGCGGCGAGCGCCTCCTCGCCGCGCACGAGGTGGATCGAGGCCCGTTTCTTGGTGCTGGCCTCGCGCAAGAGGAGCGTCCCCTGGGGGAAGTCGAAGGCCGCCAGGCCGATCCGCCCCGGGACCTTGGCGCCGGGCGGGCCCCAGCCCAGCCGGCCCGCGATCATGAGGTGGATCACCACGAACAGCTCGTCCTCGAGGCCGAGGACCAGGCGCTTGCCCAGGCGGCGCAGCTCGCGCACGAGCTTGCCCTCCGCCTCCGCCAGCGGCGGGACGGCGGTGCGCAGCACGAACGGGCTGACCACGCGCACCCGCTCCAGGCGCTCGCCCAGGACGCGCGCGCGCAGGTGCTCGAGGTACACGACCACGTCCGGGAGCTCGGGCATATCGGGTGATGCTCGCCTGGGTCTCGCGCCGCCACAACCTCGCGAGCCAGCATGCGACCGAGCGCCGCTGCGGCGTTCGGTCGCAGGGCCGCGTCGCGCGCGTA
>CAZMSZ010000428.1:0-6102 GCA_964569055.1 uncultured Planctomycetota bacterium | reverse complement strand
AGTCGGAGTCGGAGTCGGAGTCGGAGTCGGATTCGGATTCGGAGTCGGATTCGGAGTCGGAGTCGGAGTCGGACTCGGACTCGGACTCGGAATCGGCTTCGGACTCGGCTTCGGCTTCGGAACGAATCGGCGTCGGAACGGGCGCGCCCCTCACTCCCCGCGGAGCGCGGCGACGCAGGCGGCGGCCTTCTCGCGCACGTCGCCGTCGGGGTCGCCGCTCGCGAGGGGCCCGACGGCGGCGAGCACGTCGGCCTGGCGCGCCGGATATCTGTTGGCAAAGCTCCACAGCAGCTTGACCGCGAGCTCCCGGGTGGGGGGCCGCTCGTGGTGGAGCAGCGCGGCCAGGCCTTCGAACGCCTCGGGGGCCGCCAACTCGAGCGGGTGCTCGTAGTAGTCCCACCGCTCGAGGTCCTCCGCGGCGGCGAGCGCCTCGAGCAAGCGGGCGGTCGCAGCGGGAGGCAGCGTGGTGAGCCCGTAGTTCGTCCAGCCTCCCTCCTCCTCGTCCTCGTGCCGGGTGATCCGCACGAATGGAGGCGCGCCGGCCGGGTCCAACGCGTAGCCCGAGACCAGCTCGCGCAGAGCGTCGTAGGCCAGGAGCAGCGTCTCGGCCGGCGCGGCGCCGCGCTCGAGCACGCCCCACAGCGCCGGGACGCCCGCGCGCGTCGCCCACAGGCCGATCTCCCACAGCGCGCGGATCGCCGCGTCCAGGACGGCCGGGTCGTCGTCGCTCGCGAGCGCGCTCGCGAGGGCGGGGGCCAGCTCCGCGGCGCGCGGTCCCATGGAGCAGCACGTGGCGATCGCCTGCAGGCGCTCGTCGCGCTCGCCGCGCTCGATCAGCGCCCGCAGCGTGGGGAACGCCGCGCGCCCGTGCGCGGCGAGCAGCTCGCGCGCGAGCGCGCGGTCGGCCGAATGCGGCGAGCGGAGCAGGTCGACCGCACGCTCGATCGAGACCGCCGGCCGTGCGGGCGGCGTCCAGGCGCACACCGCGGCGGCCAGGTCGTAGGCGTCGGGGTCGTCCTTGGGCCGCAGCGCGTCGACCAGCTCGTTGAACGGGTAGTCGCTCACGAGGCAGCCCGACATGTACTCCACGGGCTCGCTCCGCTCCGCCCAGGCGGTCGCGAGCCGCTCGAACTCGGGCGGGTCCACGAAGCGCAGCCCGGCCAGCGCGTAGAGCTGCCCGCCCACGGCCGGGCCACGGGCGAGCTCGACCAGGGCCGCCCGGGCGTCCGGCCGCTCGAGGAGTCGGCGCAGCGCGTGCGCGGCCTCGGGCACCTCGGCGCCCTCGCCGACCGCGTCGTCCGCGAACGACCCGCGCTTCGCGAGCAGGCGGAACTCGATCGTCTCCCGGTAGGGCGGGAGCGGATCGTCCTGGGCGCGCGCCGGCGCCGCCGGCGCGAGGGGGGTGAGCGCGAGCAGGAGCGGCAGGGCCCGGTCGAGCTGCATGGTCTCCTCCAGCTACGGACGAGCGCGCGGGCGCGCCGCGGCTCCGAGTCAGTCGCTCGCGGGCGCGGCGCGGGCGGCGCGCAGGTCGCGCGCGTAGTCGCGGACGTCGCGGTCAGGGTCACTCTCGGCGAGCGGCGCCGTGGCGGCGAGCACCGCCTCGCGCAGCTCGGGCACGTCGTCCACGATCCCGTCGAGCACCACCAGCGCCGCGAGCCGCAGCTCGGGGTCGGCGTCGTGCAGCAGCTGGCAGGCGGGCGCGAACGCCGCCGCGCCGCCGCCCCCCCACAGCGCGAGCTTCGCGTCGCCCCGCAGGTCGCGGTCTCCTTCGCGGAGCGCCTCGAACAGCGTCGGCAGCGCGGCGCCGGGGAGCGAGCGCAGGAAGTGGTGCCGCTCGGGGCCGCCGCGTTCGTGCTCACAGCCCTCGCAGGTGGCCACGAACGCCGGGAGGGCCCGTGGCGGGGTGAAGTCCCACCCCGGGAGCACCTCCCACAGCGTATCGCTGCCCTCGACCAGCAGCCGCGCCGAGGTCCCGGCCCGCGCGAGCAGCGCCCACACGGCGGGGGCGGCCTCGCAGGCCCAGGGGCCGATCGCGCGGAGCGCGGCGAGCGCCGCGCTGACCACCTCGGGCTCCGGCGCGTAGAGCGCGCGCTCGATCGCGGGGACGGCGTCCACGGCCCGCGCCCCGAGGGCCTGACACGCGCGCAGCGCCTCCATGCGCGCCAACGTCCCGCCGCGCGCGACGCGCTCCGCCAGGACCGCGCCCGCTGCGCGGCCGTGGGCGACGAGCAGCTCGCGCGCGCGCCGGCGCAGGCGCGAGCGCGGGGAGTCGAGCAGGGCCGCCGCCTCGCGCGGCGCGCAGCGCGGGGGCGCCGTGCGGGGCCACTCGCTCAGGCGCGCCGCCTGGCCGTCCGGCGCCGGGTCGTCGAGCGCGGTCACTCGAGCGCACAGCCGGTGGGGCTCGTCGTGGAACACGTGCAGCCAAACCGCGTCGTCGCGCTCGCGCCAGGGCGCCGCCAGGCGCGCGAACGTGGCCGGGTCGACGCAGCGCAGCCCTGCCAGCGCGTACAGCCTCCCTCCCAGCGGTGCCTGTTCGTCGGCCGCCAGCTCGCGGAGGACGGCGGCGGCGTCGGGGCGGTCGAGCAGCAGCCGCAGGGCGGTGACCGCATGCGGCAGCTCGTCGCGAAACGGCTCGCCGAGCAGCCCCTCGCCGAACGGCGTGAAGTTCGGCTCGTGCGCGAGGATCCGGTACTCCAGGGTGGCCGCGGCCGCCTCCTCGCCTGCGGCCGGCGAGGCGGCGAGCAGCGCGAGCAGGAGCGCGGCGGCGTGCGCCCGTGGCATGGCGCCCTCCTCCGTCCTCCTCCACGCCCCCGCGGCGGGCGCGGTTCCGCTACTCGACCGCCAGCGCCACCAGGGCCAGGTTGTCGCGCCCGGCGGGGGGCGCGGCGGCGGAGTCGAGCAGCCGCGCCAGGCGCTGCTCGAGCGGGCCGTCCCCTGCGAGGAGCTCGAGGCAGCGCGCGGGGTCGAGGTCGCACATGCCCTCCTCGAGGCCGTCGCTGGCGAGGAGCACGAGCTGGCCCGGCGCGAGCTCGAGGGTGCCGCCGTCGATCGGCGAGCCCGGGCGGGCGCTGAGCGGGTGCTGGCCGAGGAAGATCCCGGCCAGCTCGTTCTTGAGCGCGCACGTGCCGCGCGCGGGATCGAGCACCAGCAGGAAGCTGTCCCCCACGCTCACGAAGTTGAGCGTGCGGCCGGCGAGGTGGGCCAGGATCGCGGTCGTCTCCGAGGGGTCCTGCGGGTCGCGCCCGCCGAGGTGGCGCGCCTCGAGGCGGAGCAGGGTGCGGTGGAGGCGCTGGAGGGCGCGCCCCTCGCCGGCCCCCTGCCAGCTCGCGAGCAGCTCGCGAGCCACGGTCTCGCCCGCGGCGCCGCCCCAGTGCGCGTCGGCGACCGCCCCTAGGGCCGCTCCGTCCGCGAGCCGGTGCAGCGCGAGCGAGTCCTCGCACGGCCAGCTCTTGGGGTTGGTCGAGACTCCCCCGCCGGTGTGGAGCGCGGCGGCGGCGCGCGCGTCGAGCGCGGCCAGCTTGCGGGCGCCCTTCACGGCGAGGTCGGAGGCCAGGAACACCACGCTCACGCGCGGGATCATAGCAGCGGCCTGCCGACCGCTCGGACCCGAGCGGCGCGCGCCGCGGCGGTCACCTCGCGCGGCACCTCTTGGTAAAACGAGACCTCGGGCGTGCCGGGGGAGGGCACCGTGCAGGACCTCGTCGAGCGGCTCAAGAAGGTGCGGGAGGCGATCCACGGCTGCGAGAGCCTCTCCGTCGCGTCCTCGGATGGGTTCGTGCTCGCGACCACCCACGAGGAGGTCCGCCAGGGCGAGTTCCTCGCGGCCGTGAGCTCGGTCATGCTCGCGAGCTGCACCCGCGGGCTCGCCCCGTTCAAGGCGGGCAAGTGCCGGGCCCTCGACTTCCGGGGCGACCGGCAGGTGCTCGTGACCCAGCTCAAGGACCTCGGCGCCTACCTGATCTGCGTGCTCCACCCGGGCGCGCAGCCGGTGAACATCGACGAGCCCGCCCTGCGCGCCGTCACCCACAGCCTGCCCGCCGCGCTTCACGGCCAGGACACGAGCAGCGTCCTGCGGTATTACCTGCAGCGCGACAAGGACTGCATGTTCCCGCTCCGCGGCGGGTTCCTGGTCGGCCGCGGCGAGCACTGCGACGTGTTCGTGCCCTCGCCCGAGATCGACGAGGAGCACCTGCGGTTCGAGGTGCTGGGCGACCAGCTCCTGGTGCGCGACCTCGAGACGCGCAACGGGACCAAGCTCAACCGCAAGAGCTTCACCGGGACGGTCGAGCTGCGCCCTGGCGATCGCCTCAGCCTGCCCCGCTCGGGCGGGTTCGTGGTGGTCGCGATCGACGCCGCCGGCACGGTCATGCGCAAGGTCAAGAAGAAGGCGACCGCCGGCGCTTGAGCCCGCCGGAGCTGGCCTCCGCTCCGGGCACGGGTCCGTGCGCCGATCCGGCCGCCCGCGTCGAGCGCGCGGTGCTGGTCGGGGTGACCGCGCTCGCCCTGGCGCTGCGCGCGATCCAGGCGATCCGCACGCCGGTCGTGAACCCCGACGGCGCAGTCGAGCTCGAGCTGGCGCGGGCCCTGGCCGAGGGGCGCTGGCAAGACGCGCTCGAGCTACACTTCCACCCGCTGTACGCGGCGCTGGTCGCGCTGGCGAGCGGGCTGGGGCGCCTGCCGCTGGAGGCGACCGCGCAGGTGGTGTCGGTCGCGGTCTCGTCGCTGGTCGCGCCGGCCTGCGCGCTGGCGGCGGCGCGGCTGTGCCCCGAGCGCCCGCGCACCGCCGCGCTGGTGGGCGGGCTCCTGGCCGCGCTCCACCCCTATCTGGTGCGTCTGGGCGGGCAGGTCATGGCCTACGCGCTGGCCCACGCCTGCCTGGCCTGGGCGCTGGCCTTCGCGCTGGGGGCGGCCCGGCGCGGGCGGGCGCGCGACGCGGCCCTGGCGGGCGGGGCGGTGGGGCTCGGCTTCCTCGCCCGCTCCGACGCGCTCGCCACCGGCGCCGGGCTGGCCGTGGGCCTGCTGATCGCGGCCCTCGCCGCCGAGGCGCCGCGCCCGGCCCGCGCGCGCCGGCTCGCCCTGCCCGCCGCCTTCGCGCTCGCTGCGCTCGTCGTCATGAGCCCGTACTTGGTGGGCATGCGCCTCCACGCCGGCGAGTGGCGCCTCTCGCTCAAGAAGCGCGCCGACACCCTGATCCGCGAGGCCCTGCGTGCCGACCCCGCAGCGACCCCGGAGCGGCCCCGCGATCGCGAGCGCGAGCCCGAGCTGCGCGCCCTGATCGCGGCCGAGCCGACCCCGCCCGGGCCCGTGGCCGTCGCCGAACGTGGGGGTCGCCCGGGCCTCCTCGCCAGCGCCGCGCGCGCGCTCCACGTCTCGCTCGCCGCCGCTCACGCGCTCCCGCTGGCGCTCGCCGCGGCCGGGCTGCTGCTCGTGGGCCCCCGGCGGCTCGGGCTGCGCGGGAGGCCTCCCGGCTGGCTGCTGCCGCTCCTGGCCTGGGGCGCGTTCCTGGGGGCGCACGTCCTGCTCAAGGCGAGCTGGGGCTACACCTCGCGGACCCACCAGTCCGCCGTGGGCGTGCTGGTGGTGCCGCTCGCGGCGCGCGGGCTGGCGCTCCTGGCGGGTCTGCGCTGGCGGCCGCGCCGAGAGCTCGGGTTGGCGCTGGGGCTGGCCACCCTGCTGCTGACCCCCAAGGCGATCGAGCCGCAGCGCCTGCACCACCTCGCCGAGCGCGAGCTGGGCGCCTGGCTGGCGCAGCACGCCGCCGAGCGCGGGCTCCCCGCGGGCACGTGGTCGCTGGTCGGCCACGATACGCGGGTGGTGGCCCACTACGCGCGCGCGCCGTTCCTCGACGTGCCGCCTGGCTCGCCGGCCGAGGCGCTGGCCGCGGCGCGCCGGGTAGGTGCCCGCTACCTCGCGATCCTCCTCGCCGGCCGCGCCCCCCTGCGCGGCGACCTCGAGCCCGCGCTGCGCGCCGCGGGCGCCCGCCCGCTGCGGACGCTGGAGGCCGAGCGCGATCGGAAGCGCTACCGCTGGCTGCTCTACGAGCTGTGACGGCGGGCCGCCTGCGTTCGGGAAGGGCCCGGCGCCGCCGGCGCTCCGGAACGC
>CAZMSZ010000427.1:0-6111 GCA_964569055.1 uncultured Planctomycetota bacterium | reverse complement strand
ACGAGCACGAGCACGAGCACGAGCACGAGTAGTTAATCCCTACGCGACCGGCTCCTCGAGCTCGGCCTCGCTGGCGGCGCCGTTCTTGGCGAACAGGTCGTCGAGGTCGATCCCCGACTGGATCTCCTGCGAGAGCGCGCTGACGCGCGGGAGCATGCGGGTCACCCAGCGGCGGGCGTAGACCTCGCGCTCGGGGTGCTCCTTGGCCTGGCGCACCAGAATCCGCGCCACGTAGACGTCGGCCAGGATCTTGGTGAGCCGCTCGGCGTGGAGCAGGCCGAACGCGAAGTCCTCCTTGGCGTCCCACTCGCGCAAGAAGCCGCTGCGCAGGTAGTCGATCCGCTCCAGGAGCGAGCCCTGGGCGAGGTGCGTCCACTCGCTCCTGACCTTGGTCCCCACGATCCGCATCAGGATCGCCTCGATCGCCTGGTAGAGCTTGACCTCCGCCTGGTGCAGCCCGCGCTCGACCCCGCTCGAGACCTGCGCCGCGACGCGCGCGGCCGCCGCCTTGCGCAGGAAGCGGGCCGGGTCCTTGATCGCGTAGCCGAGGTGGTCCTTGAGGGCCATCAGCGCCTGGATCTGGCTGGTGCCCTCGTAGACCGGCAGCACCAGCGCGTCGCGCAGGAGGCGGTCGGCGCCGGTCTCCTTGATGTACCCCATGCCGCCGTGGATCTGCATGTTCACGCGCGCCAGCTCGACCGCCTTCTCGCTGGCGAGGTACTTGACCAGCGGGGTCATCTCGCGGGCGTAGCGCTTGAGCTTCTTGGCGCGCCGCTCGAGCGCGCGCCGCTCCTCGGGGTCGGCCGGCGGCTCGAGCTGCAGCTTGGCCTCGAGCTTGTGCGAGATCTCGACCGCGTTGATCGCCTCGAACCCGAGCGCGCGGATCCCGCGGATCGCGGTGTCCATGTCCTGGAGCATCTCGGCGACCAGCGGGTGCTCCTGGATCGGCTTGCCCATAGTGACGCGGCTGGCCGCGTACTCCCGCGCCATGCGGTGGGCCGCCTCGCACACGCCGAGCGCCTCGAAGCCGACGGCGACGCGGGCGTTGTTCATGAGCATCAGCATCAGCGGGAAGCCCTCGCCCAGCTTGCCGATCAGCTCGCCCTCGCTCTCCTCGTACAGCAGGCTCACGGTCGGCGAGGAGTTGTGGCCGAGCTTCTTCTCGACCTTGGTGACCTTGATGTTCTCGACCTCCTCGCCGTCCCGCTCGAGGCGCCGCGGCACCAAGAACAGCGACAGCCCGTCCAGGCCCGACTCCCCCGGCGCGGGGTCGGCGGTGCGCGCCAGCACGATCTGCCACTGGGCGTGGCCCGAGGTGATGAAGATCTTCTCGCCGCTGATCCGCCAGCGCCCGTCCGCCCCCTGGGTGGCGCGGGTCCGGATCGCGCCCAGGTCGGAGCCCGCCCCCGGCTCGGTCAGGACCATGGCGCCCCAGGCCTCGCCCGCCACGATCTCGTCGACCGCCTGGCGGAAGCGGGTCTCGACCACCTGCCCGTCCTTCTGGCGGAGCGTCCCCTCCCGCGCGGCGTAGTTGAGCAGGATCATGGCGATCCCGCCGAAGAACCCGAAGTGGGTCATGGTCCCGCAGTCGGCGCGCGCCATGAGCTCGCCCAGGGTGAAGTACAGGACGAGCGGACAGTTCATGCCGCCCAGCTCGCGCGGCACGATCAGCCCGTGCATGCCCATCTCGGCGAGCTGCGCGAAGATCGCGTCCGCCTCGGGCGCCATGTGGACCTCGCCGTCCTCGAGGCGCGTGCCCTGCTCGTCGAGCGCCTCGGCGACCGGCGCCACCTCGCTCGCCACGAACCGGCCGACCTCCTCCAGGATCGCGAGGTACGACTCCTTCGCCTCCTCGAGGTCGGCGGGCCCGTCGGGCAGCGTGAAGCCGCGCTCGGTCAGCTCGACGATCTCGCGCCAGTCCACCGAGTGGCGCAGGTGCCAGAGGAGGTCCTCGTTGTCGGTCAGGTAGTTCGAGCTGGCGGGGACGGGCACGGGCGACCTTCCTTGGGGCTCACTCCCCCTCGCGCACGGCCGGCCGGAGCAGACCGAGCAGGGTGAGGAGGCCCTTGCGTTGACTGGCGAGCTCGGGGCGACGCCCCTCGAGCGACGAGCGGATCGCGTGACCGGTCATGAGGTCGACCACGGCCGCCGCGAGCGTGGGGAGGTCGAGCGGGAGCCGCTGCGCGTCCTCGCCCAGGAGCTGCTGGGTCGCGCCGGCCACGAGCTCCTCGAGGCCGCGGTACAGCTCGCCGAGCTCGGCGCGGGTCGGCCCCTCGCGCGCGCCCATGGCCAGCCCCTCCAGCAGCAGCGGGCCGAGGTCCTCCTCCTCGTCGATCAAGGAGAAGAACGCCTCGATCGCGCCCAGGCCGCGCGGCCCCTCCACGACCTGCAGGCCGATCTCGGTGGCGCGCGCGGTCAGCGCCGCCACGGCCTGGCGCACGACGGCCAGGAAGATCGCCTCCTTGTTGCGGAAGTGGTAGTGGAGGATCGAGGGCGAGCGGATCCCGGCCTCGGCGGCGATCGTCTTGATCGAGGTCCCGTGATAGCCGTGCCGCGCGAAGCAGCGACGGCCGGCGTCCAGGATCTCCTGGACTGGATCGGCCTTCGTCGCCCGTGCTGCCTCGTCGCCCATGGATCCGCTCGATTCGGTCGGTCGACCAATTCGGTCGGTCGACCAATTCAGCTTACGGCGCGTGACGCACCGTGCCAAGCAGGAGCGGTTAGCCGTTGACGGTGAGCGGTTTACGCCCTACTAGCCCTTCTGAGCGAGGGCCAGGACGTCGGCCACGGTCTCGACCTTGGCGGCCTCGACCTCCGAGATCTCGACGTCGAGCTCTTCCTCGATCGCGGCCAGGAGGTCGAGCGCGCGGTAGGAGTCGAGCTTGAGGTCGGTCTTGAGCGACAGCTCGGGGGTGAGCGCCTCGGCCGGTCGCTCGACCACGCGGGAGAGGATCTGCAACACCTTCTGCTGGTTCTCGGTCACTCGCTCGCCTCTCGGCGCGCCCACAGCTGCTCGAGCGTGCCCTGTTGGTACCGTCGCCGGACCTCGCCCCGCTGGACCTTCCCGCTGCTGGTCTTGGGCAGCGAGCCGCGCCGCACGAGCACGAGGTCGAACAGCGGCGCGCCCACGTCGGCCGCCACCCGGCGCTCCACCTCCTCGAGCAGCGCCGGCTCGGGGACCGCGCGCACCTCGACCACCAGCACCGGCACCTCGCGCCCGGCGGGCTCGACGCTGAACGCGGCGGCGCGCCCTCCCTCGCAGGGGAGCAGCTCCTCGCCGATCCACTCCAGCTCGTGCGGGGCCACGTTGACCCCGTCGAGGATGATCAGGTCCTTGAGCCGGCCCGTGACGTACAGCTCGCCGTCGGCGAGGTAGCCGAGGTCGCCGGTGTGGAACCAGCCCTCGCGCACCACCGCGGCCGTGGCCTCGGGGTCGAGGAAGTAGCCCTGGAACAGCGAGCTCCCCCGGGCGCACACCTCGCCCTCCACCCCGTCGGGCAGCGGCGCGCCGCTGGCGGGGTCGCGCACCTCGACCTCCAGCCCCTCGATCGGCGGGCCGCACGACACCCGCCCGTCGCGCAGGAGCGGCGCGCGCCCCGGCGGGCAGAACGTCACCGCCAGCGTGGTCTCGGCCATGCCGTAGCAGGGAATGAACGCCCCCTCGCGGAAGCCGAACGGCGCGAACCGCGCGGTGAACGCGCGCAGCGTCTCGGGCCGGACCATCTCGGCGCCGCAGCAGGCGATCCGCCAGCGCGAGAGGTCGAGCCCCCGCAGCTTGTCGGCCCCGATCCGATCGACGCACCACTGATAGCCGAAGTTGGGCGCGCTGGTGATCACCTCGGCGCGCGGCTCCGAGAGCGCCTCCAGCCACTTGAGCGGGGTGCCCACGAATGTCTCGGGCGGCATGAGCACGAGGTCGGCGCCGTGGAACAGCGCGGTGAACACGATCCCGACCAGGCCCATGTCGTGATACAGCGGCAGCCAGCTGACGAACGTCTCGTGGGAGCCGCCCCCCCCGGCCCGGAAGATCCCGTGCGCGTTGGCGGCCAGGTTGGCGTGGCTGATCGCGACCGCCTTGGGGGCGCGGGTCGAGCCGCTGGTGAGCTGCACGTAGCACAGGGCGCCCGGGTCGACCGGCGCGAGCGGCGCGAGCGCGAGCCCGTCGAGCGACTCGGGCGGCGTGAGCGCGGGGCGCCCCGCCTCGGCCGCCACGTCGGGGGCGGCGATCAAGGTCCCGCCGGGGAACCGCTCGGCGAGGAGCGCCAGTCGGCGGCGGAACACGTCCAGCCCGCCCACGGCCCGCGGGAGCGCCAGGCAGCACGGGAGCGCGCCGAGCACCACCGCCCCGAAGAACGCCTCGAGCAGGTCGTGCGAGGTCTGGAGGCAGAGGAACACCACCTCGCCGGGGCGGACGCCCTGCTGCTCCAGCCAGGTCGCCCAGCGCCGCGCGCGGGCCACGACCTCGGCGTAGGGCCGGTCGGTGCGCTTCTTGCCGCGGCGGTCGTACACCCCGAGCAGGCGCTCGGAGCCCTCGAGCGCGCGGAGCGCCTGGATCAAGGTGGGCGGGGTGTTCGGCGGGACGGTCGACACGCTCGGCCTCGCGAGGGGGGCCCAATCTACCAAGGCCCCCCGTCGCTCGCGCGCGGCGGCGCGCCTTGGCTACGAGCCGGCCGACGCGGGGAGGCAGTCGACGAGCGTGGTCCGCTCCATGGCGGCGAGCATGGTCTCCTGCAGCTCGGCGAACTTGACGCGCAGCCGGCACTCGTCGCACTTGTCGCAGAACCGCTCGTCGACGAGGCACTCGAACACGCAGAACGGCCCGTCGATCAGCTCGACCACCTGCCGCAAGGTGACCGCGGCCGCGTCGCCAGCCAGCATGTAGCCGCCGCCGTAGCCCTTCTGCGAGCGGAGCACCCCGCCGCGCACCAGCGTCTGCAGCAGCTTGGAGAGCAGCGCCGGCGGGACCCGCTGCGCCTGCGCGATCGAGTCGAGGCGCTGCGCCTCCCCCGGGGGGCACTGCGCGAGGTGGATCAAGGCGCGGAGGGCGTAGTCGGCGCTGCGGGTCAGGATCACGCGGCCCATGCTACCGGGGCGGTCGGGCAGCGATAAGCGTCCGGTCCGTCACCGGCGCTCCGCGCGCGCTCGCGCCGGTCCGCCCCTCAGCCGCTCGGCCCGGCCGTCTCCGCCATCAGCACCAGCAAGCTCGCGAGGGTCAGGGCGGCGCTCCGACGCTCGAACCGGAACACCAGCACCATTAGCCGGGGGACGAACAGGAACGGGATCGCGGCGAGCGCCGTCGCGCGGTGCTCCAGGGCGACCACGGCCGCCGGCCCCACCACCAGCGCGTGGGCGTTCACGGCGGCCGCGTGGAGGAGCGTCACCCCGCGGCCGCGCTGCTCCTCGGCGCCCGGCGCCGGGGGCGGGGGTTTCGCGGCGACCAGCGCCAGGCGCACCCCGTAGGTCCCAGCCAGGAGCAGCAGCAGGAAGGCCAGCGTCTCGGCCCACTTCTCCTCGAAGCGGAAGGTCCGCGAGGCGCCGGCCGCCTTCATGGCCACGCCCAGGAGCACGAAGGGATAGCTGAGCGCCCACACGATCACGACCGCTTTGAGCCACTCGCGCGCGGCGAAGTCCTCCGGGCGGGCGGCGAGCGCGCCCCGACGGCAGAGCAGGTGGAGGCTGACGAGCAGCAGCGCGGCGGTGCCGAGGAACGCGAACAGGTGAGCGGCCTGCGGCGACGCCAGCGCGGCGCGCCACAGGCCGCTCAGCGCCAACCCCGCCAGCGCGCAGCCGAGGTCGACCGCCAGCAGGCCGCGCCAGTCGCCCGACCCCGCCCGATCCGTGCTCACGGGGCCCCCTGGCCCGAGTCGTTCGTGCGGCGTGGACGATTGCCTACAGCCCATCCACGTAGTCCTTCGCGGTCTTGAGGTCGCACCCCGCGAGCTCGCGATAGCGCTTGATCGCGCTGATCTTCTTCCCCTCGCGGACCAGGGCCACGACCTCCTCCAGCCCCGCCTCGGGGGTCGCGGGCGCCGCGACGCCGAGCGGGATCGGCGAGGGCTCGCCGCGCTCGAGCGCCTCGACCGCGTCCTTGGCCTCCTTCAGCCCGCACCG
>CAZMSZ010000426.1:0-6114 GCA_964569055.1 uncultured Planctomycetota bacterium | reverse complement strand
CCGAGGCGTGGCCGTGCAAGCGACAGCAACCACATCGCTCACGTCCTCCCGAGGCGTGGCCGTGCGAGCGACAGCCATCTCATCGCCCGCATGGCGCCGAGGCGTGGCCCTCCAAGCGACAGCACACACTCCTGACCCCAAGGAGTGGCACCCCCCAGAACCCCGCCCCATCCGGCTGCTCTGAGCCTCGGGCGCCCAACCCAATAGCTGGCGCCTCACACCACCGCAGCCCGAGGCTCAGAGCAGTCGGGCGACCTTGCGCCCGACCCACTCGATCAGCAGCAGGGTGAAGAACAGCATGAACACCCAGGGGCGGTCCCACAGCTCGGTCTCCGAGCGGCCGACCAGGATCGGCTCGGAGAGCTCGGGGAGCTGGTCGGGGATCGCGCTGAGCTCGTGCAGGCGGAGGAACTTGCCGCCCGAGGCCAGGGCGACCTGCTCCAGGCCGGTCTGGTCCATGCGCGGCTCTTGCAGCTCGAGGCGGGGCAGCTCGACCTCGAACACGCGCGAGGCGACCTCGTCGGCGCCGAACCGCTCGCCGGGCTCGACGAACAGGCGGTAGGAGCCGGTGTCGACCGGCTTGAACGTGCCCTCGAACTTGCCGGGCTCGCCCTCGACCGCCGAGAGCGTGATCGGCTCCACGGCGCGGCTGGGGTGCTCGAGCTGGATCGTCTGCTTGCCGTCGGCCCCGGCGGCGATCGCCTCCTCGTCGCGCACCTCGGCGCGGATCCGCACCTCGTCACCCACGTCGTAGCGCAGGCGGTCGGTCGTGATGAAGAACCGCTTGGAGCGGGTGAAGCTCTGCAGCGAGAGGAACCGGATCACCTGCCCGTAGTAGCGGTAGGGGTACTTGTCCCCCACCTCGGCGCGCCAGCGCCAGGTCTCGTCGATCCCCTGCCAGAACGCGGTCCCGGCGCCGTAGCGGTGCCAGGCCAGGAGCGGCAGCTCGCCGTGCTGGTTGCGGTGCGTCGGGTGCACCGCGAGCACGTGGGCCTGCGGCTTGGGGCGCAGGACCTGCGAGTACCAGTAGAGGTCCTGCAGCTTGCCGTCCCACAGCTCGCGGTTCTGCTGCTCGTCGGGCTCGAGCCGCAGGAGCGGCGACTCGCGCCCCTCGCGGGTCAGGCGCGGCCGCCAGGGGCGGCTGTAGTCCTGGCGCAGCGGGGCCGCCTCGTCGACCTGGATCGGCAGCACGTCGGCCAGCGGGGTCTGGGCGTAGCGGCGCGGCGCCGACTGCTCGCCCGAGACCATGAGCAGGCCGCCGCCCCGCTCCTTGACGACCTCGCGGATCGCCTCGAGCGCCCCGTCGTAGAACACCGGCCGCCCGGCGCGGTCCTTCGCCTCGGGGTCGACGTCGCCCACGATCACCACGTGGTACTCGAGCAGCCGCTCGGGCGAGGGGAGCTGACGCAGGGGCGCCACGCCCGGGCTCGACTCCTGCACGAACCCCGGGTCGGCCGACAACAGGAGGCACTGGACCTCCATGTGGCGGTCGCGCACCAGCGCGTTCTTGAGGTAGCGGTACTCCCAGCGCGGGTAGCCCTCGATGTAGAGCACGCGGATCCGCTCGTCGATCACGCGCACCCGGCGCGCCGCCCGGTTGTTCTCGGCCGTGAGCTCGTCGGGGTCGGGCTCGGCGACGGCCTCGAGCGTGTACTCGCCGGGGCGGGCCACCTTGGTCTGGAAGCGGACCTCCGCCTCGGGGCGGTCGCCGCCCACCAGGACGGTCTCCTCCGCCACCCGGGCGTCGTCGAGGCTGATCCGCACGGTCACGCTGCGCGGCTCGCTGTAGCCCTGCGCGCTCACCCGCAGGGACCCGCGCAGCACGTCGCCCGCCAGGCTGACGTCCGGCGCGCGGAAGTCGTCCACCGCCACGTCGCGCGGCGGCTCGGGGTCGCCCACCCCCACCGCGTAGATCGGCACGCGCTTGCGCCCGAACCGCGCGGCCACCGCCTCGGCCGCCAGGCTGCCCCCGTTGGAGCGCCCGTCGGTCAGGAGGACCACGGCCGCGACCTGCTCGCTGCGCATGTCGGTCAGGATCCGCTGGAGCGAGTCGCCCAGCGCCGTGCTCCCCCCGTCGGCCTGCGTGCCCTCGAGCGCGGCCAGAGCGGCCTCGACGGTGTCGGTCCCCTCCGCCTGCGCGCCCTTGTCGATGTCCGCCAGCCGCTTGCGCGTGGAGTCGAAGGCGTAGAGCCGGACCTGGTTCTTGGCCGCGAGCTGGCGCAGCAGCGCGCCCCCGTCCTTGCGGAGGGCCGCCTTGACCCGCTCGAGCCGGTCGAGCTCGCGCAGGCGGTCGGGCGTGACGTCGAGCGCCCCGGCGATCGCGCCGCGCAGCTCGTCGTCCTTCTCGCGGTCCTCGAAGTCCATGGAGCGCGAGGTGTCGACCGCCACCACCACGTGGCCGTTCTTGACCT
This sequence comes from uncultured Planctomycetota bacterium, assembly GCA_964569055.1. GTDB lineage: Bacteria > Planctomycetota > J058 > J058 > J058 > JAWLGW01. The sequence continues at coordinate 3,703 of CAZMSZ010000426.1, read as the reverse complement.
CCACGATCTCGCGCGACTGCAGCGGGCGGAACAGGATCCCGACCGCGAGCGCGATCAGCGCCCCGCGCAGGAGCGCCAGCGGGATCCGGAACCAGCGCCGCTCCTCCCGCCCCTCGAGCAGGTAGCAGGCCGCCGCGAACGCGACGACCAGGGCCATGATCAGGAACACCTGCCAGGCCTCGGGCGCGTTGGGCCAGTCGAGGTGGGTGACCACCTTGGGGCCGCCCTCGGCCAGCAGCAGCGCAGGGCTCATCGACGCCGCCTCCCGAACGCCGCCGCCAGCAGCGACTCGAGCGCCAGGAGCGCGATCACGGCCGCGATCACCTCGCGCCAGTATTCCTGGCTGCCGCCCACGGCCCCCTCACCCTGCAGCGCCTCGCGCGCGCCCTCGGGCCGGAGCGCCTGGACCGGCAGCCCACCCAGGGCGCCCTGCAGCTCGTCGGCGGAGAACGGCTCGAGGTCGCCCTCGTCGGTGTCGAGCGCCACCGCGAAGTACTCGGTGCGATCCGGCCCGCCGCCCGCGAGCCCCTTGCGCTCGACCGTGTACAGCCCGGCGTGCTGCAGGCCGCCGCGCTCCTCGTCGCCGGGGTAGGCCAGCCGGAGCGTGTCGCGGCCGCCGACCCGCTCCTGCGGGATCGGCTCGCGGCGCCCCTCGGGGGTCAGCACCCCGACCTCGGCCGCGTACTCCGCCGCCGCGATCACCCGCTCCCAGCGGCCGCCCAGGCGCAGGTTCACCGGCGGGCGCGTGCGCTGGGCGAGGTCGAGCACCAGCTCGCGCCAGAACGGCAGGTAGAAGCCGTCGTAGACCACGCAGTTGTTCCAGGCGTCGTCGATCGTGGAGAGCCACACCGACACGGCGCCCTCGCCGTAGGCCCGCTCGACCAGGAGCGGCCGCGCGGTCGCCTCCGCGCGCGCCACCGCCTCGGCGTCGTCGCTGGCCGGCTTGACGCTCACCCGCAGCGGGACCTTGACGAGGGGGTGCGCCGGGGCGGCCTCGGTCGCGCCAGGGGCGGGAGCGGCCTCCGGCGGCGCGGGCGGCGGCGTGCCGGGGAGCTCGACCTCGTAGAAGCCGAAGATCGAGGGCGAGCGCAGCCACTCGAGCATCTCCTCGGCGGCGAACAGCGCGGCGGGGTGCCCCTCGGCCTGGCCGAGCGACATGATCCACGAGGGGGCGTCCTCGTCGGTGACCGCCTCGGCGCGCGTCCCGCCCCTCGCCTCGAGCAGCCGCACGGGCAACAGGCCGAGCCCGTCGCGGTAGAGCACGTCGTTGTAGGCCTGCGCGTCGACCAGCTCGCCGACGGTGAACACCACCGCGCCGCCCTCGCGGGCGTAGCGCTCGAGCGCCGCCGCGGTCTCGTCGCTGGGGGCCAGGACGTTGCACACGAAGATCGCGTCGTACTCCTCGAGCCGGCGCGAGGTGAGCTGCGCCTCGTCGATCACCTCGGGGAGCAGCAGGCCCTGCTCACCCGCCTCGGCGTACTCCGAGAGGGCGAGCACCTGCGCCACGAAGTCGGTCTCGCCTTCCCACCGCTCGCGGCCGGGCTCGCCGTCCACGAGCAGCACCTTGACCTGCTCGCGCACGTCCACCACGAAGGTGCGCTCGTTGTCGAGCTCGAGCGCGTCGGAGGAGACCTTGACCCGCACGTGGTGCAGACCGGGGTCGGTGAACGTGTAGACCATGGGGTCGCACGTCTTGGTCTCGCCCGCGTCCAGCCGCAGCGGCACCGTCTTCTGCGGCGGCGCGTCGCGGTCGTCGAGCTCCACCCGGTCGACGTAGTAGCGCACCTCGAGGTCGTTCACCTCGACCGTCGACCAGTTCCGGACGGTCGCCTCGACGTGGCAGGGGAGCCCCTGCCCGACCACGGCCTCGCGGGTGGCGAGCCGCACCACCGAGACGTTCTTACGCTCGCGGTCCTGGGCGCCGCAGTCGAGCAGCACGAGGTGCCCGCCGAGGCGCTTGATCTCCTCGGCCGTCGTGGCCAGGCTCCGGTCGAGGGGCTGGCCGTTGGCGTCGAGGAAGCCCTTCCGCTGCGCGTCGCCGAGCAGGAACACGGTCTTGTCGCTGGGCGGCACGCCCTCGGGCGGCGGGCGCCCGCCCGGGTCGAAGTCGAACGGGCGCAGCACGCGCGGCAGCGCGTGGAGCGCCTCGGCGAGGTCGGTGCCCTGCTGCGAGAGCTGCAGCTCGGGGGCGTCGTCGAGGTCCTGCAGGATCTCGCGGCGGACCCGCTCGTTGAGCTGGCGCGGCTTGGAGTACAGCGCCCGGGCCTCCTCGTCGAACGCGACCACGTTGACCCGGTCGCCGTCGGGGAGCCCCGCCACGATGTCCTTGGCCGCCCGGCGGGCGCGCTCGTACACGGTCTCCTGCGCGTCCGAGCCGACCTGGTAGCCGGTGGAGTAGGAGGTGTCGAGCACCAGCACCACGTTGCGGCTGGCGTCCTCGTCGTTGGTGATCACGTCCCCGACCACCCGCGGGCGCGCGAGGGCCGCGGCGAACAGCGCGAGGAGCAGGCAGCGGATCAGGAGCAGCAGCAGGTTCTCGAGCCGCAGGCGCCGCTGCTGGCGCTTGATCGCGCGCTGCAGGAACACCACCGCGGCCCAGTCGACCGTGCGGTGCCGGAAGCGCGTGAGCAGGAAGATGATGATCGGCGCGGCGATCGCCAGCGCCCCGAGGAGCATCGCGGGATTGACGAACGACCTGGCGAGTGCGTCCACGGCGGGCTCAGCTCATCTTCATCCCGGCGCGGGTCGCCAGGTAGGAGGTCAGGGCCACGTCGAGCGGGGTCGCGGTGTCGAGCGGCACGTAGTCCACCCGGTCGGCCCGGCAGCCGTGGCGCAGCTCGCCCACGTACTGGGAGAGCTCGTCGAGGTAGGCCTCGCGCAGCGCGCCCGCGTCGCAGGTCACGTCCCCGAGCGCCTCCAGCCCGCGGAACCGGGTCATGGAGGTGAACGGGAACGTGCGCTCGGCGTGGTCCAGCACGTGGAACACGATCACCTCGTGCCGCCGGTGCCGGAAGTGGCGCAGGCCCGACAGCACCGCCGCCGGCTCATCGAGCAGGTCGCTGATCAGGATCACCAGCCCCTTGCGGCTGACCCGGTCGGCCATGGTGTGCAGCACCGGCCCGAGCCCGGTGCGGCGCGCCGGCTCGATCTCGGTCAGCGCCTTCACGATCATGTTGCGGTGCGAGGGGTTGGAGGCCGGCGGGACGAACGAGCGGACCTCCTCGTCGAAGGTCACCAGCCCCACTGTGTCACGCTGCCGCAGGATCAGGTAGGAGAGCGAGGCGGCCACGTAGCAGGCGTAGTCGAGCTTGCTCGGCAGCTCGGGGTCGCCGCGGAAGCGCATCGACTCCGACCCGTCGACCAGGATCGTGGCCGTGAGGTTGGTCTCCTCCTCGTACTGCTTGATGTAGTAGCGGTCCGAGCGGGCGTAGACCTTCCAGTCGATGTGCTTGATGTCGTCGCCAGGCACGTACTCGCGGTGCTCGGCGAACTCCACCGAGAAGCCGTGGTACGGGCTGCGGTGCAGACCGGTGACGAACCCCTCCACCACCAGCCGCGCGATGATGTCCAGGCGCGAGATCTTGGTGAGGGTCTTGGGGTCGAGGTACCGCTTCTCGGCGGGGGTGGACATCAAGAGGCGGCCGCCACCGCGCCGGCCTCGATGTGCTCGAGCAGCCGGTCGATGATCTTGTCGGTGGTGATC
>CAZMSZ010000425.1:0-6157 GCA_964569055.1 uncultured Planctomycetota bacterium | reverse complement strand
GCGACAGCCGGGGGGACTCTGGGGGGCGGAGCCCCCCAGAAACATCGAAATCAGCGCGTCGCCGCGGTCAGCTCGAAGTCGTCCAGGCGGTAGCCGTCGCCCTCGCGCGCCAGCACGGCGTCGAGTCGGAGCGCGCGCTCGGGGAGGTCGACCGCCGAGGTCACGAGCAGCGCCCCGTCCTCCGCGCGGACCGTGGCGCGCACGGCGACCTTGGCGCCCTCGAGCTCGAGCTCGCCGGCCACCGGCTGCCCGGGCGCGGCCTTGGCCGCCGCGGCCGCCCAGCGGACGCCGGCCAGCGCGGCCTCGCGCGCCCGGAGGCGGCGCCCGTCCTCGGCCGCGACCTGGAACGTGTGACGCGAGGCGTCCGTCAGCGCGGCCCCCGCGATCAGGAGGCCGCTCGCGACGGTGAGGATCATGAGCGTGTAGGTGGCGCCGCGCTCCCGGCTCGTGCGCGCGCGGCTCACGGGGTCCGCTCCCGCTCGCGGAGCGGCGTGGCGACGCGGCGGTACCGCTTGTGGACGGCGTCGCGCCAGCCGAACCTGACCGTGGCCTCGAGCGTCGCGACCACCGCCACCCCTTCGCGCGCGAAGGCCGCCGAGGTGAGGCTCGGGAACACGTCCCGCCCGCGCTCGACGCCCTTCTCGTCGATCTCCACCCGCGTGCGCAGGCCGTAGACCACGAGCATCCCGTCCAGGCGGGTCACGACGAGCCGGTCTTGCGAGACGTCGAGCTCCCGCGAGGCCTCGACGTCGCGCCGCAGGCGCGAGAGGTAGCGCGACGCCTCGACGTTCACGTCGATCAGCGCCTGCTGGAGCGCCACCGTCCGCTGCGCCGACAGGGCCAGCCCGCCCACGACCACCAGCCCGCCGGTGACGAGGGCCAGGTAGACCATCAGCTCGACCAGCGTGAACGCGCGCGCGGCCCGGCGGATCATCGCGGGCCTCCCGCGCCGCCGCCCTCGTCCGCCGGCGGGAGCGGCGCGACCGTGCAGGCGGACACCGAGCCGCGCCCGGTCGGCCCTCGCCAGCTCACGCGGACCCGGACCTCGTACAGCCCGTGCGCCTCGCCGCCCGCCACGCGCAGGTAGCGCGCCTCGATCCGCCCCTCGCCGCGGGTCAGCGCGGCGTCCTCGGGCGCGAACGTGCTCACCAGCCGGAAGCCCGCCTCGTCGGCGGTCCCGCCCGGCTGGCCCGCCAGCCCGCGCCGCGCCACGTCGTCGAGCGCCTCCTCGAGCGCCGCCACCCCGCGGGCGTGGAGCTCCCCTTCGGCGATCGCCTCGAACTTGGCGCGGGTCAGCGCGGTGAACGTGGCCATGACGCCGGCCAGCAGCAGGGTGCCCGTGAAGAAGTCGGCGAGCGCGAACCCGCGCCGCCCCAGCCCCGCGCCGCGGCGCATCACACCACCTCCCGCAGGCTGACGGAGCGGAGCACCTCCTCGAACGTGGTCAGGCCGCGGCGCGCCTTGGCCAGCCCGTCGTCGAGCAGCGTCTTCCAGCCCTTGGCCAGGAGCGCGCGGTGGATCTCGGTGGTGCGGGCCTTGTCGAGGATCAGCGCGCGCAGCTCCTCGTCCACGTCGAGGAACTCGGCCACGGGGAGGCGCCCCACGAACCCGGTGAACTGACAGGCCTCGCAGCCGCGCCCGCGATAGAACACCAGCTCGCCCTCGATCTCGTCGCGGTGGAGCTGACGGATCAGCGCCAGCTTGGCCGGGTCGACGTCGTGCCAGGGCTCGCGGCAGCCCTCGCACAGCCGCCGCACCAGCCGCTGCGCGATCGTCCCGGTCAGCGCCGAGGCGACCACGAACGGCTCGAGGTCCATGTTGACCAGGCGGGTCACCGTCTCGGGCGCCGAGCCCGAGTGCAGCGTCGAGAGCACCATGTGGCCGGTCAGCCCGGCGTGGAGCGCGACCTCGGCCGTCTCGGCGTCGCGGATCTCGCCGACCATGATGACCTCGGGGTCCTGCCGCAGGGCCGCTCTGAGGCCGGCCGCGAAGTCGAGCCCGACCTGCCGGTTGACCTGCATCTGCGACCACAGGCCGAACTCGAACTCGACGGGGTCCTCGATCGTGATGATCGAGGCGTAGGAGTCCATCTCCCGGCAGATCTCGTGGAGCAGCGCGTAGAGCGTGGTCGTCTTGCCCGAGCCCGAGGGGCCGGTGAGCAAGAACAGCCCCTCGAGGTCGAAGGTGATCGCGCGGATCCGCCGCAGCATGTCCTTGTCGTAGCCGACCGCGCCGAGGTCGTGGACGGCGCGGCTGATCGTGTAGACCCGTGTGACCACCTTCTCGCCGGCCACCGTCGGCACCACCGACACGCGCAGGTCGGACTGGCGGCCGTCGAGGTCGAGGCTGATCCGCCCCTCCTGCACGATCTCGCGCCGGTGGCTGAGCAGGTCCGCCATGACCTTGATCCGCGACACGAGCTGGTCGTGGAGCTCGATCGGCAGGAACACCGCGTCCTGGAACACGCCGTCGACGCGGTAGCGCACCCGCACCCCATCGCGGTGCGGCTCGAGGTGAATGTCGCTGGCGCGCGAGTAGATCCCCTTGCGCAGCAGGACGTCGCACACCTCGGAGATCCGGAAGCCCTCCTGCTGGACCAGCCGGCGGACGTGCTCCGCCACCTGCTGGAGGGAGGCCTCGGCGAGCTCGGGCCCCTTCACGCGGCAACTACCCGGCGGAGGTCAGCGGCACGAAGCACGCCAGGAACATCAGGAACACGACCCCGCCCATGGCGACGAGCATCAGCGGCGAGAGGAGCTTGGTGATCAGCGTGGTCTGCTTGTCGACCACCAGCTCGTACTCCTTCGCCAGCTCCTCGAGCGCCTGCTCGATGATGCCCTTCTCCTCGGCCATCTGGAGCTTCCACACCATCGTGTCGGGGAACACCTCCCCGCCGCCGAGGTTGCGCGAGAACGAGCCGCCCTCCTCGACCGCCTGGCGCAGCTCGTCGAGCTTGGCCTGCAGCCGGTTGCGGCCCACGGTGCGCGCGGCGAGCCGCAGCGTCTCCACCATGGAGACCCCGTTCTGCAGGAGGTCCCGCATGGTGCGCGTGATCTTCATCAGGGCCGCGCCCTCGAACAGGCGGCCGAACATCGGGATCCGGAACAGCGCGTCGTCCCACTCCTGCCCCATGCGCCGCAGCTTGCGGATGCCGAGCACCGCCCCCACGACGGCGCCCGCGAGCAACAGGCCGAACACCACCGGCTGACGCACCACGCGGCTGACGGCGAACAGGGCCCGCGTGAGCGGGTAGGCGCGCAGCGCCTCGTCGGCGGTGACCACGCCGCCCGACGTCGCGCTCGCCATGGCCGCCGTGCGGCTGACGATCATGGTCTCGAACTGCGGCGCCATGAACACCAAGAAGAACGTGATGAACGCGAAGATCACGGCGCTGATCACGGTCGGGTAGGTGACGGCCTCCAGGATCCGCGTCTGGATGCGCTGCATCGCATCGGTGTGCGAGTTGAGCTCGTCGAGGATCACCGCGAGGTTGCCGGTGGTCTCTCCCGCGCGCACGATCTCGAGGTGGAGCTGCGAGAACGTCTCGGGGTACTTCGCCAGCGCGTCGGGCAGGCTCGTCCCCTCGTCGAGGTCCTGCTGGACCAGCTCGATCAAATGCTTGAACTCGGGGTCCTGGACGTCGCGCGCGAGCATCCGGAGCCCCTTGGCGAGCGGCATCCCGAGCCGGGCGAGCGAGGCGAGCTGCCGGTTGAAGAACATGACGTCTTCCGGCTTGAGCCGGATCAGGGTCCGTTCCATGCGCGCCTACGCCGCACGTCCTTGCGGCAGAACGAGTTGAGCCGCAGAACCTACCACGCCGAGGTCGACTCTGTCAAACCGACCTCGGCCGGTTAGTGCATGGTGCCCTTGGCTTTACCGCACCACGACCCGACCGCCGTCGTGTTGCAGGCGCGCGGGGCCGGTGATAGGCTGCGTTCGACAAGCTCTTTGCACGCCGCGTGTAAGGGCGAGCGCCACCGACCCGGCCTCGCTGACCTGCAGGAGCGAGCATGCCCAACGAGTTCGACTTCGACATCGACTACAACGACGGCGGAGGCGACCCCTTCGGCGGCGGGGGTGCGAACCCGTTCGGCGGGCAGAACCCGTTCGGCGGCCCCCCCGCGGCGCAGCCCAACCCGTTCGGCGGCCCCCCCGCGGCGCAGCCCGACCCGTTCGGCGGGCCGCCCGCGCCGCAGCCCAACCCGTTCGGCGGCGGGGGCGATCCCTTCGGCGGCGGCGATCCCTTCGGCGGGGGTGACCCCTTCGGCGCCCCTGCGGCGCCTGCGCGGGGCGCTCCCGCGGCGGACCCCTTCGGCGGCGGGGGCGACCCCTTCGGCGGCGGCGATCCCTTCGGCGGCGGCGATCCCTTCGGCGGCGGCGATCCCTTCGGCGCCCCCGCAGCAGCGGCCGCGCCCGCGCCGCCCCCGCCCGCCACGCCGCGGCCCGCCCCGCCGCCCGCGCCTGCGCTCAACCAAGGGGGCGGGTTCCAGGACGACCTGTTCGGCGGGCCGGCTGCGCCTGCCGGCGGCGCGGCCGCTGGCCCGAGCCTGGACCCGACCGGCCCCTGGGCGCGCGCCTGGCGTGAGGTGGACCTCGGTGTGACCGGAGGGGACGAGGGCGCCAAGATCGCCGCCCTCCGTCGCGTGGGACTCGCCAACCTCAGCCCCGAGGCGCTGAACGCGCTGCTCGCTCGGGCGCGCGCCTGAGCCGGCGCCGTCCCCGCACGAACGACGACGAGGGCCGCGGCCCCGAGGAGGCAGGCACGCCGTGCCGACCCTGGAGATCCTGAGCGGAGAGCACGCAGGCAAGCGCTTCACCTTCACCGAGTCGGCGAGGGTGGGGAAGGACGACACCTGCCAGATCAAGCTCACCGACCCCGGCGTGTCGCGCTTCCACGCCGAGCTGGTCAAGTCGGGCGGAGCGGTCCAGATCAAGGACCTCGGCTCCTCCAACGGCACGTACGTCAACTTCAAGAAGCGCGGCAAGGGCGAGGAGGCCACCCTCGCCGACAACGACATTGTTTTCTTCGGCCGCACCGTGTCGAAGTTCTGGCTGGACGCGCCCCCCGAGCGCCCGGCGGGCGCGGGCGTCTCCCCCGAGCTGCTGCGCGAGACCGTGCCGGTGAAGGGGCTGCACTGCCCGAGCTGCCGGCAGGACATCGAGCAGTCCCTGCGCGCCAAGATCCGCGAGGCGGAGCAGGTCGAGCTGATCCGCCGCCTCGGTCTGCACCAGCTCGACCCGAACGCGCTGCAGCAGCTGCTCCAGCGCGCGCGGTAGCCGCCGCTCGCTCAGCAGCGCAGCGACTGGATCGCGCGCAGCACGTTCTGGGCGTCGAGCCGCAGCAGCGCGCGCTGCTCGACGTTCGTCGACTGGCTGGCCAGCCCGCTGAACTGCGCGTGCCACTGCTCGAGCACGGCGCGCACGGTCGTGGGCTGACGCCGCCGATCGGCCTCGGCCACCGCGTCCTGCGCCATCGAGATCCAGTCCCGCGGACCGGGCCGGCTGCTCGGCGGGCTGGCGGTGGACGCCGCGCTCGAGGACGGCGCCGCGCCCGGCTGACTGCTCCCGCAGATCGCCACCGCCACGGTGACGGTCCGCGCGATCGGGTCCGGCTCGGCCTTGACGATCGCGGCGAACGCCTCGTAACGCGGGTCGCTCGGCTTGCCGGCGCGCTCGAGGATCGCGCCCATTTGCTTGAGCTGCCCCTGAAGCTTGGCGTCGACCCCGCTCGCAGACGCCGCCCGAGCACACAGCCGCGACCAGACCATCAGCTGACCTGGCGAAGCTCGCAGCACCATCGACCTCGTCACCTCGACCGACGACACCCGGCACCTCCTCCGTGCGCCCGCGCGTCGGGCCGATTGCAACCAGCGACCCCAAGCGTAGACCGCCCAGGCAGGAGCTGGCCACGCGTCACCCGTCGGCCCAGGCCGACGGTCAGGCCGGAAGATGCGTCGCGCTGAGCCGCTCCTGAAAGAAGCGGGCGCCGGCCGCTCTCTCGGGCTCGTGATCGGCTCCCCTTGGCCGCTCTCGTCGGCGCGGCGGACGGGGAGCCAAGCCCGAGAGCAGAAGAGAGGGCAGGAAAGCAGGAAAACAGGAAAGCAGGAAGGGTGGTCGGCGCATGGGAAGCGTGGGAAAGGCCGAAGCGCGCGGCCCG
>CAZMSZ010000424.1:0-6209 GCA_964569055.1 uncultured Planctomycetota bacterium | reverse complement strand
CGGCACGTCGGCGTACGCGCGTCTACTCCAAGGGACTTCGCCCGCGCGGCACTAGAACAGCCCCGGCAGCAGCCGGGCCTTGCTCGCCATGGCTTCGCGCCAGGCGGGGAGCTGCATCAGCGCGGCCTCTTCGGTCCGGATCCGCCGCGCGAGCACCGCCGCGTTGAGGAGCGACAGCCCCAGGGCCGAGAGCCACGCCGAGTGGAGCAGCGGGATCGCGGCCAGCTCCAGCACGACCACGAGGTAGTTGGGGTGGCGGATCCAGGCGTAGGGGCCGCTCGTGACCACTGCGTCGGGGACCACCACGCGCACGTTCCAGGCGCGGCCGAGGGTGCGCAGGGTCCACACCCGCAGGGCGGTCGCCAGCGCGAGCACGAGCGCGGCGGCGGCCGCGAGGAGCGGGAGGAACGGGCGGTCCGCCAGCAGCACCTCGGCCGCCGGGGCGACGAGGAGTCCGGCGTGGAGCACGACCATCAGCGGGAACAGGCCCGGTTCGCGCACGAGCAGCTCGGGCCGAGCCTCGAGCCGCCGACGCGACACGACGAGCTCGCCCAGGCGCTGCAGCGCGACCAGGGCCAGCACGGCCAAGAACGCGGTCTGGGTCGGGCTCACGCCGCTACTTCACCCAGACCGTCTTGACGTTGGTGAACTCGCGGATCCCCTCGCGGCCGAGCTCGCGCCCGTAGCCGCTCTCCTTGATCCCGCCGAACGGGAGGCGCGGGTCGGAGCGGACGAAGTCGTTCACGAAGCAGCAGCCGGCCGCGAGCTCCTCGGCGGCGATCCGCTCGCCCCGGGCCTGGTCGCGCGTGAACACCGCGCCGCCCAGGCCGAACACCGAGGCGTTGGCGAGGTGGAGCGCGGCCGCCTCGTCGCGCGCGCGCAGCACCGCGGCGACCGGCCCGAACAGCTCCTCGCCCGCGGCGGGGCTGTTGCGCGGCACGTCGAGCAGCACGGTGGGCGGGTAGAAGTAGCCCTGCCCGCGCGGGAGCTCGCCGCCGAGGACGCAGCGGGCGCCCGCCTCGACGCTCGCCACCACCTGCGCGTGGAGCTCGTCGCGCAGGTCGCCGCGCGCGAGCGGGCCGACCTCGGTCTCCTCGAGCTCGGGGTCGCCCACCCGGGCCGCCGCGAGCCGCTCGATCAGGGCGGCCTCGAACCGCTCGGCCACCGCCTCGACCACCACGAACCGCTTGGCGGCGATGCAGCTCTGGCCCGAGTTGATCAGGCGGCTCTTGGCGCACACCGCGGCCGCCGCCTCCACGTCGGCGTCCTCGAGGACCACGTAGGGGTCGCTGCCGCCGAGCTCGAGCACGGTCTTCTTGAGCTGCGCGCCGGCCTGCGCCGCGACGGCGCGGCCGGCGCGCACGCTCCCGGTCAAGGTCACGGCGGCGATGTGGGGCGAGGCGATGATCCCCTCCACGGCGTGGCTCTCGATCAGGAGCGTCCGGAGCGCGCCCTCGGGGAACCCGGCGTCCCGCACGACCCGCTCGATCGCGAGCGCGCAGCCGGGCACGTTGGCGGCGTGCTTGAGGAGGACGGTGTTGCCGGCCAGGAGCGCGGGGGCCGCGAAGCGAACCAGCTGCCAGAACGGGAAGTTCCAGGGCATGATCGCCAGCACCACGCCCAGCGGCTGGAAGGTCACGAAGCTGCGGGCGGCCTCGGTCTCGACCGGCTCGGGCGCGAGCAGCGCCGGGCCGTGCTCGGCGTAGTGCTCGCACACCCAGGCGCACTTCTCGACCTCCGCGCGCGCCTGCTTGATCGGCTTGCCCATCTCGCGGGTGGCGAGGCGCCCGAGGTCCGCCTGGCGCTCGCGCAGGAGCGCGCCCAGGGCGCGCACGCGCGCGGCGCGCGCCTCGATCGGGACGCGGCGCCACTGGTGGAACGTGGCCTCCGCCTGCTCGATCGCGAGCTCGACGTCGTGCACCTCGTGCGGGTCGTAGCGGCCGATCACCTCGCCGCTCGCCGGGTTGATCGCCTCGATCACGGGTCCCTCCTGTTCGGTTCGGGCAGCAGCCGCTCGAAGTGCGCCACGGTCCGGCCGAGGATGAAAGGCAAGTACAGCGCCGCTCCGTAGTGGCCGGTCGGCAGGTCGTGGCGCTCGGGCTCGCCGAGGGCGCGCCACAGGCGCTCCTGGGTGTCGGCCGGGACGGAGCGGTCGAAGCGCGCGGTGAACAGGAGCAGCCGGCGCGGCTCGACGTGCGGCGCGAGCCGCAGCGGATCGGACACGACCGCCTCGGCCAGCCGGCGGCGCAGCGCGTCGGGCCCGACCCCGCGCTCGCCGCGCTCGCGCACGTAGCGACGCAGGCGCGCCTCCTCGGAGCGGAGCACGATGCCGGGGAGGTCGCCGCCGGCGAGCACCAGCACGGCCGCGCGGATCCGCGGCTCGACCGCCGCCAGGATCGCGGTGCCGATCCCGCCCTGGCTGACCCCGAGCGCGCCGATCCGCGCCGGGTCCACCTCGGGGAGCGCGCTCAGCCAGTCGATCGCGCGGCGGCGGTCGACCACGGCGGTGCGCAGCACGCGCTCGAGCCGGGCTTCGGGCGCGTCGGCGTCGAAATACGACTCGGCGCGCAGGACGATCCCGGCGTGGATCCCGTCGAGCGCGAGGGTCGCGGCCACGAGCTTGGCGAGCTCGTAGCTCCCGCCCATGATCGGCGAGATCACCACCGCCGGCCGCCGCCCGGGGACGTGGGCCCGGTAGTGGATCACCTGCACGAGGTGCGGCGTGGTCTCGCCCGGCGTGGTCACCGGGAACTGCGCCCAGCGCGTGCTGTAGCGCTCGCCGGGCTCGTGGGCGAACTCGGCGTGCAGCGTCACGGGGGTGCCGGCCTCGGGGTAGGCGAAGCGGGCGGCCACCTCGGCTGGGAGCGGCGCGGCCGCGCGCGGCTGCGCCGGGGGCGGCGTGCTCGCCACGGCGAGCCGGAGCGCGACGGGGGCCGCGACCGCAAGCGCCAGGGCCCCGCCCAGCGCGCGCCGCAGCCGGCTCGCGCGCGGCAGGGCCGCAGGCGGCACCGTGGTCTCGAGGGGCGGCTCGCTCACCCCTTCACCTTACCGCTGGCCCGCGCTGCGCTGCGGCGCCGGGCGCGCGCTCAGGTGCGGCGGATCGGGAGCGAGCGGGGGCGGGCCTTGATCCGCTCGGCCAGGACCGCGGTCAGCCGGTCGACCACGCCCCACATGGCGTCGGGGAGCGGGCCTTCCAGCTCGCCCGACAGCACGGGCATGCCCTGATCGCCGCTCTCGCGCACGCGCGTGTCGAGCGGGAGCGAGCCGAGGAAGGGAATGTCCCACTCGCTGGCCGCGTCCTGGGCGCCGCCGGCCCCGAACACGTCGTCGCGGTGCCCGCAGGCGCTGCAGGCGTGCCAGCCCATGTTCTCGACCAGGCCCAGGACCTCGGTCTTGGTGGTCTTGAACATGTTGAGCGCCTTGTAGGCGTCGGCGACCGCCACCGGCTGGGGCGTGCACACGATCACCGCGCCGGCCAGCGGCACGCTCTGCGAGAGGGTGAGCTGCACGTCGCCGGTCCCCGGCGGGAGGTCGAGGATCAGGTAGTCGAGCTCGCCCCACTCCACGTCGCGCAGGAGCTGCTGGATCGCGCCGTGCACCATGGGGCCGCGCCAGATCGCCGCCTTCTCGGGCTCGACCAGGTAGCCCAGGGACATGGTGTGCACGCCGTGGGCCTCGTAGGGGAACAGCCCCTGCTTGCCGGTCTCGTGGGCGCGGAGGTGGAGCTCCTCCATGAAGTCCTGGCGGCTGACGCCCATCAGGAGCGGGACGCTCGGGCCGTAGACGTCGGTGTCGAGCAGGCCGACGCGGGCGCCGGTGCGGGCCAGGCCCACGGCGATGTTGACCGAGACGGTCGACTTGCCCACGCCGCCCTTGCCGCTCCCCACGGCGATCACGTTCTTGACCCCGGGGATCAGGCTGTCGCTGGCGTCGCCGGTGAAGCTGGCCGGGATCCGCCCCTCGAGCTCGACGTCGAGGGCCGCCCCGCCGAGGACGCCCGCGAGGGCCTCGCGGCAGCGCTCCTGCAGCGCGATCCGGGTCGGGGTCAGCGGCGCGGGCACCTCGACCCGGAACGCGACCCGGGCGGGCTCGCTGGTCAGCCCCTTCACGTAGCCGAGCTCGACGATGCTCTTGCCTTGGGTCCCGGGCGCCTCGACCGAGCGGAGCGCCTCGAGGATCGTCTCCGACGCGATGGCTTCGCCCATGCGCGGCCTCCCTCGTGGTCCTGGGGCGGCACTATAGCGCTGGAGCCCGGGGCGGAGTACCGCCATTGCCGTGCCGCGGCCCCCGCGCGGCCGGCGCGCCACGGGCGGCGCCAGGGCGCGACGTGGGCGGCGCGCGGCGGGCGTCCGCGCTCAGTCGGAGAGGCCGCCCTCCTTCAGGAACTCCACGAACCCCTCCACGCTGGTGCTGCCGATCTGGGCCGAGCGGATCTCGCCCTCGCCGTCGATCACGTAGAAGCAGGGGATCGTGCCCGACCGGTTGTAGCGCTCGAGCATCAGCTGCTTGTGCGCCTGCTCGGCCGGATCGCTGGCCTTGTCGGTGAACAGCGCCACCCGCGGCACGCGCTCGAGCAGCTCGACCACCTCGGGCTGGGGCAGGACCCCGTGCTCCATTTGGGCGCAGTTGAGGCAGTTGTGGCCGGTGAACATCAGGAATGCGGGCTTGCCGCGCGCGCGGGCCCAGGCCTTGGCCTCCTCGAGCCCCGCGAGGTCGGTGCGATACGAGAGCGGGCCCCACTTGACCGAGTTGGGGTGATCGCCCTGCACGTTGTCGGGCAGCACGAACGCCTCGACGCTCGCGGCGAGCTTGCCGCCGGCAACCCCGTAGCCGAAGTAGCCCGCGAGCGCCAGGAGCAGCCAGCCCCAGGCGTAGCGGCGCGGGCTGTGGGTCGTCAGCTCGGGGTCGTGGGGGAAGCGCACGGGGAAGTAGCCGTGCAGGTAGACCGTGGCGCAGACGCAGAGGATCGTCCAGATCGCGAGGGTCACGTCGCGCGACAGGAGGTCGACCGCGTCCCACTGCAGCTCGGCGCCGCGGAAGAACTTGATCGCGAAGCCCAGCTCGACGAACGCGAGCGTGGCCTTGAACACCGAGAACCACGAGCCGCTCTTGGGCATCAGGCGCACGGCGCTCGGGACCAGCGCCAGGAAGAAGAACGGCGCCGCCACGGTCAGCCCGAACACGAAGGTCGCCCCGAGCACCGCCATGGGGTGGGGCGCCTGGGCGGCGGTCGCGAACAGCCCGAGCACGACCGGCGCCCCGCAGGTGTAGGACGTGATCACGAAGAACAGGCCCATCAGGAACAGCGACCAGGCGGGCACCGTCCCGTCGCTCGCGCGGCGCGCCGCGCCGAGCTGCATCAGGCGCTGGAGGAAGCCGGGCACGCCCAGCTCGTAGTAGCCGAAGAAGCTGAAGGCGAAGTAGACGAACACCACGCCGATCGCGAGGTTGACCCAGCCGTTGGCCGCGAACGCGCTCACCGCGCCCTGTCCCTGGGCGCCCGCGATCACCTGCACCACGCCGCCCACGGCCACGAACGAGAGCACGATCCCCGCCGCGTAGGTGGCCGCGCGCGCGATCGCCTGCGGTCGCGAGAGCGTCTTCCCCTTGGAGAAGATCGAGACCGTGATCGGGATCATGGGGTAGGTGCACGGCATGAGGAGCATCAGCAGCCCCAGCCCGATCGAGGCCACGACCAGCCCCAGCGCGCCCTGCGGCGCGTCGTCGGCGGGCGCGGCCGCGCCCCCGCTGCTCGGCGTGGCGTCGGGGGCCGCCGCGGTCGCGCCGCCGTCGCTCGGCGCCGCGCGGGCCGGCGCCTTCACCCCGCTGGCGGCCGCGGCGGGGTCGACCTCGAGGGTCAGCGCGATGTCGTGCTTCCCGTCGGCGCAGGTGTTGGGATCGCACTCCTGCCAGTGGAGCGCGCCCGTGAGCGCGAGCGCGCCCGGGCGGGCTTCCGCCGCGACCTCCACGGCCTGCACGAAGCGCACCTCGCCTTCGTGGGTCCGGACCGGACCGAAGCCCGCGACCTCCTCGGCGTGAGGCTCGGGCTCCTGCAGCGGCCCGACCGCGCGCAGCCCGGCCGGCAGCGTCAGCTCGAGGCGGGTGGGCAGCCCGTTGGGTGTGTCGGTGGCGTAGATGTGCCAGGTGGGGGCCATGGCGACGTCGAGCACCAGCTCGGCGAGCTCGCCCGGCCGGACCCGCTCGGGGAC